>NZ_SOGO01000017.1:0-96858 GCF_004403415.1 Cryobacterium sandaracinum
GGCACGCCGGCCACGGCGGCCACCCCGGCCACCGCCCCCCTTGTGCCGCCCGGCGCCCCGGCCTCGGCCCCGGCAGCACCGCCCGCGCCACTGGCCGGCCAGGTGTCCCGACCCCTGTTCACCCTGGTGGGCGCCGCCAACGGCGACCACGTGCTGACCATCAGCGTGAGTCCCGACAATCTGGGCCCGGTCACCGTGCGGGCTCACGTGCGCGGGGAGCACATTCGGGTCGAGCTGTTCGCGCCCACGGACCTGGCCCGAGAGGCGCTTCGGGCCATCCTGCCCGACCTGCGCCGGGACCTGTCGGGCGGCGGGCTGAACGCGCAGCTCACCCTGTCGGCCGACGCCCGCGCCTCGGACCCCTCGGCCTCCCGACAGGGCGGACCCGACGCCCGCCAGGAGTGGCCGGCCGAAGGCGACAGGGCGACCCGAGGCGACCGTGCGGCCGGCCCTGCCGCCGACCGTGCCGCCGACCGTGCCGCTGACCGTGCCGCCGACCTCAGACTGTCTTCCCTGCGCGCCGCCGGCTCACACACCACCATCGACGTTCTCGCCTGACCTGCTGCCACCTCAGACCCCACCGACACAGACCCCACCATCCCAGAAAAGAGACCCTTTGACCATCGACGCAGTGGCAGCAGCCGCCCCGGCCGGGATGTACTCGACCGCCCCCGTGCGCGCCCCGAAACAGACCCTGGATTCCGAGGCGTTCATGTCGTTGCTGGTCACTCAGCTGCGCAACCAGGATCCCAGTTCGCCCATGGACACCAACCAGATGATCTCTCAGACCACGCAGCTGGCCATGATGGAGAAGCTCGCGGCGCTCTCAACGACCGCCGACGAGAACTTCTCCCTGCAGATGCGCGTCGCCGCAGCGGCCCTGGTCGGACAGGACGTCACCTTCACGCGGGCCGACGGCACCGTGGGCACCGGTACCGCCTCGAGCGTCTCCTACGCCGGGGCCGTTCCCCAGGTCACCGTCGACGGGACCCTCGTCGCCCTCGACCTGGTGACCGGAGTCACCTCGGGCGCGAGCGCCGCCGCCGGCACCACTCCCGGCCTCTCCGCCTGACCCACACCTCACATCCGTTCTCGTTCTCGTTTCCCACCGAAAGGCAGCACCCCATGCTTCGCTCCCTGTACTCCGGCATCTCCGGCCTTCGCTCGCACCAGACCATGCTCGACGTCACCGGCAACAACATCGCCAACGTCAACACCACCGCGTTCAAGGCGTCGGCCGTACAGTTCCAGGACACCCTTTCGCAGCTGAAGCAGGGTGCGGGTGGCCCCCAGGAGCAGGTGGGCGGCACGAACCCGGCCCAGGTCGGGCTCGGCGTGCAGGTGGCCGGGATCGCCACGAACTTCTCCCAGGGCTCCGCGCAGTCCACCGGGCGGGCCACCGACATGGCGATCTCCGGCGACGGGTTCTTCGTCACCCAACTGGCCGGCGAGACGCTCTATAGCCGTGCGGGTGCCTTCGACTTTGACGCCGAGGGTCGCCTGGTCTCCCCGGACGGTGCGATCGTGCAAGGCTGGAACGGCGCCAACGGGCAGATCAACGAGGGTGGCCCGGTGGGCAACATCACCCTGCCGCTGCAGGCCATGATCCCGGCGAAGGCAACCGGCGGCGTCACCATGGTCGGAAACCTGCCGGCGGATGCGGCGGCAGGCTCCGCCATCGTGCGCGACGTCAAGGTCTACGACGCGCTGGGTGCCGCCCGTACCCTGTCGGTCACCTTCGCGCGTACGACCACCGGCTGGACCGCGAGCGGCACCGACGCAGTGGGTACCGGCTCCACGGCCTTGACCCTCGACGCAGAAGGTGTGCTCACGGCAACCGGTCCGTTCATCGTGAACGACGTCAAGGTGAATCTGACCGCCCTGACCGGGCAGGCTGGCCTGAGCACGGCCACGATCAGCAGCCAGGACGGTTCCACGGCGGGTTCCCTCCAGTCCTTCACCCTCGGCAAGGACGGAACCCTGGTGGGCCTGTTCAGCAACGGCAGCCAGACAGCCATCGCCCGCATCGCCCTGGCCACCTTCACCAACCCGAGCGGCCTCGAGAAGTCCGGTTCCTCGGCCTACCGCGCCACCTTCAACTCGGGCCAGGCGGCTCTCGGCGCCCCCGGTGACGGCGGCCTCGGCTCGCTCAGCGGCGGCACCCTCGAAATGTCCAACGTCGACCTCTCGCAGGAGTTCACCAACCTGATCGTCGCCCAGCGCGGCTTCCAGGCGAATGCGCGCATCATCACCACCTCCGACGAGGTGCTTCAGGAGCTCACCAACCTGAAGCGGTAGCGCCTACGCCGATAACCGGCGTCGGCGGGTCGTCAGGCCGCACATTTTTGCGCGCCATACTGGAATGACCGACGTTTCAACTGAGGAGCAAAGATGCAAATCCTGGTCAACACCGACAACAACATCGCGGGTACGGACGCAGTCGTGGCGGAGGTGGAGTCCTCGGTCGAAACTGTTCTGGCCCGGTTTCGCTCCCGGTTGACGCGGGTCGAGGTCCACCTCAGCGACGAGAGCGCAGGCAGGGCGACGACCGAGGACATCCGTTGCCTGCTCGAGGTGCGTCCCGCCGGGGGCAACCCCCTCGCGGCAACCGACCATTCCTCCACGATGACCGGGGCCGTCAGCGGTGCGCTGCACAAGCTGGCCAGCGTGCTCGAGACCACGTTCGGTCGCATGGACGACCACAAGGGCGCATCCGCCATGGGTGACGACCACACGCCCTGAACCGCCTGCCTGACACGGTAAAGTTGGCCGTCCGCCTCGCCCGGGGGCTGAACCGAACCCGAGAGGACGGCCACAGTGAGCCTGATCAGGCTGAACGACGTCAGCATCCGTTTCGAGAACACCCAGATTCTGCGTGAGGCCTTCTTCCGACTGGAACCAGGCGACCGGGTTGGACTGATCGGCCGCAACGGGTCAGGTAAGTCGACGATTCTCAAGCTGGTCCTCGGCCAGGTGAGCGCGGATGCCGGCACCGTCACCCTCGAGGCCGGCACCCGGGTGGGCTACTTCTCCCAGTTCTCCGAACTGAACGGCGAATCCACGATCATCGAGGTGCTCGACGGCCTGTTCGCCCCGATCAAGGCCCTCGAGGCCGAGCTCGCGTCGATCGACGCCCGGATCGCGGCGGATTCTGCGCAGAGCGCCGAACTCGACCGGCTGATCCACCGCCAGGCCGAGCTGTTCGAAGACATGGACCGCCTCGATGGTTGGGACTACCCGCGGCGTATCGACGCCGCGCTGACCACCCTCGGGTTCGACGAGGCCCACCGCGTCTGCGCCATCGATTTGCTTTCCGGCGGTTGGCGCAACCGGGCGGCGCTGGCGAAGATCCTGCTCGAGCGGCCCGACGTGCTGCTCCTGGACGAACCAACCAACTACCTGGACGTCGCCGGCGTCGAGTGGCTCGAGGCCTGGTTCCGCTCATTCCGCGGTGCGGCCATCATCGTCTCGCACGATCGCCGGTTCCTTGACGGGGTCGTCACCCGCATCATTGAGGTCGAGAACTACCACCTGCACGAGTACCCCGGCAATTTCGGCGACTACGTGGTGCAGAAGCAGTTTCGCCTGAAAACCCTCGAGCTGCAGTTCCTGCACGAGTCGGAACTGCTCGCTTTCGAGGCGGAGGGGATCAGCGACCGCCGCGAGGCCGCAAAGGCTGCCAGCCGCACCCTCGACAGCCAACTCGCGCACATCAAGAAGACCCGCAGCCCGCGGCCCGTCGACACGATCATCACCGAGATCTACGGCGGGCTGCACGTGAAGGACTCGCTCTGCCGCATCGAGTCGCTCAGCAAGTCCTACGGCGAGAAGGCGCTGTTCACCGACCTCACCTTCGAGATCCGGCGCGGCAACCGCATCGTGGTCCTGGGCTCCAACGGCAGCGGCAAGACCACCCTGCTACGGGTTCTGGCGGGGGAGGAGAAGGCCGATTTCGGCGAGGTGGCCTGGGCCTCCGGCGCCGCCGTGGTCTCCTACAACCAGGTGCTCGACGGCCTTGACGACGATGACACCGTCAGCCACTCCGTGAACGCGATGCCGGGCAGTCTCGCCTTAACAGCGACCCGCAAGTCGGTCAACCGGTTCCTCGCGATGTTTCAATTCTCCGAGGCCGACCTCAAGCAGAAGATCGGCAACCTCTCCGGTGGGCAGCGGGCCCGCGTCGCCATGGCACAGTGCTTGCTGTCGGGGGCCGCTGTGCTCCTGCTCGACGAACCGACGAACCACCTCGACCTGGCCAGCACCCAGGTGATGGAGCGCGCCCTCATCCACTTTCCGGGGGCCGTGGTGGTGGTCAGCCACGACCGGTTCTTCACCGACAAGATCGCCACCCGACACCTGATCTTCGGCAGCGCTGCGGCCGCGCCCGGCGAGATCCTGGTGCGCGCGGCGTAACCAATTCGACGGAGTTTTTCGCGACAGAGCGCGGTTTTCTCGTCTTTGAGTGCGTTTTGGGCAGAATCTCCGTCGAATCAGTTCGACGGAGATTCTGGCTCCCCACACTCTTCCGCGTGTGCCGCCCCGGCGGTGCCCGTGTGTGCGGCCAACTCAGGACATCCGGCGGCCGGGTTGACCGTCCGCCGCGGACCTGTGCGGAAGCAGACCGGATTTCCGGCTCGGCCAGACGGATCTCCTGAGTTGGCCACAATCGGCGACGGATGTGGTCGTGCGGCTTTCCAGGTCAGGTCACGGGCTCGATGCGGCCGGCAGCTAACGCGCCCGGCCGGGCGGCCGACAGTGAGGCGTAACGGTTGCTGGAACCGTTCTGAACCCGGGGTGGACATCATGATCGTTGTGACGCGGCTGAACAACAGCCAGTTCGCGATCAACCCGGACCTGATCGAGCGCATCCACGCGAGCCCTGACACGACCCTGGTCATGGTCGACGGCGCCAAGTTCATCGTCACGGAGACCCTCGACGACGTCATCGAGAAGATCGCCCGGTTCCGGGCCCATGTGATCTCGCTGGCCTACCTGACGCCGGATGCCGACTACCGGCCGGGCATCCGTTCGCTCGAAATCGTCGAGGGGCCGCACGCGATCGAGGAAATCATCGAATCGGGCAGCACTGTTCCCGCCCGCCCGCGGAGGCTCTGATGGATCCGGCAACCCTGGTCGGAATCGCCATCGCCTTCGGCTCACTTTTCGCCATGATCACCCTCGAGGGCAGCAGCCTGCACTCGATCCTTCTGCCGGCACCGATGATTCTCGTGTTCGGCGCCACCATCGCGGTCGGCATCGCCGGCGGCACGATCAGGGACGCGATCTCCGCGTTCAAAGCCGTGCCCGCCGCCTTCATCGGCAAGACCACCCCGCCGCAGCAGGTCATCGACCAGGTCGTCGGCTTGGCCGAGAAGGCGCGCAGTTCCGGTCTGCTCGCCCTCGAGCAGGAGGCTGACAACGTCGCCGATCCGTTCCTGCGTGGCGCCCTGCAGAACATCGCCGACGGCACCGACGGCGATGAACTGCGCATCCTGCTGGAAGACGAGCTCGCGACCGCTACCAAGGAGAGCCGCAACGCTGCCAAGTTCTTCACCAGCCTCGGCGGCTACGCGCCCACGGTCGGCATCATCGGAACCGTCGTCTCGCTCACGCACGTGCTTGAGAACCTCGACACCCCGTCCACCCTCGGCCCGATGATCGCGGCCGCGTTCGTCGCGACCCTGTGGGGCCTGCTCACGGCCAACTTCCTCTGGCTGCCGATCGGCAGCCGGCTCAAGCGCCTCAGCGACATCGAAGTCGAACGGATGACCCTGCTCCTGGAGGGTGCGCTGGCCGTGCAGGCAGGCAGCCAGCCTCGGCTCCTCGGCGAGAGACTGCGCGCCATGGTGCCCGCGCCGGCCTCCGCCAGGGCAGGTAAACCAGGCAAACCAGGCAAACCGGGCAAACCCGGCAAGGGCCCCAAGGCGGACAAGGCGGACACGTCCCTGCCGAAGGCCGCATGAGCGGGCACGGACGCGGGCACGGCCGCAGGCGGGGCCTCGAGGAGGAGCACGTCGAGCACGTCGACGAGCGGTGGATGGCGTCGTACATGGATATGGTCACCGTGCTGATGTGCATGTTCATCGTGCTGTTCGCGATGTCTTCCGTCGACCAGGAGAAGTTTCTGCAGCTGAAGAACTCGCTCGCGACCGGGTTCGGGGCCACCGACGTCGGTAAGGTCGACACGGCCAAGGGCGTGGTCGTGACCAAGGACAAGGTCGCCCAGTCCGAGGTGACCGGGTTCACCGACATCGACCTCGCGGCGGCAGAGGTCACGGACCTCACCGCGGTGAGGGACGCCCTGCAGGCCGCAGTGGATGCCCAGGGCGTGGCCCAGGAGGTGCAGTTCACCATTGACGACCGCGGCCTGGTCATCGGGCTGATCGGCTCCGAGGCGTTTTTCGAACCCAACCTCGCCAACCTGAGCCGCCAAGCCGTGCAGGTCCTCGACGCCGTGGCGCCGATCCTCTCCGCCAACACCCGCGAGGTGAAAGTGGAGGGCCACGCCGACCGGCACGGCGTCACCACCAACTACCCCACCGACTGGGAGCTATCCGCCGGCCGGGCGACCGCCGTACTCCGCCGCCTGGTCGAGTTCGGCGGCGTGGGTCAGGAACGGGTCTCCGCCGTCGGCTACGGCTCGGCCCGGCCGGTCGCGGAGGGAGCCGATCTGGCGGCCCAGGCGCAGAACCGACGGGTCGACGTGGTGCTCCTCTCCAGCCAGCCGGAGGCGGTGCGCACGCTGATCCCCGACATCGTCTCGGGTTTCACCGCCGCCGGCACGGAACCTGCTGAAGACACGGGAACCACGGAAACCGTGAATACCACGGAAAAGACGAAAACCACGAAGACCGCGGGAACCGACGTCGACAAAGACGCGGAAAAAGCACACTGAGCTGCTAACCATCCGTTTGCCCTGACCGATAGTCCTCACCGTGACGGTCCAGGAACAAGCAGTGATTGGTGTGCCCGCTTCGGCGAAGCGCACGGTCGAGGTGTACGACTTTCGTCGCCCGACAACGCTCGCCCGCGAGCACTCCCGGGTGCTCGAACTCGCCTTCGAAACCTTCGCGCGCCAGTGGGGCACCCAGCTCACCGCCAAGGTGCGCGTCATGTCCCAGGTGAAATGCGACCACGTGCTCATGCGCACCTACGACGAATACGCGTCGTCGCTGCCTGCCACGACCGCCATGGTGCTCTGCCCGGTGAGTGGCATCCCCGCGAAAGCCGTCGTGCAGTTCCCGACCTCCGCGGCCCTGTCCTGGGTGAGCCACATGCTGGGCGGAACCGCGGTCACCATGCCGCCGGAACGGGCGTTCACCCAGATCGAGCTGGCCCTGGTGCGCCGGCTCATGGACGACGCCCTCGAGGACCTGCGTTACTCGCTGGGTTCCCTGCTCGTGCACACGATCACCGTCGGCGGCATCCAGTACAACTCCCAGTTCGCCCAGGCCGCGGCCACCGCCGACCTGATGATCGTCGCCAGCTTCACGATGCGCATCGGCGACGCATCCTGCGCCGCCACGGTCGCCCTTCCGGCGGAGGCACTGTTGCCTCAACTCGTCGAGTCGGCTCCGGAGACCGGAAGTGCCGACCCGGCCGAGCTGCTGCGCGGCCAGCTGGCCCAGGTTCCGGTGGATGTCTCCTTGCAGCTGACGCCCGCGCTGGTTCTGCCCAGCGTCGTGCTGGGTCTTGCCGTGAATGATGTGCTGCCCCTTCCGCACCCCCAGCACCGCCCGCTCGACGTGGTCGTCGACGGCCACACGCTCGCCCGCGCCGCCGTCGGTTCCAACGGCTCCCGACTGGCCTGCATCGTCATCGACACCGAGGAGTCCACCCCATGACCGTCATCCCCATCGCCGTGCAGACGGCGGCCGTCGAGGCCCTGCTGGACGTGCTCCCCACCGTGACGCGGCTCCGGGCCGAGTCCTGCTCCGGTGCCGCCCTCGCCGGCCGGCTCGGCACCGCCGCGGTCGCCTCCTTCGTCGGCGTCACCTCCGCGGATCTCGCCGTCGTGCTTGCGGACCCGGCCGCCCTCGACTCCGCGTCCGGCCTCGATTCCTCGCTGATCTCCCGTCAGGACGTGCTGCGCCCGGCGTTGGAGAGCGCGTCCGGCGTCTTCGGGATCGGGGTCCTGGGGGACACCCGGTCCGACGACGCCACGGCCCTGTTCGCGGATCCTGCCACCAGCGTCTTCGAGCTGTCCGGCGACGGCCAGATCACCGGCTGGTTCGCCGTGCGGCTGCGTGACAACGGCGTCTCCAACGGTGCGGCCAGGTCCAGCCAGTCCGTGTCCGGCAAGCTCGGCCGGATCAACAGTGTGCAGATGTCGTTGACCGTGGAAATCGGGCGTACCCGCATGTCGGTGCGCGACGTGCTCTCGCTCGAACCGGGTGCCGTCATCGAACTCGACCGGTCCGCCGGGGCTCCCGCGGACATCCTGCTCAACGGCCGGCTGATCGCGCACGGCGAGATCGTGGTCGTCGACCAGGACTACGCGGTGCGGATCACCCAGATCCTCGATGTGGCCGAGAGCCTGACCTAGGTGGAAACCACCCTGGTCGCGCTCCGGGTGGCGCTGTCCCTGGCCGCCGTGCTGGGGCTGCTCTGGGTGCTCCAGCGCAAGCTGACGAAGGGCTCCCTCGGTGGCCGCACCCCGAACCTGGTCACCGTGGTGGGCCGGCAGGGCGTCGGCCAGAAGGCATCCGTCGTCGTCGTCGACATCGAGGGCCGCCGGTTCGTGCTCGGCGTGACCGAGCAGTCGGTCAGCGTGCTGCACGACGGTCAGGCACCGACGGATGCCGCGGCGCCCCTCCCGGCGCCCCTCCCGGCGCCCCTCCCGGTGCCCCTCACCGCTACCCTTCCCGGACGCCGCGCGCACCACGCCGCGGCCGACTTCGCCCGCGAGCTCGACCAGGCAACGCACGCCGCGCACGCCGGCGCCACTCACGACGGCGAGGAACTCACGCCGCCGCTCATCCTCCGGCGGCGCCGGGACCGCGCCATTCCGGGCCGGATCGGCGGGTCGATCCTGTCTCCCGCCACCTGGCAGCAGACCGCTGCCGCCCTCCGGCAGGGCCGGTGACACTCGCGGCCGTGCGCCCGGATCGAAGCCGGGACATCGCCCGGTACCTGATGATGGCGGCCCTCGTGCTCGTGATCGTCGTGGCGTTCGTGCTGCTCGTTGCGCCGGCGGGCCATGCCGCCCCGACCGATCCGGTCACGCCGACCGACCCGGTCACCCCCACGGAACCGGGCGGCGGCGGGCTCAACGTGCAGATCAACGGCCCGAACGGCGAACCGTCCTCGGCGATCGTGACCCTGATCGGGATCACCCTGCTGTCGGTCGCGCCGGCCCTGCTGCTGATGATGACCAGCTTCACGAAGATCTTCGTTGTGCTCGCGATGACCCGCAACGCGCTCGCGCTGCCGTCGATCCCGCCGAACCAGGTGCTGGCCGGCCTGGCCCTGTTCCTGTCGCTGTTCATCATGTCGCCCATCCTCACCGACATCAACGACAGCGCCCTGCAGCCGTACCTGAACGGCACCATGTCCTTCGACGACGCCGTCACACTCGGCTCGAAGCCGCTGCGCACGTTCATGCTCGCGCACACCCGGGAGGAGGACCTCGCCCTGATGACCCGGGCCGCCGATCAGCCGAACCCGGAGACCCGCGAGGCCGTGTCGCTGCTCACGCTGATCCCGGCGTTCATGATCTCCGAGCTGCGTGCCGCGTTCATCATCGGGTTCGTCATCTTCGTGCCGTTCCTGGTGATCGACCTCGTCGTGTCCGCGGCGCTGATGTCGATGGGCATGATGATGCTGCCGCCGGTGATGATCTCGCTGCCGTTCAAGATCCTCCTGTTCGTACTCGTCGACGGCTGGGGTCTGATCATCACGACCCTCGTCTCCAGTTACCGGGGTGGCTGATGGATACCAACGCCGTCCTCGACATCGGACTGCAGGGCATCCTGATCGCCGGCAAGCTGTCCGCGCCGATCCTGATCACCGCCCTGGTCGTCGGTTTCGCCATTTCCCTGCTGCAGTCGATCACACAGATCCAGGAGGTGACGCTGTCGTTCGTGCCCAAGGCCATCGCCGTGGCTGTGGCGCTGATCATCTCCGGGCACTGGATGATCTCCGAGATGGTGTCCTTCACGGAGATGCTCTTCGCCAAGATCCCCGGTCTCATCGGTGGCGGCTGATGAACATCACCCTTGACTTCGCCTGGATCGAAGCCACCATGCTCGCGGGCGTGCGGATGGTGGCGTTCCTCATCGTGGCGCCGCCGTTCTCCTACAACGCGTTCCCCCTGCGGATCAAGGGCATGCTCGCCCTCGGCCTGGCCCTGGCGGTTTCGCCTCGGGTCACGCCGGGCTGGGTCTCGCCCGACACCGGCGGTTTCTTCGCCGCCCTGCTCCTCGAGATCGTGGTCGGCGGCCTGCTCGGCTTCCTCGTGCTCGTGGTCTTCTCCGCCATCCAGTCCGCCGGCAACCTGATCGACATGTTCGGCGGCTTCCAGCTCGCTCAGGGCTTCGACCCGCAGGCCATGGTCAACGGTGCCCAGTTCACGCGGCTGTACCAGATGACCGCGCTGGCGCTCCTATTCGCCTCGGGCGGCTACCAGCTGATCCTTGGCGGCATCACGCGTACGTTCGCGGCCCTGCCGATCGGGGGCGGCATCGACCTCGCGGTGCCGATGCAGACCATCACAGTCGCGGTCGGCCAAATGCTGCTCTCCGCCGTGCAGATCGCCGGACCGCTGATCGTCGTCCTGTTCCTCGCCGACGTCGGCCTCGGCCTGCTCACCCGGGTGGCCCCGGCCCTCAACGCGTTCGCGCTCGGGTTCCCGCTCAAGATTTTGATCACGTTCACGCTGGGCGCCGCCGGGTTCGTGGCCCTGCCGCGCATCGTCGCGTCGCTGACCGACGACGCCGTCGCCACCATGCTGGGGGTGAGATAGCTGTCCGACTCCGGTGAGAAGACCGAACAAGCCACCGACAAACGGATGCGCGAGGTGCGGTCCAAGGGCCAGCTCTCCAAGTCCCAGGACCTGACCGCGTGGATCGGCATCGGCGCGGCCGCCGCCATGACCCCCGTCACCACCGGTCTGGCCGCGGACGCCGGAACCGACCAGATGATCCGTATTCGCAGCCTGGTCGCCAACCCGCAGCCGGACCTCGCCGTGCAGATGCTGGTGGACTCGCTGGCCTCGATGGGAACCATCCTCACCCCGATGCTCGCGACGGTCTTCGTGGTCGTCCTCGTGGGCGCTGTGGCGCAGGGCGGCGTGCACTTCAAGAAGGTCGCCGGAAAATACGAGCAGTTCAACCTGGTGACCGGCCTCGTTCGCACCTTCGGCGGCCAGGCCGTCTGGCAGGGCGTCACGGCGCTGCTCAAGACCATCGCCGTGGGTCTCGTGCTGGTGCTCGTGGTGCAGGGGCTCGCTCCCATCCTGATGACGGCCGGGGGACTGCCCGTCTCCGTGCTGATCGGAGCGGCCAGTGACGGCGCGACCGCTCTTGTGCAGTCGGCTGTCATCGCCGGCCTGGTACTCGCCGCCGCGGATGTGTTCGTCGTGATGAAGCGCAACCGCAAGCGCACCCGCATGACGAAGAAGGAAGTCACTGATGAGAACAAGAGTTCCGAGGGTGACCCGATGGTGAAGTCGCAGCGCCGGGCCCGGCAGCTCGCCATGAGTCGCAACCGCATGATCGCCGCCGTCGCCACGTCCGACGTCGTGCTGGTCAACCCCACCCACTTCGCCGTCGCCCTCCGCTACGAGCCGGGCAAGTCCGCCCCCCGGGTCGTGGCCACGGGAGCGGGAGTGATCGCGGCGCGCATCCGGGAACAGGCGGAGACCGACCGGGTCCCCATCGTGCGGGACATCCCGCTCACCCGTGCCCTGCACAGCGCCTGCCAGCTGGGTGACGAGATCCCGGTGGAGCTCTACAACGCCGTCGCGCAGGTGCTCGCCTTCGTGCTCGCGCTGAAGTCTCGCGGCTCTGGAGCCGGCGAACGCACCGGCCGCGGTTCCCGCGTGCACACCCTCAACGATCGTGTCCTGACGGCCGGAGGCCACCGATGAACAGCAATCTCGCCAAACTCGCGGTGCCGGTCGGGGTTGTCGGTATCATCCTGCTGCTCGTCGTGCCGGTGCCCGCCGTGCTGCTCGACGTGCTGATCATCGTCAACATCCTCCTGGCGCTGGTCACACTGCTGACCACGATGTTTGTCAAAAAGCCCCTCGATTTCTCCGTTTTCCCGTCGCTGTTGCTCGTCGCCACCCTGTTCCGGCTGGGCCTGAACGTGGCCTCGACCCGGCTCGTGCTCAGCGACGGCTACGCCGGGCAGGTGATTGCCGCGTTCGGCGACGTCGCCGTGGGCGGGTCGCTCATCATCGGCGCTGTGATCTTCCTGATCCTCGTCGTGATCCAATTCGTGGTGGTCACCAAGGGTGCCGAACGCGTCGCCGAAGTCGGTGCGCGGTTCACCCTCGACGCCATGCCCGGCAAACAGATGGCCATCGACGCCGACCTGAATGCCGGCCTGATCACCGACGTGCAGGCCAGGGAACGCCGGGCCGAGGTCTCCGCCGAGGCGGACTTTTACGGTGCCATGGACGGCGCGTCGAAATTCGTCAAGGGTGACGCGATCGCCGGCATCGTCATCATTATCATCAACCTGGTCGGCGGCATCGCGATCGGCATGATTTCGCTCGGACTGTCCGTCACCGAGGCCATGAGCACCTACTCCCTGCTCACCATCGGCGACGGCCTCGTGACGCAGATCCCGGCCCTGCTGATGGCGGTCTCGACCGGCATGATCGTGACCCGCTCCAACGCGGAGTCCGACATCGGCGAGGCAGCCTCCGGCCAGCTCACCCAGTCCCGCAACGCACTGATGATCGCGGGCTGCGCGGCACTCCTGATGGCCCTGATCCCGGGCATGCCGATCATCCCGTTCGTGGTGATCGGGCTGGGTCTGATCCTCTTCGCCCGCCGGATCAAGGCAGGGGAGAGCCGCGACCAGGCGGGCCGGGATGCCGGTGTCGCCGCCGAGGCGATGGCGCCCCGCTCCGACACACCAGAAGACCTGATCGAAACCATGCGGGTGCACGCCCTGGAGATCCTGCTGGCCCCTGACCTCGTCGACCTTGTCTCCGGAGCCCAGGACGACCTCCTGGCTCGCGTGCGTGCCCTGCGCCGCAAGGTTGCCATCGACCTCGGCGTGGTGGTGCCGCCCGTGCGCACCCGCGACAGCATGGACCTGCCCTCCTCCACCTATTCGATCCGGATCGCCGGCGTGGAGGCCGGCCGCGGGGTCGCCCCGGCCGGCAAGGTGCTCGCCCTCGGCGACGCCCTCGACTCGTTGCCGGGCCAGGCCACGGTGGAGCCCGTGTTCGGCCTCACCGGCAAGTGGGTGCCCAGCGAGATGCGGCACAGCGCGGAGATGACCGGGGCCACGGTCATCGACCGGGTGTCGGTGCTCATCACCCACCTGTCCTCGATCATCACCGGCAACGCGGCGAGGCTCCTCACCCGCGAGGACGTGCGGGTGCTCACCGAGGGGGTGCGGCTGGTCAATCCGTCCGCCGTGGAGGATCTGATCCCCGGACTGCTCTCCCTCGCCGAGGTGCAGCGCGTGCTGCAGGGTCTGCTCGCGGAGCAGATCCCGATCAACGACCTGCCCCGCATCTACGAGTCCCTCTCCCTGCGCGCCAAGGTGTCGAATGACCCGGAGGGCCTGATCGAGACGGCCCGTCAGGCGCTGGGCCCGGCTCTCACAGCGCAGTATCTCGACGACGGGCTGCTCCGGGTGATCATGATCGAGCCTGCCTTGGAGCAGTCCATGCTCGAGGGGATGCGTCCCTCCGACCAGGGCACCCAGATCATGTTGGAGCCGAACCGGGTCGACGCCATTCTCGGGTCGCTGAAGGAGGCGCTGGGCAACGTGGAAGCGGCCGGACTCTCCGCGGTGCTGGTCTGCGCGCCGGCGCTGCGCCCGGCCATCCGTCGACTGGTGTCGGCGCAGTCCGGCGGTATCTCCGTGCTGTCCTATCAGGAGGTCACCTCGGCGAACGTGGCCATCGAAACGGTGGGAGTGGTACGTGGAACCGAGTCGATTTCAGCTTGAGGGTTCATCCCTCCAGGAGCTGAAGGCACGCATCCTCGCCGAGCACGGTGCGGATGCGCGCATCGTGGCCGCCGAACGGGTCACCGTCGGCGGAATCAAGGGCTTCTTCGCCCGCCGGCACATCGAGGTCACGGTCGAGGTGCCGGAGCGGCGGCGGCGCGCGGCCCACTCCCGACTCGACGTGCAGGCCCGGCTCGGCATCGCCGCGCTTCTCGACGATGCCGACGCGGCGGAAGCGGGTTTTCCCCGGGCCGCGGCACCCGTCTCCTCCCCGCCCCTGTCGACCGCGACGGACGGCTTCGCCCGACTGATGGACGAACTCACCTTCGCCACCCAGGAACCCATCCCGCCGGTGCTGCCCACTCCCGCGCCGCCCGCCCCCGCCCCGGCGGCCGCCCAGGGGGGCGGCAGGCGCAGGGACGCCCGGCTGAGAGAGAGTGAGCAGGCGGCCGCCGAAGCGGCGGTGCCGCGGCCGCTCCCGGGTGTCGGAAACCTCGTTCTCGTCGTCGGGTGGCAGGATGCCGCGGTGCGGATTGCGCGGGAGCTGGCCGTGGCGCATGGTTCGGCTGAGGTCCTCGTGGCCGGCGCGATCGACGACGGAGCGCCTGCCGCGGCCGGGCTCGCGCGCATCCTCGACCGGCGCACGGCGCTGGAGGCACGGGCCAGGGGAGTCAAGCTCGGACAGACCGGAATTCTGGCCTTCGGTCTGGGTGCCGACCCGGCCACGGCGGACATCTACGCCGCATTGGTGGCCGCGCTCGGTGCCGAGCAGGTCTGGCTGGTCGTCGATGCCGGCCGCAAGCCCGCAGACACCGCCCGGTGGGCGGCTGAGGTTGCCCAGAGCGTGCACGTCGACGCGATCGCGGTGACGGGCTATGGCGACACCGTCTCGCCTGAGACCGTCGATGAGCTGCAGATCCCCATCGGTTGGGTCGACGGCGCCCCCGCCGAGGCCAGCACCGTGGCCGGAATGCGGCGACGGCTCGCGGGCCGGCCCGACCGGTCAAGCTAGGCTGGACGAGTGCTGGTTCTAACACGCAAACAGGGGGAGAAGATCCTCATCGGTGACGACATCGTCATCACCGTTCTCGACGTGCGCGGTGACAGCATCCGGATCGGCGTCGACGCTCCCCGGGGCGTGCGCATCCAGCGGGACGAGGTGCTCCGCGCCGTGACCGAGGCGAACATCGCGGCGAGTCTCGCGGGTCAGGGTGACGACGACGCCGAGGCCCGCCTCAAGGCCACCCTCGCCCTCCTTCCCACCGCGCCGCCCGCCGAATAGCACGCCGCGCCCCGCCCCGCCGCGCCCCGCCGCGCCCCGCCGCCCCACGACGCTGGTCGAGCCTGTTAAGACCCGGGACGAGAGCCGCGCCCTACAGCCCCACCCGCTTGCTCGGCAGTGCGATCAGTGTCTGTTCCGGGTCGTTCTCCACCGGTGGCCGCAGCCAGTGTTGCGTTCCGGTGCGGGTGATCTTCCAGTGCTGGTTGTGTAGCAGTAGGTGGTGCGGGTGGCAGAGCAGTACTTCTTCGGCGAGGTTGGTGTCTCCGCTGTCGGTGAGCCATTCGTTGATGTGGTGGGCTTCGGTCCAGGACGGTGATCGGTCGCAGTCGACCCACCGGCATCCGCCGTCGCGCACTCCCATCGCGGCGCGTTGTTTCTCGGTGAAGAGTCGTTCGTCACGGCCGACGTTGATGATTTGGCCGATGTCGTCGAATTTGATGCCGCGGGTGCCGGTGTCGCAGAGCACCCGGTCGATGGTCTCCTGCGAGATGGGGACCGGGTTGCCTTCGATCTGCCCGTGAGCGGCGGGTTCGGCGGGACCCGGCGCGGCGGGTTCGGCTGTGAGGGCTTTCTCGGTCACGATCACGCGCCGCCTGGCGGCGTCCGCCGAAGACCCGGCCGGGGTCGGCCTCGCCGGCGATTTTGAGCAGCTGCACGAGGGAGTCAGCGGCGATCTGCTCGGTGCTGCGCGGGTCCTGTTGCATCTTCTTTGCCCAGGCTGCCCGCTCCGCGTCGACGAACCGCACTCCGCCGCGGCGGGGGCTGGTGATGGAGTCGAAGGTGGAGAGCACGAATTCGCCGTCTTCGGGGGCGAAGAGCCCGTTCAGGCGCACGTTGCCGTTGCTCAGCCGGTAGACCTTCAGGGAGCGGTCGTCGTGGGCCTGCTTCTCGTGGGCGGTGATGCCGGCCTGATCGAGCCGGTCGCGCATCCGGCGGGCCCGTTTGAAGACCTCGTCGGCATTCAGTGACGGTGCCTCGGTGAGGAGCGCCGCGAGGGCCACCCGGAGCTTCTCCGCGGTAACTGCCGCGTCGATCTGGCCGAGCCCGGCCCGNAACTGCCGCGTCGATCTGGCCGAGCCCGGCCCGGATCGCCTCGGCCGCGTCAACCGAGAGCGTGCCGGCGGTGACGGCCCGGGCGATCGGCGCCTGCCAGGGCACCCTCGCGGTGAACGCCGCGACGTCGACAGCGTCGGCGTCGGCGTCGGGCGTCGGGCGTCGAGAGCGTCGAGAGCGCCTCTTCGACCAGCTGTCGGCCGCCTCGGTGTCGGCCATCATCGTGCCGACCGCGACCAGCTTGTACGCGTCACCTTTGGATGAGCCGGTCCAGTTCTGGATCAGGGCCTCGGGCGAGAGGAACCCCTGCTGCGCGGCCAGCCCCGAGTGGCCGAGTTCCGGGCGGGACCGGCGGGCGATGGTTGCGGCCATCAACGCGGCATAGGTGTCGAGCAGACGCCGCGCGCCGGCCATCCGCTTCTGGCCGGCCAAAGCCTCGGCGTCGGGAAGAGCCGCGAGGTCGGCGCTCGAGGAGCCCAGCAAGGCGACGGCATCGGCCGCCTGCCTGAGGTCATCCGCGAGGTTCGTCATGTTATGAGGATACCTTAAGGAGCACACGTAGTCGAGTGTCACTCAACTTTGTGGATAGCAGTTTCGTATCTTTGTTCAGCAGTACGGCTGTTTGGCCGCGCGGCGCCACCGATGATCGTTTGCAGCGTCAGCGGTGCGCCTGCTTCCACACCCTGCGCCACGAAAGCCGAAGGCGGCCTCCCGGGGATGAGCCCCGCCGAGACCGCCATCAACAGACAAGCGCTCAAGCGCTCACGCACGCCAACGCCAGAACCTGAGCCCCTACGAGCCCATGCGATCCAGGCGCGCCACGCCGATCTTCGAGTCGGCCATGCCGTAGAACACGAACAGCTGCCCCGCGATCTCCTCGATCGCGGTCGGAAACACCACGTTCGGCACGATGCCGCTGATCTCATCGGGCGTCTCCGCCTTGAGCAGCGGCTCCGACGTGCGCTTCAGCACGATGGTCGGGTCGTCCGCGTCGAGAATCATCGCTCCGGCCGAGTAGTTCACCTTCTGCTGCTGCGAGAACGCGCCGTCGATGGTTCCGGTGACGCCGTGGTGCATCAGCAGCCAGCCCTCCGGCACCCGCAACGGGGCAGGGCCGCCGCCGATCTTCAGCTCTTCGAACGCGAACTCCGGCCCGGCCAGGAAACGGTGGCCGCTCCAGAAGGTGAGCTTCGTGATGTCGGCGAGCACATCCGCGACCGGCAGATAGCTGATCCAGATGCTCTGCCGGGTGTCGGTGACGCCGGCGGGAACACGGATGCCCTCACCCGGCTTGACCTCGCCCAGATCCCACATCGGGCGGTGCAGCACGGCGAAGCACTCGACTCCATTCGGGCCGGCGACCGGCTCCGGGAAGAACACGGTGTCTTTGTTGTGGAACAGGTTCAGGTCCATGTCCAGCGTGTCGTCGAACGCGAACAGCGCCGGACCGAGCCGGCGCCACTCGCGCAGGTCCGAGGACACGGCCACGGCCGTGCGCGGGCCGAGGGGGCCGTAGGCGACGTAGGTCATCACGTGTAGGCCGAGCCGGGGAACGAAGGTGATCCTGGGATCTTCCACTCCGGCGTTGTTCGCGCCGCGCTCCCAGCCGCGGTCCGGTGCAAGAACGACACCCTCGCGTTCGACGCCCGTGGGTACGCCGTCGGTGATGATGACCTTTGCGAGTCCGACGCGGGAGACGTTTCCGGTGGCGACCAGTCGGGGGAGCAGATACAGAGTGCCGTCGGCAGAGTGCCCCGTGCCGGGGTTCAGCACCCCCTCGGCCTCGAGGTCGTTGCCCGCTTCGGGCGTCATGATGACGCCCATTCGGGTCAGGGTGTAGGGGAATTCAGTGGGGTTGGGCATTTCTAACCTTTCACGCCGGAGCCGATATTGTTCGACACGAAGTGCCGTTGGAAGAGGAGGAACAGGATCACAGCAGGGGCGGCCAGGACGCAGGCCCCGGCGAGAACCGCCCCGAACGGGTTCGCCGCTGTAGCGGCGATATTGCTGAGGTAGTTGGCGAGTGACACGGCGAGAGGCTGGAGGGACGCTTCCTTGGTGATCAGGAACGGCCAGAGGAATTCGTTCCACGGTCCGATGAAGGTCAGCAGCACGACGGTCAGCAGGGCCGGCCGCACCAGAGGCAGGGCGATCCGCCGCAGGATCCGCAGTTCGCCGGCGCCGTCGATGCGGGCGGCATCGAACAGATCCTTCGGAATCTGCAGGAAGTACTGCCGGAAGATGATCACGGCAGTCGAGTTGATGGCGAACGGCAGGATCATGCCCAGATAGTTGTCGGCCAGTCCGTAGTCCCGGGCGATCATCACGTAGAGCGGGATCATCAGCAGCTGGAACGGCACGACCTGCACGAGCAGTGCGAGAGCGAAGGTGACACCGCGTCCGCGCCACTGCAGCTGGGCGAGGGCGTAGCCCACTAGAACACCGAAAACCACGGTGAAGAGAATGACGCCACCCGTGAAGATCCCCGAGTTGAGCAGCCCCTGCAGCAGGTTGATCCGGCTGTTGATGTCACCGTAGTTGTCGAGCGTCAGGTTGGCGGGGTTCGGGAACGCGCCGGCGACAGTCGGGTCCGGTTCCTTCTGGAGCGAGCCGATGACCATGTAGTAGAAGGGGAACAGGAACACAAGCGCCCCGACCGTGAGCACCACACCCCGCAGGATGTTCTGCCCGCGGCTCATGATTCGTCACCGCCTGCAAGCTTGCGCTGGATGAACGCGAGGATGAGAACTCCGATCACGAGGATGACGCCGATCGCGGCCGCCGTGTCGGGCGACCCCTGTTCGATCCCGCGTTGGTACATCATCAGCACGGGTGACGAGGATGCCCCGTTCGGGCCGCCGCCGCCGGTGAGCAGGTACGGCTCCGTGAAGAGGTTGGCGCCGGTGACCGTCGAGAGCAGCAGCACGAGCACAGTCGCCGGGCGTACGCCCGGCACGGTGACCGAGAAGAAACTTCGGATCCTGCCCGCGCCATCCGTTGAAGCGGCCTCGTACAGTTCCTCCGACACGTTCTGCAGGGCGGCCAGGTAGAGCAGAATGAAGAATCCGAGGCCCTTCCAGGTCACGAAGATCGCGATGGTGGGCATGGCCCAGTCCTCGTTGATCAGCCACGCCGGATCGGGCGCGAGCGGCCCGAGAATCTGGTTCACGAGGCCGTTGCCGCTGAACAGGAAGATCCAGACGCCGACGACGGCGACGCTCGCGGTCACGTAGGGCACGTAGTAGGCGACGCGCAGGAAGGTGCGGAACCGCACGGCCTTGTTCAAGGCGGTGGCGAGCATGAGCGAGAGGATGACCGTCAACGGCACGTTGATCAGCAGGAAGACTCCCACGTTGCCGAAGGAACGGATGATGGCCGGGTCGGCCAGCACTTCCCGAAAATTGTCCAGGCCGACGAATGGCCGGTCCACAGCGGCGCCGGGTGCTGCGAAGAAGTAGTCGTGGAACGACATCCAGAAGGCGAAGACCAGCGGGTAGGCGAAGACGGCCAGAACGAAGATGAGGTAGGGGGCGCTGAGCAGGAGCCCGAATGGGTTCTTGCCCAGAAGGGGGTGTTTGCGGCGGCGGGGGCCCCCGCCGGGAGGAGTTGTGCTCCTCCCGGCGACGGTCCGACTCGCGGTTGACTGGGACATCCGTTACGGCTTGGAGATCAGGGTTTTGATCTTCTCGGCGGCGGAGTCGAGGGCGGCGGGGATTTCACCCTCGCCGGTGATGACCGACTTCGTGTACGCGTCGCGGAAGGCCTGCCAGGCGGCGACCGAGCTGGAGACGTTGGGAACCTCGACCATGCGGGATGCCTGGTCGCCGAACTGCTCGTAGGCCGGGTTGGCCGCGAAGTACTCCGGGTACACCGTTGGGAGGTCCTCGCGGAGCGGCATCTGGCCGGTCAGCTCGAGAAGCTGTCCGTCCTGGTCCTCGCTGGTGGCGAATTTCAGCACATCCCAGGCGGTGGCCTGGTTCTCGCAGGCCGTGAACATTCCGACGTTCTTCGCGTCACTGAACGTGTAGGTTTCCTCGGCCGGAGTGCCCTCGCTGGTGGGAACGGGAACCGCACCCCAGTTCACGGCGTCCTTATACACCGACACGGCCCACGGGCCGACGATGGACATCGCGGCCTGGCCATCGGCGAACGAGTCGCCCTGGTACTGCTCTTTGCCGGCAAGACCCTCGGCGTACAGGGTCTTCCAGAACTCCGCGACCTTCGCGCCGTCCTCGTCGTTGAAGGTGGCCTCACCGTCTTCGATCAACTGCGTGCCACCGGTTTCGGCGGCGTAGAGCGGGTAGAAGTCGAACCAGCTCTGGAAGAACTGACTGGTCGGGGCCGGGTAGATGGCGTTCGGCGCGGCGCCGCTCTCGACGAGGGTGCGCGAGGTGGCGAGGAATTCGTCGTAGGTGGCCAACTGGGGGTTCTCGGCGTCGAGTCCGGCGGCGGTGAACATGTCCTTGTTGTAGAAGATCATGACGGGGTTGGACTTCCACGGCATCTGGAAGTACTTCGCGTCGGCGCCCTGGTACTGCTCGGCCGTGTCGCCGCTGCGTGCCTCGATGTAGGCGGCGCCGTCCTCAAAGCTGGAGAGGTCGACGAGACCACCCTGCTTCTCGAACTGCGGCACCGCGACCGGGGCCGTATTGAATACGAGGCAGGGGGCGTTGCCGGCCGTGATGGCGGCACCGATGACCTCCTCGCTGCTCTTACCGGCCGGGATTTCCTGCGCCTTCACCTTTTCATCCGGGTTCTCGGCGTTCCAGGCCTCCACCATCTGCTTGCCCCAGGCGATCTCGGTTTCGTTGTTCGAGTACCAGATCGTGATCGGCCCGCGGTTGGTGGCCGCGTCACCCGTCGTCCCCCCTGACGCGCAAGCGCTCAGTGCCAGGGCCACTGTGGCGGATGCCGCCGTAACGGTGAGAATCCGCTTGGCCATTCCATTGCTGTGCATGTGGTGCTCCATTTCTCGAAACCCGCAGCAGCCTTGCTGCGGTAAACATGTGTCAGCGCTGTGGGTCAGCCGTGGGGCGGGGCGGTCGACCCGCGCACCACGAGCCGGGCCGCCGGGAGGTCCACGTCGTCCGCCGAGCCGTTCTCCATCAGGGCCAAAAGCGTGCTCGCCGCCGCGCGCCCCCACGCCATCGGTGCTGCGCTGACGGTGGTCAGGGGCGGGTACACGTAACGGCAGAAGTCGATGTCGTCGTAGCCCGTGATCGAGAGGTCGTCGGGGACCCGCACGCCCAGCTTGTGCGCCATGCCGAGACCGGCGATGGCCATCGGGTCGTTGGCGTAGACGATCGCAGTCGGGGGCGTGTCCTGGGTCAGGAGGCGCCGAGTGGCATCTGACCCGGCGCCCACGGAGAAATCGGTCTCGACGGTCTGCCCCTCCGGCAGGCCCGCCTCGCGCAGGGCGGCGGCGAAGGCCGCGCGCCGGCGGCTGCCGTGCAGCAGCGTCGAGCTGCCCGCGACGTGCGCGATGCGGCGGTGGCCGAGGGTGGCGAGGTGAGCGACGGATGCCATCACACCAGGTGTGTCGTCCACGGTCACCGCGGGGAAGGGGCTGGGCCCGTCGGGGCGTCCGAGCGTGACCGCCGGCAGACCCAGCTCGGCGAGGAGCGGGATGCGCGGGTCGCCGTGGCGGAGGTCGCTGAGGAAGACCCCGTCGACGCGCCCGTCGGCCACGAGTGAGCGGTAGGTCTTCAACTCGGTCTCCTCGTCGGGAACGACGCTGAGCACGAGGGCGCGACCTTCCGGGGCAAGGATGCTCTCGACGCCCGCGATGAAGGAGGGAAAGAACGGGTCGGAGGCAAGCACGTCCGGGTTGCGGGCGATCACGAGGCCGAGCGCGTAGGACCGCTGCGTGGAGAGCGACCGGGCGCGGAGGGACGGCTTCCAGCCCAGCTCCTTGGCGACCTGAAGGATGCGCACCCGGGTCTCGGGGGCGACTCCGGGCCGGTTGTTGAGAGCGAAGGAGACGAGGCCCTTGCTGACGCCGGCCCGCTTGGCGACCACCTCGATGGTGACCTTTGGGGGGTTCGCGACCGACTTCGCGGCGGACTTCGTGGTGGACTGAGCGGTGGGGTTCACGGTGGTGGTGGCAGGAATGTTCGCAGGCACGTTTCTGGGCCTCCTCATTGACAGCCGACCCAACCTGAACCGGTTTAGAAAGGCTATACCGGTTTAGTTTCCCCCGTCAAGGGGGCGGCTCCGATTACAGCCGGTCCGATTGAACCCAGGCCGGGGAAGGCCTAGATTGTGCGCAAATGGACTGGTTCGGGGCCGGAGAATACGAGATCGCGCGGCAGGTGCTGCAGCGCGGGGTGGCTGCCTGCTACCTGATCGCCTTCGTTTCGGCCGTCAACCAATTCCCCGCGCTGCTCGGCGACCATGGCCTGCTCCCGGTGGCCCGTTTTGTGGCCCGCGTGAGGTTCAGCGCGTCGCCGAGTATTTTCCACTGGCATTACTCCGACCGGATGCTGCGTTCCCTCGCCTGGTCCGGCGCCGCCGTGGCGGCCACGCTCGTGGCCGGCCTGCCGCAGCTCGGGTCGCCCTGGCTGCCGATGGTCGCTTTCCTCCTGCTCTTCGTGGGCTACCTGTCGATCGTCAACGTCGGCCAATCCTTCTACTCGTTCGGCTGGGAGAGTCTGCTGCTGGAGGCCGGTTTCGTGGTGGCCTTCCTCGGCTCCGAGCAGGTGGCCCCTCCGCTCTTCGTGATCCTGTTCTGCCGCTGGCTGCTCTTCCGGCTGGAATTCGGCGCCGGCCTGATTAAGATCCGCGGCGGCCGGGAGTGGCGAGACCTGACCGCTCTCTATTACCACCATGAAACGCAGCCGATGCCGAACCCGCTCAGTTGGTTCGCACACCATCTGCCCCCGTGGTTCCACCGCGGGGAGGTGATCGGCAACCACTTCGCGCAGCTGGTCGTGCCGTTCTTCCTCTTTGCGCCCCAGCCCGTCGCATCCGTCGCGGCCCTGATCGTGATCCTCAGCCAGTTCTGGCTGGTGCTCACCGGCAACTTCGCCTGGCTGAACTGGATCACCATCGTGCTGGCCTTCTCTGCCGTCGACGACGCCACGCTGCGCGCGGTGCTGCCGTGGCTGCCGGCCGGGGAGGCCGCACCGGATGGCCCGCTCTGGTTCGTGATCGTGGTCAGCCTGGCCACCTCCCTGCTCCTGGTGCTCAGCTACTGGCCGCTTCGCAACCTGGTCGCCCGCCGGCAACTGATGAATGCGAGCTTCAACCGGTACCATCTGGTGAACGCCTACGGTGCGTTCGGCACGGTCACCCGGCAGCGCCACGAGGTGGTCGTCGAGGGCAGCGACGCCGCCGACCCGACTGACGAGACGGGCTGGCGCGCCTACGAATTCCGCGGCAAGCCCGGCGACCCCGAGCACCGGCCCCGCCAGTTCGCGCCGTACCACCTGCGCCTGGACTGGCTGATGTGGTTCCTGGCGCTCGGCGACCCGGGCACCCGCTGGTTCGAGATGTTCCTGGCCCGCCTCCTCGAGGGCGACCGACCCACGCTGCGGATGGTGCGGGTCAACCCGTTCCCGCAGGCCCCGCCCCGCTACGTGCGCGCCCGGGTCTACCGCTACCGCTACTCCACTCCGGACGAACGCCGAGAGACCCGAGAGTGGTGGGTGCGCTCGGAGGTCGGCCTGCTCGTGGCCCCCATCACCCTGGCCTGGAGGTCCCGTGCCTGACGTCGACGTGTTTGGAGCCGGGCCCACGGGCCGGGGGCGGCGCTCGTCCTGGCCCGGACCGGGCTGAGCGTGCACGTCACCGAGCGGGAGAGCCGGCCCGCCGGCGCCCAGCGCACGGAGAAGCTGAGCATCGTCGACGGCATCTTGGAAGACGCCGGTTCCTTGGCTCTACCTCTGCTCGGCCTCCACCCTGCCGGGCCCGGCCGTGCGCGGCATGAACGGCAGGTAGGCCGCCACCCTGGCCGCGCCCGTCTGGCTGCGATTCCACCGTCGTTTCGGCGGAGAGCCAGAACGAGGGGTGAATGTCCGAACCGCACCGCCCGGCTGCACGGGCGGTGATCTGGCACATCCGGCGACACGCGAGCTCGGCCGGGCCTGACCCACGACTGAGCCGGGACGCTGCTACTCGTCGTCGGGGCCAGGCGGCAGCACCTCGGGCGCCCGAAGCTTGTCGATCTCGCGGCGTTCGCGCTTGGTGGGACGGCCGGCGCCGCGGTCCCGCATCGGGAGGAGCGCCACCTCCTCGCGCGGGGGCGGCGGGGGAGTCTGGTCGACGAAGCACTCCGCCGCGACTGGCGCGCTGACCCGTTTGACCATGATCTTCGACACGACCAGGATGCGGTCGAAACCGCTGATGCGCACCCGCACCTCGTCGCCGATCCGCACGGTCTGCGCGGACTTGGCCCGCTCGCCGTTCACCTTCACGTGACCGGCTCGGCAGGCGGCCGTGGCCTGGGAACGGGTCTTGAACATCCGCACGGCCCAGGTCCAGCTGTCGACACGGGCGGTGGTCAGAGGCTCCATCCCTCGACTCTACGGCGCGCAGGCCCGAACGGCCCGCACCCTAGAAAGGCCCGAGCTTCCCCCAGGCGATCAGCAGCATGGTCACCAGGAATCCGGTCAGGAAGTTGAGCCAGAGAAAACGCGTCCAGCCGGCGTTCGCGGTCTCGGACCGCTCGTCCGACACCGACCGGAACGGCCAGGCCGCCAGAATGTAGGGCACCGCGAGCACCGAGGCCAGCAGCCCGGGCCAGCCGGCCACAAGCATGAGCAGTCCGGCCAGGGCCCAGAATGCGATCGCGAGGCGCACGGTCCGCGCGGCGCCGAGCGCGGTCGCGATCGAGGCGATGCCGCCTTCCCGGTCGGGCACGACGTCCTGCACGGCGCCGAACGCGTGGCTGGCCATGCCCCAAAGGAAGAACGCGGCGAGCAGGGCAACCAGGCCGGGCGTCACGACGGCGCCGGCCACTACGAGACCGTAGACGGCGGGGCTGACGAAGTGGGTGCTCGAGGTGATCGAGTCCACCATCGGGCGCTCCTTGAACCGCAGTCCCGGAACGGAGTACGCGGCCACCGCGAACAGGCTCACGGCCAGAATGAACCATGACCACGGATGCTCCGCGCCGGCCAGGACGAGCATCGCCACCAGCATGGGCACAGCCGTCACGATTCCGGAGACGAGCACCGTGCGGTGAAGGACCGGGTCCAGCATGGCTCCCTCGACGCCGCCCTTGCGCGGGTTGCGCAGGTCGGACTCGTAGTCGAAGACGTCGTTGATTCCGTACATCAGCAGGTTGTACGGAATGAGGAAGAAGAGGGTGCCCACCAGCAGCAAGGCGTCCACCCGGCCGGTCGTCACCACATACGCGGCGGCAAACGGGAACGCCGTGTTGATCCAGCTCAGCGGCCGTGACGAGAGCAGCACCTGCCGGGTCTTCCAGAGCGGTGGGGTGCGAGTCTCAGTCATTCGGTTTTCTTTCCAGCAGAGCCCAGAGCGCGGGCAGCAGGAGCGCTGCCGCAACGGGATAGGCGAAGTCTTCGATCGGGGCCAGGCCGATCCGCAATCCAAAGATGCGGCTGGGATCGTAGTCGACCAGTCCGACCCCGATCATAATGCTGTCGAAAACGGCCGTGAGCACGAGCACGGCGGCCATGGCGATCCCGGCGGCACGGATGCTGTGCCGGGAGAGCCGGCCGCGGCGCACGGCCGTGAGGAACACAGCCGTGCCGAGCAGAAGGAAGACGGTGTTCAGGAGCAGGTAGGTCACCCGTCGCTCCCCTCTTCGACGCCGGCCCGTTTGGCCCGGGAGGCGAGCAGCAGGCGCGCCCCCTGCACGGCGTTCATGGTGAGGTAGCAGAGAAAGGTGAGGAAGAAGAACTCCTCCACGGGCAGCTCCGGGGCCAGCTGCAGACCGGTCATCAGGGTCGTCTCGCCCCGGTAGAAGATGCCCAGGCCGATTCCGAAGAGGTCCCAGACGAGGAAGTACACCAACCCGACGCCGAGCACGATGGCAGCTCGCACCGGGTTCCGCCAGAAGAACAGCCGGAAGCGACGGTCGAGCAGCACCATCGCCCCCAGGCTGAGAAGCAGGGTCAGCAGATACGCGAACGTCACAGCACTACCGGATTCACTGTGCTGCCGAAGTCACTGGGCTTCCGGCAGCGGCGCCCGCACGGAGTTCGGCAGCGGTTCCGGGAGCGGTCCCGTGCTCGTGTCCGAGTTGATCCGCTTGAGGAGAATTTCAGCGCTGATCAAGCACATCGGAAGTCCGATGCCCGGGATGGTGGTTCCGCCGGCGTAGAACAGACCGTCGACCTTCGCGGAGGCGTTGGAGCCGCGCAGGAATGCGCTCTGCCGCAGGGTGTGCGCCGGGCCGAGGGCCCCGCCGCGCCAGGAGTTGAGGTCGTCGGCGAAGTCGCCGGGTCCCACCGTGCGGCGCACCACGATCCGCTCCGCCAGGTCGGGAATGCCGGCCCAGTCGCTGAGCTGTTTGACGGTGTCATCCGCGATCTTCTCGATCGCGGCCGAGCCTTGGCCGTTGATCCCGCCGTGGCCGAGGCCCGGGTCGGCGGGGATCGGCACCAGCAGGAACATGTTCGTGTAGCCCTCAGGGGCGACTCCCGGGTCGGTGGCACTGGGCATACAGGCGTAGAAGGAGGCCGGCGAGGGCACGCTGGTCTTCTTGCCGAAAATACGGCCGAAGTTCTCGGCCCAGTCCCTGGTGAAGAACAGGCTGTGATGTTTCAGCTCGGGCAGGTCTCCCTTGATGCCGAGCATCACGAGCACGGCGCCCGGACCGGAGACGCGTTTCCGCCACCAGCGCTCGGGGTAGGTCTGCGCGGATGCCGGCAGCAGCTCGGTCTCCGTGTGGTGCAGGTCGGCGGCCGAGACGACCGTGTCGGCGTCGAGGGTGACACTGGTGCCGTCGCCCGTGCGATAGCTGACCCCGGCGACGGCGGTTGCGGCGCCCGGGGTGGTGTGGATCGCCGTCACAGTCGCCTCGATGATCACGGTCACGCCCTGAGCTTTCGCGATGTCGGCGATGCTGTCGATCAGCCGAGTGAACCCACCCTGCGGGTAGAGCACGCCGTCGGCCATGTCGAGGTGGCTCATCAGGTGGTACATCGACGGGGTCTGGTCGGGCGAGGAGCCGAGAAACACGGCTGGGTAGCCGAGGATCTGGCGCAAACGGTGGTCCTTCACATAGCCGGCCACGAACTTGTCCAGCGGCTGCAGCAGCAGTCGGGCCAACCGACCGAGCCGCTTCAGGACATCCGGAACCAGCAGGGGTGTGAAGGAGGCGAAGCTTGTATACAGGAACCGTTTGACTGCCATGTCATATGTCTCTTTGGCCGAGACGAGGTAGCGGTCGAGGGCCGCGCCCGCACCGGGTTCGAGGCTTTCGAACAGACGGATGTTGTCGGCCCGCTCGGCCGCGATGTCCACCGGCTCCGTCGTGCCCTCGAAGAAGACCCGGTAGCCCGGGTCGAGGCGGGTTAGGTCGAGCTGTTCCGCGGAGGATGTGCCGAACAGCCGGTAGAAGTGGTCGAACACCTGCGGCATCAGGTACCAGGACGGCCCGGTCTCGAACCGGAAGCCGTCGACGTCCCAGAAGCCGGCCCGGCCGCCGAGGGTGGCCTGCGCCTCGAGCAGGGTGACCTGGTGGCCGTCCCGGGCCAGCAGCGCGGCGCTGGCCAGTCCGGCGATGCCGCCGCCGATGACAACGGTGTGCCTGGTCGGTGCGCTCATCGCTTCCACGCTCCCGGTCCGAACGACGCGGTGAGTGCAATCATGATTTTCTCCGGATCCGGCACCCGTACCCGGGCGCTCATCAGTTCTCGCGCGGGGGTGACTCGCAGCTTCGCCGACAAGCGGGCGAAGAGGTGGTGTGCAGCGGTGACCGCGCGGCGGCTCCCCACCGGGAGCATGGGCAACACGCGGGCCGCCGCGTCGAGGTCGGCGTCCATGTCGTCGAGGAGTTCGTTCTTCTGTGTTTCGGTCATGGTCAGCAGGTTCACACCGGGAAAGTAGTTGCGGCCGAGGGCGTCCCGGTCGGCGGCGAGGTCGCGCAGGAAGTTGACCTTCTGGAAGGCCGCGCCGAGGCTCCGGGCACCGGCCTCGAGAACCTGGAGCTCATCGGTCGTGCACCGCGTGTCCTGCACGAAGCAGCGCAGACACATCAGCCCGATCACCTCGGCCGAACCGTAGATGTACTCGGCCACTCCGGCCGCGTCGAACGGCGACGGGTCGAGGTCCCGGCGCATCGAGGCGAAGAAGGGTGTGGTCAGGCTGGTGTCGATTCCGGCTTCCCGGGCGGTCGCCGCGAAGGCGTGCACGACCAGATTGGTGCTGTAGCCCGACCCCATCGCCTGGCTGGTCTCCCGTTCGAGCGCGTCCAGCAGGTCGCGCTGGCCGTCCACGTTCACGCCGGCCTGGCTTGCGGCGCCGTCCACGATCTCATCGGCGACCCGGACCAGGGCGTAGATGGTGCGCACCTGGCTGCGCACGCGCGGCTCGAGGAGACGGGCCGCGAGGCCGAACGAGGTGGAATAGTGGCCGATGACCGTGGCGGAGCTGGCCCGGGCCGCGGCGTTGTACTTCGCGATGCCGGTGTGGTCGTCGGGGCTGTCACGTTTCATCGGCTGCGATTCACGGCGGTGCCTGCCAGGGTGGTGAGCAGCGCGCGCAGGGGCGCCGGTACGGCGGCCGTGTCGAGCGCGGCCACGGCGCGAGTGCAGTGGTCGGTGGCCAGCTCATCCGTTGCCTGCAGGGCACCGCAGTCACGAAGCAGGCCGCGCACGGTGTCCGCTTCCGCCTCGGTGAGGTCGGCCTTGCCGATGAAGGGGGCGATCTCTGGCCAGCCGCGGGTGGTGCCCGCGTGGGCGATCAGGGTCGTCTGCTTGCCTTCCCGCAGGTCGGTGAGCACGCTTTTGCCGGTCTTCTCCGGGTTGCCGAAGACCCCGAGAACGTCGTCGGTCAGCTGGAAGGCCACGCCGATCAGGCGGCCGTAGGCGCCGAGCACGTCGATCGCCTCGGCCGAGCCGCCGGCCAGGATGGCGCCGGCCTGCAGGGGAGCCTCGAACGAGTAGACCGCCGTCTTCTGCTCCAGGGTGGAGATGACCTGGGCCACCGTGAGCGGATGCTTCGACGCGGCGTTGGTGACGTCCGCCAGTTCCCCGGCAGCGGAGACGAACACCGCTCGATCGAGCAGGTCGAGCAGGCGGCCGCGCAGTTCGAGCTCGACCGGCAGCATCGCGAGGGCGCGGTGGGCCTCGCTCAGCGCCAGGTCGCCGGCCAGGATCGCGGCCGTCGCGGCCCACGCCCCGGCCTGGTCGCCGGCTCCGTGGGCGAGGGCGCGCTCGGTGAACTGCCCGGCGATGTTGGCCACGCCGCGGCGGGCGAGGTCGTGGTCGATCACGTCGTCGTGGATCACGAAGGCCGTGTGCAACAGTTCGAAGCTGACCGCGACCGGAGTGGCCAGGGTGAGGTCGGTGCCGCCGAGGCCGGTGAACGCAGCCAGCACCAGTGCGGGGCGCACACGCTTGCCGCCGCTGCTGGCCTGCTCGAGAGAGTCCCAGAGCGCGACATAGTGTTCGCCGTAGTCGCTGGCACGCAGGCGGGCGGCGGCGAAAAAACGCTGCAACTCCGTCCCTACCCCGAGCGCCTGGATTTCATGCATCGAAACTGGTCAATTCCTGGAGCTGCAGCCCCAACCAGGGGCTGAACGCCCACGGGGCGTCCCGCACCGAGCGCTGCAGGGCGGCCGGCTCCACCCAGGCAAATTCCATGACCTCGTCCGGGTTGGGTACGGGTTCGCCGGTGGCGCGGGCCAGGTAGACGGGGCAGATCTCGTTCTCGACGATGCCGCTGCTGTCGACGGCGCGGTAGCGGAAGTCAGTCAGGGTGACCGTCAGGTTCGCAATCGAGAGTCCGAGCTCGAACAGCGCGCGCCGCTCGATGGCAGCGGGAAATTCCTCGCCCGGGAGCGGATGGCCGCAAAAGGAATTGGTCCAGACGCCCGGCCAGGTCCTCTTCGACAGGGCGCGTCGGGTGACGAGAACCTCGCCGGCCGGATTGAGCACGTGGCAGGAGAAAGCGAGGTGGAGCGCGGTGTCTGTGTCGTGCACACTGAGCTTCGGGGCCGTACCGATTTCGCGGCCGGACTCGTCCAGCAGGACCACGAGTTCTTCGAGCACTTCGACCGGCCGCATTAGCCATCCCTTCGGGTGATTCAGTCAAGATACCGGAAAAAATACCTAATCTGATTAGCCAAATGCGAGGCTAGCACGGGGCCCTGTCCGAACCGTCCATTGAGGGGCGTCGGGAGGCCCGCACGGCATCCGTCGGCCGCACGCTTAAACTCGTGGGGTGCCCACCCCCGCTGCAGACCATGTCAACGCCCTTCTCGCCTCGTACCAGGATTTTCCGCAAGTGGGCATCCTCTTCCGCGACCTCAACCCGGTGTTCGCCGACGCCGCCGCTTTTCGAGCGCTGATCGACGAGCTCGCCGGCCGGTTCCAGGGTGAATTCGACGCGGTGGCCGGCATTGAGGCCCGCGGCTTCCTGCTGGCCGCGGCGATCGGCTACGCGGCGGATGTCGCCGTGCTCGCCGTGCGCAAAGGTGGCAAGCTCCCCGGATCGGTGCTGAGCGAGGAGTACGACCTCGAGTACGGCTCGGCCTGCCTCGAGCTCGAGATCGGCCAGCTCGCGCCGGGTTCCCGCGTGCTGGTCGTCGACGACGTGCTGGCCACCGGCGGCACGATCGCCGCGACCGCCCGGCTCATCGAGCGCGCCGGCTACCGCCTGACCGGCGTCGGCGTCGTGCTGGAGCTGACCGAACTGGTCGGCCGAACGCGCCTCGGCGACGCTCCTGTGCACGCCATCGTCGCCCTCTAACCCGCCCAGGTACCCACTCGGCGCGGCTCGCTCGTCGTGGCGCACCCTCTGAAAGCCGGCGCACGATCTACCGAGCGCCACCATCCAAAGCCTGCGCCGCGAGTCGAACGCAACTCAACACGGTGCGTATTCACGGGACCGTGGCGCATGCTTGAGCCATGAGCACAAACGGTGACGGGTGGGTGTACGGGCCCGACGGCCGCAAGTTTTGGGGTCTTTTCGGGGCGGCCGGCCTGCTCGTGCACCACGAGGAGCTGGGGGTGCTGCTGCAGCACCGCGCGCTTTGGAGCCACCAGGGTGACACCTGGGGGCTGCCCGGCGGGGCGCGCCACGAACACGAGAGTGCGCTCGAAGCGGCTCTGCGGGAGGCCCGCGAAGAGGCCGGCGTGCCCCCGGAGCTGGTCTCCGTGCAGTTCAGCTCCGTGCTCGACCTCGGTTTCTGGTCGTACACGACGGTCGTGGTGCGCGCCACGAAGCGCTTCGAACCCGTGATCAGCGACCAGGAGAGCATCGCGTTGCGCTGGGTACCGCGCCACGAGGTCGACGCGCTGCCGCTGCATCCTGGCTTCGCCACCAGCTGGCCGGCCCTACTCGCCCGCCTCTGAACCCGCACCGCCATTAAACCCGCACCACCTCGCCCGGTGACTTGTCCGGCCGCCAACCGCGCCAGACCGGGTGGCGCGCTCGCCCCGTGCCGGTCCATTCGGAGAATTCCACCTCGCCCACCAGCACCGGGCGCACCCACCGCGCATCGCGGGCGCCGGCGGGCGGGATGCCGGTGAAGGGGTTGTCCACCGCAGCGATGGCATCCAGTCGCGCCCGCAGGTCCTCGAGGTCTGCGTCCCGGAACCCGGTGCCGACCCGGCCGATATAGGTCAGCGTGTCTCCGTTCGGAATCCCCAGGAGGAGGGAGCCCACGGTGTCGGCTCGGCGCCCGTTGCCCGGTCGCCACCCGCCGATCACCGCCTCCTGGGTGCGATGGTGCTTGATCTTGATCCACGATCGGGACCGCCGACCGGCCTCGTAGCGCCCGTCCCGGGTCTTGGCGACGATCCCCTCGAAGCCGAGCTCGCTGCTGGTCGCCACGGCCTGGGTGGAGTCGCCCGTGAAGACCGGCGGCACCTGCACCGCACCGGACCCGGTGACAATCTCCTCGAGCACACGGCGCCGGGCCGTGTACGTCAGGTCGAGCAGCGGCTCCCCGTCACGTTCGAGCACGTCGAAAGCCAGAAACCGCACCGGGGTGGATGCCTCGGCCGCTTCGATCTGTCGGCGACCGGTCAGGCCCAGCCGCGTCTGCAGCAGCCCGAAGTTCGGCCGCCCGCCCGCGTCCATCGCGACGATCTCCCCGTCGAGCACCGCAAAGTCGGCCGAAACCGCTCCCGGCAACGCGCGCACCAGCTCGGGATACGCGTGCGTGATGTCGCTGCCGTTCCGGGTGAACAAGCGCACGTCCGGGCCTAGGCCGGCGGCTCCGAGATAGGCGAGCGCGCGGATGCCGTCCCACTTCATTTCGTAGGTCCACTCGTCGTCTTCGGACAGGTCGGCGATGGAACCGGGCGTGGCAAGCATGGGCCCGTATTGTGTTCGGCGTGCGGACCGGCCGCCCGTTTTGGCCGTCGCGCCCGCCCCGGTGCCCACGTCCCCGGCCCGCCGGGCCGGCCGTGTCTTCATCAGGTGGATCAGCCAGTTCCGGTCGGCCACGTCCGTGCCCTTCGTGCGGATCAGGGCAAAGCGCCGCGTGCCACCGAGCCTGCCGCCCGGTTCGCCGTGCAGCACGGCGATCACCTCGTCATCCCGCCACTTCTCCAGCTCGTAGCTGCCGTGGTCCCAGATGCTCATGGTGCCGGCCCCGTATTCGCCGGCCGGGATATCACCCTCGAACGTGGCGTATTCGAGCGGATGGTCCTCGGTGCGCACGGCGAGCCGATTCTTCGCCGGATCGGTCGGCACCCCGCGCGGCAACACCCACGACGTCAGCACCCCGTCGTGCTCGAGCCGAAAGTCGTAGTGCAGGTTGCGGGCGTGGTGCTCCTGAATGACGAATGACCGACCCGCGGATGCGTCCGGCGCACCGGTCGGCATCGGCTCCGAGGTGCGGGAAGCGTCTCGTTTGCCGAGGTAGACGGCCAGCGCACCGGCTCCCGCCCCGGCGCCTTTACCGGTCTCGTCACCGGCACCACCGGCATCCGTGGTGCCCCGGCCGGAATGTGCCTCGAGCAGCGCGGCCAGCGGGTCCCCGCTACGCTGCACCCGGTGCATCGCCTGCTTGTAGTCGATCTGTGCGAGCCCGGGGGAGGCCAGTTCCCGCCAGGTGCGCGGCATGGCCACCATCGGATGCAGCGTTCCGCGCAACGAATACGGGGTGATGGTCGTCTTGTGGGCGCTGTTCTGGCTCCAGTCCACGAACACCCGCCCCGGTCGATGAGCCTTCTTCATATCGCTGACGATGAGGTCCGGATGGTCGGCTTCGAGCGCGCGGGCCAGCTCGTGTGCGACCTGGGAGACCTGGTCCGAGGTGTGCGTGAGGTCCAGCGGTGCGTAGAGGTGGATGCCCTTCGACCCGCTGGTGACCGGCAGCGGGTCCAGGCCCATGTCCCGCAGGATGGCCCGGGCCAGACGGGCGACCTCCGCGCACTCGTCGAGGGTGACCCCGTCGCCGGGGTCCAGGTCGATCACCAGTCGGTCCGGGTTGCGCGGGCGTCCACCCCGGCCGAACTGCCACTGCGGAACGTGGATCTCCAGCGCCGAGATCTGGGCGAGCCAGGTCAGCGTCGCGAGGTCGTTGACCAGCGGGTACTCGCTCACGTGGTTCGAATGCTGGATCGGCCGGCGTTTCACCCAGCTCGGCGTCGCCTGGTCCAGGTTCTTCTGGAAGAACACGTGTCCGGGTGCGTCCCGGGTGCCCACACCGTGTACCCACCTCTTCCGGGTCGCCGGGCGGTTCGCGGTGTGCGGGATCATCACGTCGGCGATGAACGCGTAGTAGCCGAGAACGTCGGCCTTCGTGGTCCCCGACTCCGAGTAGAGCACCTTGTCGAGATGCGTGAGTGTGATCCGGTGTCCGCCGACGGTGACGACCTGGCGGGAGTCAGGGGAGGGCGGCCGCTCGTTCATAGCTCCAGCATGCTCTCGCGGCCACAGCGTGCCTAGCCCTCTCGGCGCACCGGGTGTGTACTGAAGTGATGAGATCGATCTGGAAGGGCGCGATCACCTTCGGGTTGGTCAATGTGCCCGTCAAGGTCTACAGCGCCACCGAAGACCACGACGTCGCCCTGCACCAGGTGCACGACGCCGATGGCGGGCGCATCCGTTACCAGCGCCGGTGCGAGCGCTGCGGACGGGTCGTCGACTATGCGCACATCGACAAGGCCTGGGACAGCGGCGACAAGACGGTTGTCATCACCGACGAGGATCTGCGCACGCTGCCGGCCGGGAGAAGCCGCGAGATCGAGGTCGTCGAGTTCGTGCCGAGCGACCAGCTCGACCCGATCATGTTCGAGCGCAGCTATTTTCTCGAACCCTCCGGCTCACCCAAGGCCTACGTTCTACTGCGGCGTGCGCTCGACGCCACCGACCGCACCGCGATCGTGCGGTTCGCGCTGCGGCAGAAGACCCGACTCGGTGCCCTCCGGGTGCGCGGGGACGTGCTGCTGCTGCAGTCGCTGCTGTGGGGCGACGAGGTGCGGGCCGTTGAATTCCCGATGCTCCAGGAGTCGGTGCGCATCTCCGCCCAGGAGCTCGAGCTTTCGGCCGCACTGGTCGACTCCTTCGCCGCCGAGTTCTCGCCGCAGGATTTTCGGGACGACTACCAGGACCAGCTCCGCGAACTGCTCGAGGCGAAGCTCGCCGCGGGCGAAGCCCTCGACACCGAGCTCACCTTCGGCCGCGAACCCCGGGAAGGCGAGGAAGGCGGGGGAGAGGTGCTCGACCTGATGGAGGCCCTCCGCCGCAGCGTGGAGCGCAGCCGCGGCCAGGCGAAGCCGGGCGCGTCGGATAAATCCGAGAAACGCGCCGACAAGGGGCATAAACGGGTGTCGGGAAACTGACGAGGCCGCATTCCGGTTCGGCCGCCGCGTCGGTAGACTCGATGATTGTGACAGGGGCAGAGGGAACCGGCGTCAGCTCAAAGGTGATCACCCTGCCCAATCTGCTCAGCATGCTGCGCCTTGCGCTGGTGCCGGTCTTTCTGGTCGTGTTGGTGCGCGGAGAGGATGCCTGGGCGCTCCTGGTGCTGATGGTGGCCAGCCTCACCGATTTCCTCGACGGCTACCTGGCCCGGAGGTTCGGCCAGATCACGCGGCTCGGCCAGCTGCTCGACCCGGCCGCCGACCGGCTGTACATCTTCGCCGCCCTCCTCGGACTGGCCTGGCGCGACCTGATGCCCTGGTGGATCGTCCTGGTCATCGTGGGACGGGACGTGTTCCTGCTCGGACTCGGCGTCATCCTCGCGAATTACGGATTCGGGCCTCTGCCCGTTCACCAGCTCGGCAAGGTCGCGACCTTCTGCCTCTTCTACGCCCTGCCGATGATCATGCTGGGAGAGGCCTTCCCCACGGTGTCCTGGTGGTCGCTCCCGGTGGGCTGGGCCTTTGGCATCTGGGGAGCGTTTCTTTACTGGTGGGCAGGCATAATCTACGCCGTCGAGACCGTCCGGGTGATTCGCATTCCGCGGGCAATTCAGCCCGTTCCATCCGATACGCTGGAGGACCAGGAGGTGTACGGTGAACGATTCCAAAAAGACGAATGAACCCCAGCGCAAGGCCGCGCCCGATAACTATTCCAATACCGACACGACGATGACGTTCGGGCAGGAATTCGCGGCCCAGCTGGCATCACTCGACGGTGACGTCACGGCCGAAGAACAGGAAGCCATCGCGGCTCTGCCCTCCGGCTCGGCGCTGCTCGTTGTCCGGCGCGGCCCGAACGCCGGCGCTCGTTTCCTGTTGGATGCGGACGTGACCACTGTGGGCCGTCACCCCAATGCGGACATCTTCCTCGACGACGTCACGGTATCTCGTCGGCACGCGGAGTTCCTGCGCCACGAATCCAAGTTCGAGGTGAAAGACCTGGTGTCCCTCAACGGCACGTATTTCGACGGGGTCCGCATCGACACCGCGCTGTTGCACGACGGCGCCGAAGTCCAGGTCGGTAAGTTCCGGCTGACGTTCTACGCCTCGCGGCACGACCTCAAGCTTCAGGCGAGCGAGTAGTGCCCGCGTCCGCAGCCCGGGCCAGAGCGCCGGGCGCGACGTCACTGCTCAGCATCGGACAGGTGCTTGCCCGGCTCACGCCGGAATTTCCGGAACTGACCCCGTCCAAACTTCGGTTTCTGGAGGAACAGAGACTGGTCGCGCCGGCGCGCACGGAGTCTGGCTACCGCAAATTCTGCGCCGGTGACCTGGACCGGCTGCGCCTGGTCCTCTCCATGCAGCGCGATCACTACCTCCCCCTCAAGGTCATCCGGGGCTACCTGGCCGACCTTGACGCGGGCCTCTCGCCGACCCTGCCCGGCGGGGTGACGCCGGGACCGTCGATGCTGTCGATCGCCCGCCGGCTGGACCGCGACGAACTGCTGCGCGAAGCAGGGGCCTCCGCGATGCTGCTGCACGACGCCGTTTCCGCATCGATCATCCTGCCGGCCGACTTCTACGGCGACGACGCGCTCAGCGTGCTGCGGGCCCTGGTCGAACTGCAGCGCAGCGGAATCGAGCCCCGCCACCTGCGTGGATTCCGTGGCGCGGCCGAACGCGAGCTCGGCCTGATCGAGAGTGCCCTCGTGCCGCTCTCCCGCCGTAAAGACGCATCGAGCCGGGCTAAGGCCGCCGAAATGGCGGTCGAGATCGCCGGCCAGCTCGAAGTGATCCGCGGCAGTCTGATCCGTTCTGCCCTGGGGCGCCTGACCAAGTAGTCGAGCCCGACACGCCAATTTACTCGACCGGATGTCGTTGATCAGGACGGTCCGCCTCGGTAGCGTAGATGCAGCGATCATCCGTATCGCAGACCCACCTCCGAGAGGCCATCGTATGAGCGAGCTGAATCAGCGTGACGATGCCTCGCGCTACGGACTCGGCCTTCTCTTCACCGACGGAATGCCCGAGCTCGACGACAACCTCGGCTACCGTGGCGCCGTGGCGGCCCGGGCCGCCGGAATCAGCTACCGTCAGCTCGACTACTGGGCCCGCACCGACCTGGTCCAGCCCACCGTGCGCGGTGCTGCCGGCTCGGGTTCCCAGCGTCTCTACGGCTTCCGGGACATCCTGGTTCTCAAACTGGTCAAGCGGCTCCTCGACACCGGCATCTCGCTGCAGCAGATCCGCACAGCGGTGAACCAACTGCGCGAGTCGGGGGTCAACGACCTCGCCCAGACCACCTTGATGAGCGACGGCGCCAGCGTCTACCTGTGCACCTCCGACGATGAGGTCATCGACCTCGTCAGCCGCGGTCAGGGCGTGTTCGGCATCGCCGTGGGCAAGGTGCTACGCGAGGTCGAGACGAGCCTGGTCGAACTGGAGACCCTTCCGATCGACCCGTCGGACGAGCTGTCCCTTCGCCGGGGCAGCCGCAAGGTCTCTTAGCGGAGCGTTCACACGCAGTCGACACGATCGGCTGACGCTGTGCGGCTGACACTAACCGGTCAACCTATCCGGTCAACGTTGTCCGGCTGACGCTCCCTGGCTAGTGCTGTTCCGCGTACTCGCCGATGCGGGCCGTGCGCAGCACGCGTTCGAGCAACTGATCGAAGTAGCGCGCCATTTCCTGGGCGCTGTCGCCGGGCCAGGTGTGCAGCGGCTTCGCTGCGCCCTGCGCCTGCTGAAGCGAGGTGCGTTCCGGCAGTTGCGGGCTGAGTACGAGCGGGCCGAACATGTCGCGGAGTTCCTTGATCCGGAACTGGTGCTCGAGAGACGCCACGCGGGCACGGTTGACGATGATACCGAGCGGCTGCAGACGAGGGCTGAGTCCGCGGCGGATCTCTTCGATCGCGCGCAGCGCCCGGTCGGCCGCGGCCACGGAGAACAGGCCGGGTTCGGTGACCACGGCAACGCGGTCACTGGCCGCCCACGCGGTGCGGGTAAGGGCGTTCAGCGACGGAGCACAGTCGATCAGAACTAGGTCGTAGTCCTTTTCGACCGTGGAGAGTGCCTCTTCGAGCTTCCAGATGTCGCGGATGCTCGGGTGCGGCCCGTCGAAATTAATGGCCGACGGGCTGCCGATCATCACGTCGATGGTGCCGGGGCGGCCGCGCGTCCAGCCGCTGGGAACGATGGCGGCGCGAACGACCTTCTCCTTGGGAGAGGCGAGCACATCGGCGATGTTGAGGTGGCCGGTGACCTCGATGTCCATTCCGGTTGACACATCCGACTGCGGATCAATGTCCACCACCAGGGTTCGCACGCCGCGGGCGAAGGCAGCGGACGCCAGACCCAGGGTTACCGTGGTCTTGCCTACTCCTCCCTTGAGGGAGCTAACGCTTAGTACGTGCACAAGTAGATACGTTACCTTCACTAGTCTTGGAGAACCTAACCGTCAGCTGTGCGCGACGTCACGCTTGAAAGGTCTGCATGTTTACGAAAATTCTTGTTGCCAACCGCGGGGAAATCGCGATCCGGGCTTTTCGGGCGGCTTATGAGCTGGGTGCCAAAACCGTGGCGGTGTTCCCTTTCGAGGACCGCAATTCGCTGCACCGCCTGAAGGCCGACGAGGCGTACCAGATCGGCGAACCGGGACACCCGGTGCGCGCCTATCTCACGGTGAGCGAGATCATCCGGGTGGCCAGGGAGAGCGGAGCCGATGCCATCTACCCCGGTTACGGCTTCCTTTCGGAGAACCCCGAGCTGGCCCTCGCGGCCCGCCAGGCCGGCATCACCTTCATCGGCCCGGGCGAGCACGTGCTCGAGATGGCCGGCAACAAGGTCACCGCGAAGGAGCACGCCATCGCGGCGGGCGTTCCGGTGCTGGGGTCCAGCGCGCCCTCACGCGACGTCGACGAGCTGATCGCCGCGGCCGACGATATCGGGTTCCCGATCTTCGCCAAGGCCGTCGCCGGCGGCGGCGGCCGCGGCATGCGCCGGGTGGCTCAGCTGAGCGATCTCCGCGGCTCCCTTGAGGAAGCCATGCGCGAGGCCAACAGCGCGTTCGGCGACGCGACCATGTTCCTCGAGCAGGCCGTACTGCGGCCGCGTCACATCGAGGTCCAGATCCTGGCCGATGCTTCCGGCGAGACCGTGCACCTGTTCGAACGCGACTGCTCCGTGCAGCGCCGCCATCAGAAAGTCATCGAGATCGCTCCGGCGCCGAACCTCTCTGACGAGATCCGCCAGCGTCTGTACGCCGATGCGGTCGCCTTCGCCCGCTCGATCAGCTACGTGAACGCGGGCACGGTCGAGTTCCTGCTCGACACGGTCGGCGAACGCGCCGGCCAGCACGTGTTCATCGAGATGAATCCGCGCATCCAGGTCGAGCACACCGTGACCGAAGAGGTGACGGATGTCGACCTCGTGCAGTCCCAGATCCGCATCGCCGCGGGCCAGACGCTCCGTGAGCTCGAACTCACGCAGGACAAGATCGTGTTGCGCGGGGCGGCCCTGCAGTGCCGCATCACCACCGAGGACCCGACCATGGGATTCCGCCCGGACACGGGCAAGATCACCACCTACCGCTCGCCCGGCGGCGCCGGCATCCGGCTCGACGGCGGCACAATCAACCCCGGTGCCCAGATCAGCCCGCACTTCGACTCGATGCTCGCCAAGCTCACCTGCCGGGGCCGGGACTTCCCGTCCGCCGTGACCCGATCCAAGCGCGCCCTGGCCGAGTTCCGTATCCGTGGCGTGTCCACGAACATCTCGTTCCTGCAGGCCGTGCTCGACGACCCGGACTTCGCGTCCGGCAACCTGAGCACCTCCTTCATCGATGAGCGCCCGGAGCTGCTGCGCGGCCGCGCCTCCAAGGACCGCGGCACGAAGATCTTGAATTGGCTCGCCGACGTGACCGTCAACAAGCCCAACGGGGTGCCGCTGACCCTGCTGAACCCGGCCGAGAAGCTGCCGAAGCTCGATCTGTCCGAACCGGCTCCGGCCGGCTCCCGCCAACGGCTCCAGCTGCTCGGCCCGGCCGGCTTCGCCGCGGACCTGCGTGCCCAGACCGCCCTGGCCGTGACGGACACCACTTTCCGCGACGCCCACCAATCACTGTTGGCAACCCGGGTGCGCACCCGCGACCTCGTCGCCGTGGCCCCGTATGTGGCCCGGATGACCCCGGAGTTGCTGTCGATCGAGGCCTGGGGCGGCGCCACCTATGACGTGGCGCTGCGCTTCCTCGGCGAAGACCCCTGGGAACGACTGGCGTCGCTGCGAGAGGCCCTGCCGAACATCAACGTGCAGATGCTGCTTCGCGGCCGCAACACGGTCGGCTACACTCCGTACCCGACCGAGGTGACCGATGCGTTCGTGCGCGAGGCCGCCAAAACAGGCGTCGACATCTTCCGTATCTTCGACGCCCTCAACGACGTCTCGCAGATGCGCCCGGCCATCGACGCCGTGCTGGCGACGGGCTCCTCCATCGCCGAGGTCGCGCTCTGCTACACGGGCGATTTGCTCGACCCGGCCGAGAAGCTTTACACCCTGGACTACTACCTCCGGCTCGCGGAGCAGATCGTGGAGTCCGGCGCGCACATCCTCGCGATCAAGGACATGGCCGGCCTGCTGCGCCCCGCCGCGGCCGAGAAGCTCGTCACCGCCCTGCGGTCGCGCTTCGACCTCCCGGTGCACGTGCACACGCACGATACTCCGGGCGGCCAGCTCGCCACGCTGCTCGCGGCCAGCCGCGCCGGCGCCGACGCGGTCGACGTGGCCAGCGCCCCGATGGCCGGCACCACCAGCCAGCCGTCGGCGTCGTCCCTCGTCGCCGCGCTCGTCCACACCGAACGCGACACCGGCATATCCTTACAGGCCGTCTGCGACCTCGAGCCGTACTGGGAAGATGTACGCCGGGTCTACCATCCCTTCGAATCCGGTCTGCGCGCGCCCACCGGCCGCGTCTACAAGCACGAGATCCCCGGCGGCCAGCTGTCCAACCTGCGTACGCAAGCGGTCGCGCTCGGCCTCGCCGACGACTTCGAACTGATCGAGGACATGTACGCCGCGGCCAACGACATCCTCGGCCGGGTACCGAAGGTGACGCCGTCCTCCAAGGTGGTCGGCGACCTCGCCCTCTACCTCGCCGCCGTGCGTGCCGACCCGGCCGACTTCGCTGAGAACCCGGGCAATTACGACGTGCCCGACTCCGTGATCGGCTTCATGGCGGGGGAGCTGGGCGACCTGCCCGGCGGCTGGCCCGAGCCCTTCCGCAGCAAGGTTCTCGCCGGGCGCAACGTCCGCGTCGGAATCACCGAGCTCACCCAGGAGGAACGCGCGGCCTTGGGCAGCGACGGCCTCACCTGCCGAATGATGCTGAACCAGCTGCTCTTCCCGGCGCCCACGCGCCAATTCGAGCAGATCCGGGAACTCTTCGGTGACCTGTCCGTGCTCGACACGGTGGACTACCTCAACGGTCTCCAGCAGGGCATTGAGCACGCGGTCGAGATCGACAAGGGCGTGCGCCTCTACGTCGGGCTTGAGGCCATCGGCGAGGCCGATGACAAGGGCATGCGCACCGTCATGACCACGCTGAACGGACAGCTCCGACCCGTGTTCGTGAGGGACCGCAACATCACGGTCAGCATCAAGGTCGCCGAAAAAGCGGATGCCAACCGGCCGGGCCAGATCGCCGCGCCGTTCTCCGGGGTGGTCACCCTCCAGGTCGAGGAGGGCGACACCGTCGAGGCCGGGCAGGCCGTCGCCTCGATCGAGGCCATGAAAATGGAGGCCGCGATCACCTCGCCCATCGCGGGAAACATCGAACGGGTGGCCGTGCCGCGAACCCAGCAGGTCGACGCGGGCGATCTGCTGGTGGTGGTGCGTCCACGCTAGGCTTGGTGCGATCTATCGACGAAGGGACTGATCTTTTTGTCAGATAAGCGCACAGGCGCCGAGGCGTCCGGTCCGGACGCCTCCATCGAGCCTCTCGCCGAGCCGGGAGACGAGTACCATAGCGAACTACCGCCGCACACGATCGTGAACCTGGCGGCGGCCCTGCCGGAGAACCTGAAACGCCCGGCTACGCACACGATCGAGATCAGCACCCCGGCCGTGGCGCGCGCCGATCGGTTGTCCGCAGCCGTCACGGGGGCGGTCCGCGCCCTCTCCGGTCCGGCCGTGAGCGACGCCGTTCCGCACACCCGCCGGGAGAGTCTGCGCCCCGCCGGCGGATCGGCCCCCGAGTCCGCCGCCATGCTCACGCCCGATCGGCTGCTGGCCGTCAACCGTCGCACCAAACCGCCGCCCCGCGGAGCCTGGAACAGTTTCGTCTACTCGGCGACCCTGCATCTGGTGAACCTCGGCGACTCGGCCACGGTGCGCGCCTCCAAACAACTCGACGCGCGCATCCGCAAGGATTTCGAGGGCGGCACCCGCTTCGTGCCGATCCTCACCCGCAAGGGCGGGGTCGGCAAGACGACCGTCACCGCACTGATCGGCATGGCCCTGGCCGATGCCCGCGAAGACCGCATCATCGCCGTCGACGCGAACCCCGACCGGGGCACCCTCTCCGAGCGGGTCACGAAACAGACCCGGTCCACCGTGCGCGACGTGGTCACGAAGGCCGCGTCCATCGGCGGCTATACCGATTTCTCGTCGCTGGTCTCCCGCGACGCGACCCGACTCGACATCCTCGCATCCGACACCGACCCGCTCCTCTCCGAGGCCTTCGACGAGAACGACTACAACGTCGTCGCCGACCTGGCGGCGCGGTACTACTCGATCATGCTCACGGACTGCGGCACCGGAATCGTGCACTCCGTCATGCGTGCCACGCTGCAGCGGGCCGATTCGATCGTCATCGTCTCCGGGGGCAGCATCGACGAGGCGCGGCTGGCGTCCGAAACGTTGACCTGGTTGGAAGCCAACGGCTACGGCGACCTGGTTCGCAACGCGGTCGTCGCGCTCAACACGGCGACACAGGGCACGAATCTGGTGAAGCTGGAAGAGATCGAATCGCATTTCCGCTCTCGGGTGCGGGAGATCGTGCGCATCCCCTGGGACCCGCAGCTCGCCGCGGGCAGCATCATCTCCTTCGACGATCTGAAGCCCATCACCCGGCTCGCGGCCCGCACCCTCGCGGCCGTCGTCGTGGAGGGTCTTCCGGCCGACCGCGGCGTCTAAACCGATCCGGTACCCCTGTACCCCCGCATCCATGACTTGGAGTCACCTTTGCCCGAGCGCCAGATCCGTCTCTTCGGAGATCCCGTCCTCAAAACCGTCTCCGACCCGATCGGCACGATCGACGCCCGGGTGCGGAGCCTGATCGAGGACTTGGTCGACAGTGTGCGACTGCCCGGCCGGGCCGGCGTCGCGGCCTCCCAGATCGGCGTGAATCTGCGCGCATTCAGTTTCAACGTCGATGGCGAGATCGGGTACATCCTCAACCCGGTCCTCGTGGAGGTCTCGGGGGAGCCCGAGCTCGTCGACGAGGGCTGCCTGTCGGTGCCGGGCCTCTGGTATCCCACGAAACGGTACCCGTTCGCCCGGGTGACCGGCATCGACCTCGACGGCACGGCGGTCGAACTCTCCGGGTCCGGGATCATGGCCCAGGCCCTGCAGCACGAGACCGACCACCTCGACGGTTTGCTCTACCTGGACCGCCTCGACAAGGAGAACCGGCGGGCCGCCATGAAAGAGGTCCGCGCGTCGAGCTGGTTCTGACCCCAGTCGTTCGGGTCCGAGGCCCTAAAGGGCCTCCGCCCCCCCCACGAATTCGACGGAGATTTTGCCGGAAACGCCCCCAACGTGCAGAAACGGCAGTTCTACGGCAGAATCTCCGTCGAATTGGTTCGACGCTGCGCACGGCGCTGGGGCTCCCTTATCTACTGGTTCCGACCCAGGCGGCCGGACGACGCGAAACAGGTCCCGTCGCCACTGTGACGACGGGACCTGTTTTGGTCGTCGCGGGGAGTGCTAGCTGCTGACCGGGTTCGTCCCGGTCACCGGGGCGCCCAGGTACATCGCCTCGATCTGATCGGCGTAGTCCCGCAGGATGATGTCCCGTTTGATGCTCAGCTTCGGGGTCAGGTACCCGGCGGCTTCGGTCAGCTCGGTCGTCAGCACCGTGAACTTGCGGATCGACTCCGCCCGCGATACGTGGTCGTTGGCGTGGTCGATGGCGCGCTGCACCTCGGCGAGAACCTTCGCGTTGACGGATGCCTCGGCCAGCGTCATTCCCGCGTCCTCGCCGTTGTTGTTCAACCAGACCGCGAGCATGTCGGGGTCGAGCGTGACCAGGGCGGCGATGAACGGCTTGCGATCGCCGACGACGACCACCTGGCCGATCAGCGGGTTGGACCGGATCGGGTCTTCCAGCGCCGCCGGGGCGACGTTCTTGCCGCCGGCCGTGACGATGATCTCCTTCTTGCGCCCGGTGATGGTGAGGAAGCCGTCGCTGTCCATGGCGCCGATGTCACCGGTGCGGAGCCATCCGTCGTGGAAGGTGGCCGCGGTGGCCACGGGATTCTTCCAGTACTCCGTGAAGACGTTGACGCCTTTGACCTCGATTTCGCCGTCGTCCAGGACGCGCACCGAGACGCCGGGAAGCGGTGGGCCTACGGTGCCGATCTTGAACTTGGTGGCCAGACCCACGGTGGTCGGCGCGGTTGTCTCGGTGAGGCCGTAGCCCTCCAGGATCTTGATGCCGAGGCTGTGGTAGAAGTGACCCAGGTGCATGCCGAGTGGAGCCGAACCGGAGACGGCGTACTTCACGTTGCCACCCATGGCCGCGCGCAGCTTGCTGTAGACCAGACGGTCGAAGAGCGTGAACTTGAGCTTGAGCATCAGCGGAACGCTCTTGCCCTGATCGACCAGCATCGAGTGGTCGACGGCAACCTGGGCGGCCGTCTCGAAGATCTTGCCTCGGCCGGCGGCCAGCGCCTTCTGCTCGGCGGAGTTGTAGACCTTCTCGAACACCCGCGGCACTGCGAGCAGGAAAGTGGGTTTGAAGGTGCCGAGCGATTCGAGCAGCTTCCGGGTATCGGGTTGGTGACCGACGCGCACACCGGCGTGCACGCAGAGAACCGAGATGAACCGGGCGAAAACGTGCGCGGTGGTGATGAACAGCAGCGTGGAAGCGCCGTTCGCGTCGGTGAGCACCTCTTTCAGCGCCACCGCCGAGTTGCGCGACGTCTCGACGAAGTTGGAGTGGGTGAGCACGCAGCCCTTGGGACGGCCGGTGGAACCCGAGGTGTAGATCAGGGTGGCGATGTCCGAACCCACGGCCAGCGAGCGACGCCGCTCGATTTCGGCATCCGGCACGTCGACCCCGGAGGCCGCGAGCTTGTCGAGGTCACCGAGGTCGATCTGCCAGACCTTCTGCACGCTGCCGAGCTCGGGGTGCACCTCGTCGAAGCGGGAAAAGTGCTCGGCGGTCTCGACGATCACCGCCGCGGCGTCGGAGTCACCCAGGATCCACTGGATCTGGATGGGGGAGCTGGTCTCGTAAACGGGGACCAGCACGGCACCGGCGAACCAGGTGGCGAAGTCGATCAGCGTCCACTCATACCGGGTCTTGCACATCAAGCCGATTTTGTCTCCGGGCTGGATTCCTGCCGTGACGAGCCCCTTGGCCAGCGCGACGACCTGGGCATGAAACTCCGTGGTGGTGACGGGGGACCAAGCTCCGTTTCTCGGCAGTGAGAACAACACGGAGTCGGGCGTCGCCTTGAGGCGTTCGACCAGGAGATCGGTGACATTGGCTTGTGGGTCTGCGGGAACGATGGCGGGCAGATCGTACTGTTTCACGGTAGCTCCTCTGGTACCGGGCGGGCGATTTGCCTCACTCTATCCACGTCACTTCGTGGAAGCAGCCGTTTCGCCTGGCCGTGTCTTGGTTCACTACACTCTAGGGGGACGCACCGGCTTCGTTGTCTCGCCCCGCAGAGCGCCCCACTTTATCCATCGACGAAAGAAGTCCTCTGTGCACGCCATTGGTATCGACATCGGCGGCACCAAAATCGCCGCGGCCCTGGTCGACGAATTCGGAACGATCATCCGCTCGGATCGACGCCCGACCACCGCGAGCGATCCTCGCGGGATCGAAGACGCCGTCGTCGACATGATCACGGAGCTCTCGGGGGGCGAGGAGGTCGTCGCCGCCGGGATCGCCGCGGCCGGCTTCATCGACGCCGCCCAGTCCACCGTTTACTACGGGCCCAACGTCAACTGGCGCCACGAGCCGCTTCGGGCCACTCTCGAGGCGCGGCTCGACCTGCCCATCCTGATCGAGAACGACGCGAACGCCGCGGGCTGGGCGGAATTCACCTTCGGCGCCGGCCGGGGCTACACCGACATGGTCACCCTCACCATCGGCACCGGAGTGGGCGGAGCTATCGTCGCCGACAACCGTCTCTTCCGCGGTGGCTTCGGCTGTGCCGCCGAGCTCGGGCATCTGCGCGTGGTGCCCGGCGGTCGCCTCTGCGGCTGCGGCGCCCACGGCTGCATCGAACAGTACGGTTCGGGTCGCGCCCTGCTTCGAATTGCCACCGAGCTGGCGGATGCCGGCGGAATCGGCCTCGGCCTCGCGGCTGCCCGTGAGCGCAAGGGCAAGCTGACCGGCAAAGAGGTCGGCCGGCTGATCCAGGACGGTGACAACGGCGCCTTGGCCGCCCTGAGGCAGTTGGGCGGCTCGCTCGGGCAGGCCTGCGCAAGCCTGGCGGCCGTACTTGACCCGCAGATCTTCGTCTTCGGCGGGGGCGTCGCCGCTGCCGGTGAACTGCTGCTCGAGCCCATCCGCGCCGCGTACCTCGAAAATCTGCCGGCCAGGGGCTTCCACCCGGAGGCCGAATTCGCCATCGCGCAGCTCGTCAACGACGCCGGTGTCGTCGGTGCGGCCGACCTGGCGCGGAAACACGTTTTCGCGCAGTAGGCTTTCCGGGTTACCGAGGGAGCAACGATGTTCTACTGGCTCATGAAAAACATTGTCATCGGCCCTCTGCTGCTGGCTATCTTCCGGCCCTGGGTGGTCGGGCTCGAGAACATCCCCAAAGAGGGCGGTGTGATCCTCGCGAGCAATCACCTGTCGTTCATCGACTCGGTGTTCCTGCCGCTGGTCGTTCCGCGTCGCGTCGTCTTCCTCGCAAAGAGTGAGTACTTCACGGGCAAGGGGCTCAAGGGCTGGGCGACACGCCAGTTCTTCAAGGCCACCGGCCAGCTGCCGATCGACCGGTCGGGTGGCAAGGCATCCGAGGATTCCCTCAACACCGGCCTGCGCGTCCTGGGTGCCGGCGGCGTGCTCGGCATCTACCCTGAGGGAACCCGCAGTCCCGACGCGAAGATGTACCGGGGCCGCACCGGCGTGGCGCGGATGGTGCTCGAGGCCGAGGTCCCGGTCATCCCTGTGGCCATGATCGACACTGAGAAGGCCATGCCGACGGGCACCCGCATCCCGAAGGTGCGCCGGATCGGCATCGTGATCGGCGAACCCCTCGACTTCAGCCGCTTCGACGGCATGGAGGGCGACCGGTTTGTGCTCCGGTCCGTGACCGACGAGCTGATGTACGAGCTGCAGGCCCTCAGCCGGCAGGAGTATGTGGACGTCTACGCGACCAGCGTGAAAGAAAAGCGGGCCAGCCTGACCCGATAGAATCAGACGGTTGCCCAGGGGCCGACAGACCCCGACCCGATAGCCCGGCCCGCAATATTTTTCTTGCCGGACCAGACAAAAAAGGAATAGTCCCGTGGTAGACCCCACCGAACCAGTCGTGCTCGCAGATCGATCTGTGGTTGCCGGCCTGGACTATTGGCGCACCCTCCCGATCAAGCAGCAGCCGACCTGGGCCGACGCGGATGCGGTTGCCGCGGCATCTGCCGAACTGTCCACGCAGCCGCCGCTCGTCTTCGCCGGCGAGGTCGACATCCTACGGAACCGGCTCGCCGAGGCCGCCGGCGGCCATGCCTTCCTGCTGCAGGGCGGGGACTGCGCCGAGACGTTCAGCGGCGCCACCGCGGAGCAGATCCGCAACCGGGTCAAGACCGTGCTGCAGATGGCCGTCGTGTTGACGTACGGCGCGTCGATGCCCGTGATCAAGATGGGCCGGATGGCCGGCCAGTTCGCCAAGCCACGCTCCAGCGATTTCGAGACCCGGGGTGGCGTCACCCTGCCGGCTTACCGCGGCGATATCGTCAACGGCTACGATTTCACACCCGAATCGCGCGAGGCCGACCCGGCCCGCCTGGTCAAGGGCTACCACACCGCCGCCTCCACCCTCAACCTGATCCGTGCCTTCACGCAGGGCGGTTTCGCCGACCTGCGCCAGGTGCACAGCTGGAACCAGGGCTTCGCCGCCAACCCGGCCAACCAGCGCTACGAGAAGGTGGCCAAGGAGATCGACCGCGCGATCAAGTTCATGATCGCGTGCGGCGCCGACTTTGAAGCCATGCGTCGGACGGAGTTCTACACCAGCCACGAGGGTCTGCTGATGGACTACGAGCGTCCGATGACCCGGATCGATTCCCGCACGGGCACGCCGTACAACACCTCCGCGCACTTCATCTGGATCGGGGAGCGCACCCGTGACCTTGACGGTGCGCACGTCGACTTCCTCTCCCGGGTGCGCAACCCGATCGGGGTCAAGCTCGGCCCGAGCACGTCAACCGACGACATGCTGCGCCTGGTCGACAAGCTCGACCCGAACCGCGAACCCGGTCGTCTCACGTTCATCACCCGGATGGGTGCGGGCAAGGTGCGCAGCGCCCTGCCGCCGCTGCTGGAGGCGATCAAGGCCAGTGAGGCCAAGCCTCTCTGGGTCACCGACCCGATGCACGGCAACGGTGTGACCACGCCCACCGGGTACAAGACCCGTCGTTTCGACGACGTCGTCGACGAGGTGCGCGGCTTCTTCGAGGCGCACCGCGGCGTCGGCACACACCCGGGCGGCGTTCACGTCGAACTTACCGGCGACGACGTCACGGAGTGCCTGGGTGGTTCCGAGCACATCGACGAGGCCGCGCTGGCGACCCGCTATGAGTCGCTCTGCGACCCGCGCCTGAATCACATGCAGTCGCTCGAGCTCGCCTTCCTGGTTGCCGAGGAGCTTGCCGCTCGCTAACCCGGCCCCGGGTGCCCGCTCCGGCATGGGAACCGCCGGGTACGGCCGGGGCCAGGCCGGGACGGCTGTCTAGCCGAACGGGTTCGTCGGCTTGAGGGTGATGGTGCTGTTCTTGGGCGCGGCGGTGCCGGCTTCGGGATTCGTCGATGCGACGCTCAGGAGCGGTGCGATGGCATCCGCGCCGAGATTGTAGCTCAGCTTGAATCCCAGGTCGGTGAGCACCTGCTTGCCCTCGTTCCACGGGAGGCCGACGATGTTGGGCACCGTGACGGGTGCCGGGCCGAGGGAGGTAGTGAGTGCATACGTGTCGCCGGTGCGCACGGGACCTTCGTTCACGGGGACCGCGCTCACAACGTCTCCCTCGGCGATCGACTCACTGTAGACCTCGTCGCCGGGGGTGACGAGCAGCCCCTTCTCCGCCAGGATCGCGGTGGCGTCCTTGACGGATTCGCCGGACACGTCCGGTACGGGGCCGAGTGAGAGAACCAGATTGACGTTCATGCCCACGAAGTAGTCCCCACCCTGGGAGACGTCCCCGGCGTCGGATTCGCGGCTCGCGGAGATGACCAGGCCCGATTCCACGGTGTCGTCGAAGAGGGAATCGGTCGCCCCGATGCCTGCCTTCAGCTCCGTGACGGCGGAGGTCGCAGCATCGGCCGTCAATCCCGCCAGCACGGGCAGAACGATCGGCTGCGGGCCCTGGGATACACGCAGCGTCACCGTGCTGCCCTTCGCCACGCGGGTGCCCGAATCCGGGTTGGTGCTGGAGACGAGGCCGGCGGGGATGGTGCCGCTGAACTCGGTGCCGAGCGCCGCCTCCAGCCCGAGCCCGGTGAGCTGGGCGGTCGCGTCGTCGGGGGACACCGAGACGAGGGCGGGAATCGGGACCTCCGAGCCGGGGCCGTTGCCGAAGAACCAGCCGGTTCCGCCGGCAAGGGCTGCCAGCATGAGCACCAGCGCGAAGAGCCAGAAACCGCGGAACTTGCGTGTGCGGGCCTTGTCGGCCAGGAGAATGGTGGTGGCGGGTGCCGAGGCAGAAGCCGCCGTGGCCACGCCGGCCACCGCCGGGGCGAGCGGGGCACCGCCGAGGATCTGGGTGTCCGCGTCGGCCACCGCTGCGGTCACGCCGCCGGGCAGCACCATGGTCGCGGATTGTCCGGTCGCCGGGGGAGTCGGGCGCACGAGCTTGTCGAGGTCGAGCAGTTGATCGAGCATGACACGTGCGTCCCGGGGGCGCTGCTCCGGGTCGCGGGCGGTGGCCCAGAGCACCAGTTCGTCGAGCTCGTGCGGAATCGCGGGTATCCGCGCGCTTGGTATGGGCACGTTGTCGTTCGCGTGCTGGTAGGCGATCTGCATGGGCGCTTCGCCGACATAGGGCTGCTCGCCGGTAAGCATCTCGTAGGTCATGATGCCGAGCGCGTAGATGTCGCTGCGGGCATCCGCGATGCCCCGCGTGACGAGTTCGGGGGAGAGGTAGGCGATCGTGCCGAGCAGGGCCTGCCCGGTGGCCGTGTTGTTGTTGACGGCCCGGGCGAGTCCGAAGTCGCCGATCTTGATGCGCCCGTCGTCGGCCAGGAGAACGTTCTCCGGCTTGAGATCGCGATGCACGATTCCCGCTTTGTGCGCGGCGGCGAGGCCCGAGAGCACCGCCTCGAGGATGTCCATCGTCTGCTCACTGGTGAGCCGGCCGTAGTCCTTGAGCAGGTCGCGCAGAGTGATGCCGGGCAGGTATTCCATGACCAGATAGGCCATATCGGCATCCTGGCCCTGGTCGTAGACGTTGACCACGTTCGGATGCGCGAGCCGGGCGGCCGAGCGGGCCTCCTGCACGAACCGGGCCTTGAACGTGTTGTCGTCGGCGAGGTGCCCGTGCATGATCTTGATGGCGACCCGGCGTTCGAGGCGCAGGTCGGTCGCGAGGTACACGGTGGCCATGCCACCGCGGGCGATCCGTGAGCGCACCTGATAGCGGCCGTCTATCAGACGACCGACCATGGGATCGGCAGGGGTATCGCTCACTAGTCGAGTCTAGGGATTGCGAAGCCGTTCCCTGTGCCGGAACACTCGCAAGTCAGGGTTTTCAAGCCTGAGCGGATGCGAGCTGCAGGTCAGCCGAGATCGGCCAGCCAGGCCCGGGCCGATGTTTCCCACTTCGCGTAGTGGTTCGGGTGAGCCGAGATCTGCACGGTCTGCGCGGCCTCGGTCACGGTCATCGACTCCCAGCCGGGGATGTCGAGCAGTCCGCGCGTGTTGCCGGGGTTGGGGTTCACGGGGCCGCCGAAGAAGGCGAGGCTGGCCCGCTCCGGGTCGAGCACCTGCTCGGGGGTTCCCCAGCCGAAACTGGGGCGTTGCTGGAAGAGGCCGAGGGAGTCGCGGTCGCCGTACTGCACGTTGCGCAGCCCGGATTCCTGGGCCGCGGCGGCCAGGGCGATCACGATTGCGGAGTCGCCGGCACCCGCGCGGCGACCGCTCGCGATAATGATTTCGGCGTACCGGCGCATGTCCTCGCTGAGCGGCGTTACCGCGCCGGGCGCTGCAGACGGCGCAGGGGCGGCCTCCTCGATGAGGATCGCCGATTCCATCGCCGGCGCCGCGGGAACGGAGCCGGACGGGATCGACAGGACCTGGCCGGGGTAGATGATGCTGGACCAGCCGAGGCCGTTAGCGTCGAGAACGGATTGCACCGAGACGCCCGCCGCGGCCGCGAGGGCTCCGATGGTCTCGCCGGCGGCGATCGTGTGCGTGCCGGAAGCATTCAGCGGGGCGAAGGCTGCGGCCGGCGCGGCCGAGACCGGCGCGGCACCGTCGCCCGGCGGCAGCACGACGGCCTGCCCGGGGAAGATGATGCTGCCCGCGTCGAGCCCGTTCACGCGGAGCAGGGCCTCGAGGGAGAGCCCGTGCGCGGCGGCAACGCCGGAAAGCGTGTCCCCGCTCTGGATCAGGTACCGCGAGATCTCGGCGGCGACGGGCGCCGGAGCCGGAGCGGACGGCTGCGCCAGACCGGCCAGGGTCAGCATCTGGCCCGGGAAGATCACCGCGGACCAGCCAAGGCCGTTGAGGGCGAGCACGGATGCGGTGGAGAGACCGAATCGTCCGGCCACGCTGCTCACGGTGTCGCCTTCGACGACCTGGTACTGGGTCGGCGCCGCGACGGCGGCGATACTCTGCCGACCTGCGCCGGCGGGCACCGCGGTCGGCAGGATGCTCTTGCTCTTGAGCGGCTTCTTCGCGATGGTGGCGGCATCCGCCGGCGACGCCAGGTTCAGGCTGATCGCGATCGTGCTGATCAGCACGAGCGGGACGGTGACCAGGACGCCCAGACCCCGTCGTTCGGTGGCGTGCCGGTGGTGGCCCGCACCGGGCGTCGAAGGATTCACGTCGCTGGTGCTGCTGGCTGGACTGTTCCTGCTGGCTGGTGCCGACATTCCGCTCCCGTCGATCGCGTGCGACAGCGGTGCTGGCACAGCATTGCCCAGTCAATCAGGTTGGCCCCCATTCTGGGCATCAACACGCGCGTTTGCGCCATGAGAGTTTGTCCGCCCCGTCGAATCATGGGAGGCTTGATGAGTGACCGAATCGTTCTCAGATCAAGAGTGGCTGTCCATCGCCGACCTCGTCCGGGTGCTCGGCGTCAGCCAGAGCCGCGTGCGTCAGCTGATCGACGACAAGCAGCTGCTCGCCATGCGCCGTGACAACGGCCCCTTGCAGATTCCCGCCGCGTTCATCAGGGACGGCGCCCCGCTGCCCGAGCTGCGCGGCACGCTGATCGTGCTCTCCGACGACGGCTTCAGTGACGAGCAGGCGATGCGCTGGCTCCTTGAGGTCGACGGCAGCCTCGGCGTTCCCCCGGTCCAGGCACTGCTTGCCGGCCGTAAGGCCGAAGTGCGCCGGGTCGCCCAGGCGCTCGCCTGACTTTTCCGCGCTCCTAGAACGCCCGGCGGGTCACCGTCTCGGCCAGCTCCATCAGCCGCGTCGTGACCGCGCCGCTGATCGGTGATCCCTTGAGAGCTGCGAGGGCCTCGGCGACGTTCGAGTCGATGAGCGCCTCCGTCCGCTCGACGGCGCCGCTGTCGACGATGGCGCGCTGCAACATCCCGATCTGTGCTTCCGTCAGCAGCGGGTCGCCGAGGAGCGCGTCCAGGTTCTCGCGGGCCGTGTCCGTCAGGTTCTCGCGCGCCAGAGCGACCAGTACAGTGCGTTTGCCCTCTCGGAGGTCGTCACCGCTCGGTTTGCCGGTGACGGAGGCGTCGCCGAACACCCCGAGCAGGTCGTCCCGAAGTTGGAATGCGATGCCGAGCGGCAGTCCGAAGGCACGCAGGGCGTCGAGGTGGTCCGGGCCGGCGCCGGCCAGGGCTGCGCCGATCACGAGCGGCGCCTGCACGCTGTACTTGGCCGACTTGAAGACGATGACCCGCAGCGCCCGGTCGAAGAGTTCTGTTTCGGGTTGGGAGAACCAGGCGCGTTCTTCGAAGATGTCGAGGTACTGGCCCACAGTGACCTCGGTGCGCATCCGGTTGAATTCTATCCGTGCCCGGGCCGCGGCCGACGCGTCGGTGGCTGCCGCGAGCCCCTCGTCGAGCAGCTCATCGCTCCAGCCCAGCAAGAGGTCGCCGAGAAGGATTCCGGCGGCCCGGCCGAACGCGACCTGGTTGCCTGCCCATCCACTTTGGCCGTGCATGCCCTCGAAGAGTTTGTGGGCGGAGGCCGCGCCGCGCCGGGTATCCGAATTATCGATGATGTCGTCGTGGACGAGTGCTGCCGCATGGAAGATTTCCAGGGCCGCCGCCGCGGAGATGACCGGCTCCAGCGCGGTCAGGGCGTGGTCGGAATCCCCGTTCGCACCAGTGGATCCGCCTGTGCCGACGCTCTGCCAGCCCCAGTAGCAGAACAGCGCCCGGAAGCGTTTGCCACCGCTGAGAAACTGCCGTGAGAACTCCACCAGCGGCGTGAGATCGGAGCTGATGGTAGTCACAATTGGTAAACGGGTTTCGAGGAATTCGTCGATGCGAGAATGAACCAGATCGATCAGATGATTGCTTTGCGCCACTTGCCTAGCCTAGCCATCACGGCGGGGTTAGAATCGGTGAAGCACAGCGCGATCCCAAACAGGAGGAATGAGATGCCGCTTTCGGAACAAGAGCAGCGACTCCTCGAAGAAATGGAGCGCGGCCTCTACCACAATGACGCCGATTTCGTGGCGACCGTCGGTGGCAGCAGCCTCCGGCCCGACTACCGCTCGATTTCCATCGGGGTTCTGGCCGCGGTTGCCGGCATCGGTGCTCTCATCGCCGGCGTGGCCATCCAGCAGCTCTGGCTCGGTGTCCTCGGCTTCATCATCATGTTCGCCGGGGTGTTGTTCGCGACCACGCCCAGCAAGTCCGCCCGGCGGATGTCCGCATCCGCTCCGCGCTCCCGTCCGAACCAGCAGCAGCGGTCATCTCAGCGCGGTTTCATGGATCGCATGAACGAACGCTGGGATCGTCGCCAGGACGGCCAGCAGTAACCTTCTCACCACCGCTCGACTGCACTTCCGCTCCACCGCACCTCGCAGACAGGGCCGATCATCCGATCGGCCCTTTTTTTGTGCCCGAAAACGGTGCGAAATGAATCCCGGCCTTGAATTTCCCTCCACTCCGCTTTCCCCCGTTTTCCCGCGGATAAGTAGGGTGAATTTCTCCAATATTTGCGTGTTTATTCTGTTTGGTGGATCAAAGTGGAGTAAAGTGGAGCAAGATCTGGACCGTGACCGGATGAGAGGGGGGATGAATGTTCTTTGGCACGTACGCCCCCAAGCTCGACGAAAAAGGCCGCATCATCCTTCCCGCAAAATTCCGGGACGAGCTGTCTCCCGGGATCGTCATGACCCGAGGCCAGGAGAACTGCCTCTACGTGTTCACGACCCGGGAGTTCGAGGCGTACTACGCGAAGATCTCCCAGGCGCCGCTCACGGACCAGAGCGGGCGCTCCTTCAGTCGCATGATGTTCTCCGGCGCGAGCGCAGAGCAGCCCGACAAGCAGAACCGGGTGACCATCCCCGCGAACCTGCGCGCCTGGGCCGGGCTCGACCGGGACCTCACCGTGATCGGCGCCGGCAACCGGGTAGAGATCTGGGACACCGCCGCCTGGGACGTGTACCTCTCCGAACAGGAAGAACCATTCGCGAACATCACGGAGGAGGTGATTCCGGGACTCATCTAGCTCCTGACGCCTGACTCCCAGCCGTTCTGCCTGACACACTTCCCCGGTGGCAGAGACGAATGGATGGGAATCAGGAATCAGGAACCACCCGGGACTATGGCCATCAACGACATCCACACCCCAGTTCTGCTCGACCGCTGCGTCGAGCTGCTCGCACCGGCACTGGAACGACCCGGCGCCGTGCTCGTCGACGCCACTCTCGGCATGGGCGGGCACGCCGAGGCGTTTCTGCAGCGATTCCCCGGGCTCGTCCTGGTCGGACTCGACCGGGATCTCGACGCCCTCGCGATCGCCGAGGAGCGGCTGAAGCCGTTCCTCGACCGGGTTCACCTCGTGCACACCGTCTACGACGGTATTCAGGACGCGCTGGCCGGCCTCGGCATCCGCGAGGTGTCCGGCGTGCTCTTCGACCTCGGCGTGTCCTCGCTCCAGCTCGACCGGGTCGAGCGTGGTTTCTCCTATTCCAAGGACGCGCCGCTGGACATGCGCATGGACAACACCAGCGACCTGACGGCCGAGCGCATCGTGGCCACGTACAGCGAGCAGGAGCTGCGCCGGATCTTCCACGAGTACGGCGAGGAGAAGCTGGCGGCACGCTACGCCAAGGCCATCGTCGAGGCCAGGGAGACCACCCCGTTCGTGCGGTCGGCCCAGCTGGTCTCCGTGATCACCGCCGTCACACCGGTTGTCGTTCAGCGCGCCGGACACCCCGCGAAGCGGGTCTTCCAGGCGCTGCGCATCGAGGTCAACCAGGAACTCGCCGTGCTCGAGCGCGCCATTCCCGCAGTGCTCGATTCGGTCGCGGTCGGTGGGCGCATCGTCGTCATGGCCTACCAGTCCCTCGAGGACCGGATCGTGAAGAAGACCCTGGCAAAGGCATCCGGCTCCACCGCCCCTGCCGGATTGCCGATCGAACTTCCCGAACACAAACCACTGTTCAAGCTTGTGATCCGAGGGGCCGAATTGGCCTCGGACGAAGAAAAGGCGAGAAACCCGCGCGCAACGCCGGTTCGCCTTCGCGCCGCCGAGCGACTGAGGAGAGCCGCATGAGTGACAACCTCGCACGCGCACCACGACCCAACTGGGAGAGCACCCCCGACACCGCTTCGGTGCCGGAGCCTCGCCACATCGAGATCGTCTCGCCGCGCAGCCAGCGTCACGCGCGTCCGAAGATCGTCTACGCCCTCTCGGCCGTCACCGGCGTGGCTGCCATCGTGCTCGCCCAGCTGCTGCTGAGCGTCGGGATCTCCCAGTCCGCCTACGAGGTGTCCCGGCTGCAGGCCAGCCAGGTCGAACTCGGGCGCACGGCGGAGAGCGTCACCGAGGACCTCGTGCGGGTCTCGTCCCCGCAGAGCCTGGCCGCCAATGCGGAAGCGCTCGGCATGGTCACCAACTCCAACCCGCTGTTCCTGCGCCTGTCCGACGGCGCCGTGCGCGGCGCCCCGGCCTCGGCCAGCGGAAGCTCGGCCGGTACGGCGAGCCTGGTGCCCAACTCGCTCCTCGTCGGCGTACCTTTGGTCACGGAACTGCCGCAGACCACCGGTCAGGGAGCCAGCCTCGGCGGTTCACCGGCCGAGGTCCCCGCGGCGGTCGCCCCGGTTGCCCCGGCAGCCGAACCCAACGCTCTGCCGACGCCCACGACCCGCTAGCCCGCCCCGGTTCGCCCGTCTCGCGAGGGACGTCCCGCCCGCCTCCCGTTAGTTTCGTTCCCAGAACGCGCCCAACCCGCGGCCCCGGCCGCAGTAAGGAATCGCAGGTGGCGAGCAGCTCCCGGTCCAGCAGGCGGCGCAGTGCCGCGACGATCCTGATCCTGCTCGTGTTCGTGGCCGTATTCGTGGTCAGGCTCGTCGACATCCAGGTCGTGCGCGCCGAGACGCTCAGCGCCGACTCGCTGGGCAACCGGTCGGTCGAGCAGCCCGTCTACGGAGCCCGCGGAGACATCGTCGACACGAACGGGGTCGTCCTGGCCGGCACGGTCATGCGTTACGACATCACCCTGTCTCCGCGGAACGCCGCGGAATTCGACCGCACCACCGACGATGGGGACGTGACCGTGACGGTCGCGCAGGCGGCCGCGGAGGTGGGCGCCCTCACCGGGCAGACCGGCGACGAGATCCTCCAGATCATCTCCGGCTCCCTGGCCGCCGACAAGGACTCCGACTACGCCGTCGTCGTGCGGGCCGTGGACGTCTCGGTGTTCCGGGCCATCGACAAGCTCGACATCCCGTGGATGTACGCCGAGAAGAACCCGGGCCGGGTCTACCCGGATGGCGCCGTGGCCGGCAACCTGGTCGGATTCGTCTCCTCCGGGGGAGAGGCTCAGGCCGGCATCGAGCTCGGGCAGGACGCCTGCCTCGCGAGCACCAACGGCACGGAGACCTATGAGAAGGGAGCGGATGGCGTGCGCCTGCCCCAGAGCACCGTCACCACGGTCCGGGCCAAGGACGGCGGCGACGTCGTCACGACCATCGACTCCGACCTGCAGTGGTTCGTGCAGCAGGTGCTGGCCGAACAGGCCGTCGCCACAGGCGCGGCCTGGGGCAACGTGGTGGTGCAGGAGGTGAAGACCGGGAAGCTCGTCGCGGTCGCCGACTACCCGTCGGTCGACCCCAACAACGTCAACGGCACCCCCGACGCTGAGGACCGCGGCTCCCGGGCTTTCACCGCCCCCTTCGAGCCCGGTTCTACGTACAAGGCGCTGACCACGGCATCCGTTCTCGACGTGGGGGCCGCCACCCCGCTGAGCCGGGTCGTCGCGCCCTACCGGTACCTGCCGCCCAACGGTGCCAACGTGAACGATAGCTCAAACCACGCCGACCTGAACCTCACCCTCACGGGCGTGATGATCGAGTCTTCGAACACGGGCATGTCGAAGTTCGGCGAGTTGATCAGTGACCAGCAGCGCTACGACTATATGAGTAAGTTCGGTGTGGGCTCGGCCTCGGAGTCCGGTTTCCTCGCCGAGGAATCCGGCACCCTGCGCCCCTTCGAAGATTGGGACAACCAGACCAAGTACGCGACCATGTTCGGTCAGGGGCTCACCACTACGGCCATCCAGGTCTCCAGTATCTACCAGACCCTGGCCAACAACGGCGTGCGGATGCCCGTGCAACTGGTCGCAGGCTGCCGCCACGCTGACGGCAGCATGACCGACGTGCCCGAAGCGGTCGGCACCCCGGTCGTGTCGGCCGCCGCCGCCCGGGAGACCGCAGACATCCTTGAGATGGTCTACCAGAAGGCCTGGCTGGCCAGGACGTGGGAGATTCCGGGCTACCGGGTGGGCGCGAAGACCGGGACGGCGCAGATGCCCGATGGTCGGGGTGGGTACACCAAGGGGTACCTGGTGTCGGTCTCCGGCTTCGCTCCGGGCGACGATCCGCAGTATGTCGTTTCGGTCAGCCTCGCCGACCCTGTTAAACTGAACTCTTCCGCGGCATCTGCTCCGATCTTTCAAGAGGTCATGAGTCAGGTGCTGAAGAAGTACCGGGCAGTCCCCTCGGGCGCCACCGCGCCTGCCCTTCCCGGTACCTGGTAAGAAAGCGAGCCCCGTGACCGAATTGGCACCCTCGGCTCTCCGTCCTCAGCATCCGGTCCCCAGATCGTTGTCGGGACTGGTCGATGAATTCGAACTGTATGTGCACGGCGATGTCGATGGCCTCGAGGTCACCGGCGTGAGCCTCAGCTCCCGAACCGTTCAGCCCGGCGACCTCTATGTCGGCGTTCCCGGGCGCGCGAGTCATGGCGCGTCCTACGCCGCCGGCGCCCGCGAGTCCGGTGCGGTCGCGATTTTGACCGATGAGGCCGGGGCGGTGCTGGCCGCCGACAGCGGCCTGCCGATCCTGGTGACCCCGGACGCGCGCGCCGCGCTCGGTGCCGTCGCCGCCTGGATCTACCGCACCGACGCCAATCCGGCCACGCTCTTCTCCGTCACCGGCACCAACGGCAAGACCAGCGTGGTCTATCTCCTCTTCGCCCTGCTCAACCAGCTGGGCGTCGTGGCCGGCCTCACTTCGACGGCCGAGCGCCGCATCGGCGACCTCGCCGTGGTGAGCTCGCTGACGACCCCGGAGGCAACCGAGCTGCACGCCCTCCTCTCCCGCATGCGAGAGGCCGAGGTGCGCGCCGTTGCGATCGAGGTGTCCGCCCAGGCGCTGACCCGCCACCGCGTGGACGGGCTCGTCTTCGACGTCGCCGGGTTCACGAATCTGAGTCACGACCACCTCGACGACTACGCGGGCCTCGACGAGTACTTCCAGGCCAAACTCGAGCTGTTCCAGCCCGACCGCTCCCGGCGGGGCGTCATCACGGTCGACTCCGACTGGGGCCGCCGGATCGTCGACGAGTGCCGCATCCCCGTCACCACCCTGAGCAGCAACCCGGACGTCGCCGCCGACTGGCACATGTCCATCGTCTCCGAGAGCGCGCTGTACACCGAGTTCCTGCTCGAGGGCCCCGAAGGGCGCCGCCTGCAGACCCGGGTTCCCCTGGTCGGCTGGTTCATGGCCGCCAACGCCGCCCTGGCCATCCTGATGCTGGTCGAATCCGGCTACGACCTCGAGGCGATCGCCCATTCCCTCGATCGTGACGGCGGAATCGACGTCTACATCCCCGGGCGCGCCGAGCGCATCTCCGGGGACACGGGACCGCTCGTCTACATCGACTACGGGCACAGCCCGGACGCGTTCCTGAACACCCTCGCCGCCATCCGTAAGTTCACTTTCGGCCGACTGATCATGGTCTTCGGCGCCGACGGCGACCGCGACACCACGAAACGGGCGGACATGGGGGCGATCGCTGCCCGCGGGGCGGATGTCGTCGTGATCACCGACTTCCATCCTCGGTTCGAGGACCCCGCGGCCATTCGTACCACTCTGCTCGCTGCCGCACGGGAGGCCGTGCCCGGCGGAGAGTTCCATGAGGTGCCCGACCCCCGGACGGCGTTCCGGACGGCGCTGTCCCTAGCGAAAGAAGGCGACGCGATCTTGTATGCGGGACCCGGCCATGAAAATTACCACGAGGTTGCCGGCGTGAAGATTCCGTACTCCGCCCGGGACGATTCCCGCCAGGCGCTGCGCGATGCGGGGTGGCTGTAGATGATCGCCCTGACCCTGGGCCAGATCGCCTTGGCCGTCGACGGCACGCTCCACCTGGACGGAACCTCTCGGAGCATCGACTCCGTGACCGACGGAATGGTGCACACCGACTCGCGCGACACCGTTCCCGGCTCCATCTTCGTGGCCAAGCCCGGTGCGGTGACTGACGGCCACCTCTTCGCCCCGGCCGCCGTCGAACGCGGCGCCACCCTGCTGATCGTCGAACGACACCTTGATCTCCCCGTGGCGCAGATCGTCGTGCCGGACGCCGTGCTCGCCCTCGGCGCCCTCGCCACCGACGTCGTGGCCCGCGTGCGGGAAGCCGGCAACCTCAAGATCGTCGCCGTCACCGGATCCAACGGCAAGACCACGACGAAGAACCTGCTCCGCGCCGTGCTCGAGCGCGTCGGCCCGACCGTCGCGGCCCGCGCATCTTTCAACAACGAGGTCGGCGCGCCGCTGACCATGCTCGAACTGACCCGCGACACCCGTTTCCTGGTGGCGGAGATGGGCGCGAGCGGCGTCGGAGAGATCGCCCGGCTCATCCGGATGGCCCGTCCCGACATCGGGATCGTGCTCAAGGTCGGCCTCGCCCATGCCGGCGAATTCGGAGGCATCGAAGCCACGGTCCGCGCGAAGACCGAAATGGTCACCGAGCTGCTGGCGACGGATGTCGCCGTGCTGAATACCGACGACCCGCGCGTCGCCGGTATGGCCGCCTCCACCCGGGCCCGGATCGTCTGGTTCGGCCAGTACGGCGACGAGGGAGTGCGCGCGACCGCGGTGCACGCCTCCGCGTCCGGAACGACGTTCACGCTGCACCTGGCCTCGGGCCAGTCCCGCCCGGTGGCGTTCCAGGTGCTCGGCGAACACCATGTCATGAACGCTCTGGCCGCCGCCGCCGCCGCCGAGATCCTGGGGGTCGCGATCGACGACATCGTCTCCGCCCTCGAATCCGTGCAGACCGCCGAACGTTGGCGCATGCAGGTCATGGGCGGCCGGGACGGGGTGACCGTCATCAACGACGCCTACAACGCCAGCCCGGACTCCATGACGGCGGCGCTCAAGACCCTCGCCCAGATCGGTGTTCCCGGCCGGCGCACCTTCGCGGTTCTCGGCGAGATGAGCGAGCTGGGCGAACTGGCTGGTGAGGAGCACGACCGCATCGGGCTGCTCGCCGTGCGCCTCAACATCTCCCAGCTCATCGTGGTCGGGCGCGGCGCGCGGCGCATGCACATCAGCACCATCAACGAGGGATCCTGGGACGGGGAGTCGGCCTTCGTCGAGAATGGCGACGAGGCCTTCGACCTGCTCTGCGCCACAGTGCAACCGGGGGACACCGTGCTGGTGAAATCCTCCAATTCCGCCGGCCTGAGATTTTTGGGCGACCGTCTGGGAGAGTGGTTCTCGTGAGAGCACTTTTGATGGCCGGAGCCTTCTCCCTCGTCTTCACCCTGTCGCTGACGCCGCTGTTCATCCGGCTGTTCAAGAAGCTGGGCTGGGGACAGTTCATCCGCGACGACGGCCCGCAGAGCCACCACGCCAAGCGCGGCACGGCCACCATGGGTGGCATCATCATCATCCTCGGCGCCCTGGTCAGCTATTTCTCGGCGATGTGGCTGACCGGGTCCCCGGTCACGGCGTCGCCGCTGCTGGTGCTGTTCATGATGGTGGGCCTCGGCATGGTCGGCTTCGTCGACGACTTCCTGAAAACGCGGAACCAGCGCAGCCTCGGGCTCGGCGGCTGGGCCAAGATCACCGGCCAGGTTCTCGTGGCCGGCACGTTCGCCATCCTGGCCATCCAGTTTCCGAACGCCAACGGCGTCACGCCGGCGTCGACTAAGATCTCGTTCCTGCGAGATCTGCCGCTGGACTTCATGCAATTGGGCAGCATCATCGGCATCTCCCTGTTCGTGCTGTGGATCTGTCTGATCGTGACGGCCACGTCCAACGGCGTCAACGTCACCGACGGCCTCGACGGGCTCGCCACCGGGTCGTCGATCCTGTCGATCGGCGCGTTCATCGTGATCGGCTTCTGGCAGTCCAACCAGGCCCGCTTCGGGGGAGCGGACATCGCCGACCTCTACCGCGCCTACGACGTTCGGGACCCGCTCGACCTGGCCATCGTCTCCGCGGCCATCGTCGGCGGCCTGATCGGCTTCCTCTGGTGGAACACCTCGCCGGCCAAGATCTTCCTGGGCGACACCGGTTCGCTCGGCATCGGCGGCGCCCTCGCCGCCCTGGCCATCCTGAGCCGCACCGAACTGCTGCTCGTGCTGATCGGCGGCCTGTTCGTGATCGAGGCCGGATCGGTGATCGTGCAGCGCGCCTACTTCAAGGTGACCCGCGGCCAGCGCATCTTCCTGATGAGCCCCATCCATCACCACTTCGAGCTCAAGGGCTGGGCCGAGGTCACCGTGGTGGTGCGTTTCTGGATCATCGGCGGGCTGTTCGTGGCCGCCGGCGTCGGCACCTTCTACCTCGAATGGTTGGCCAGCTAGTGGCTGGTCGCCACGCCGATGAGGCCGGGCCCGCTGGGGCTGACGCCGCGCGCCTCGACGGGTTGACCAGCTGGCACTCCGACTGGTCCGGCCTCCGTGTCGCCGTGCTCGGTCTGGGCGTCACCGGCTTCGCAGCCGCCGACACCCTCGTCGAACTGGGCGCGGATGTGCTCGTCGTGGCGGGGGACGCTCCTGCCGACACCATCCGCCTGCTCGACGTGATCGGGGCGGGACTGGTGCAGGCCGCGCCGGACGTCGTTCCGCATGAACTGACCCGGCACCGGCCGGAGGTTCTGATCGCCTCGCCCGGCTACCATCCCGACCACGCTCTGCTGCTCTGGGCCGCTCGGGCCGGGGTACCGGTCTGGGGAGACATCGAGCTGGCCTGGCGCCTGCGGGACAAGGTCGGGCCCGCGGCCGAGTGGATCCTCGTCACCGGCACCAACGGCAAGACCACCACTGTGCAGCTGACGGCCACCATGCTCGCCGCCGCCGGCCTGCGCGTCGCACCCTGCGGCAACATCGGTGTGCCCGTCCTCGACGCCGTGCGCGACCCGCAGGGCTGGGACGTGCTCGTGGTCGAACTCTCCAGCTACCAGCTTCACCACCTGCCCCGCACCGGTCCCGGCGCCCTCGTGCCGTTCTCCAGCGTCTGCCTCAACATCGCCGACGACCACCTCGACTGGCACGGTTCGGCCGAGGCGTACCGCGATGCGAAAGCCACCGTCTACGCCAATACCCAGGTGGCCTGCGTCTACAACAAGGCGGATGCCGCGACCATCCGTATGGTCGAGGACGCCGACGTGCAGGAGGGTGCCCGGGCCATCGGCTTCGGCCTCGGCGCCCCCGGGCCCAGCGACTTCGGCATCGTCGAGGGCATCCTCTGCGACCGCGCGTTCCACGAGGACCGGTTCGAGACCGCCATCGAGATCACCACCGCGCCGGAACTCCGGGCCCACGGGCTCAGCGCGCCGCACCTGCTCGCTGACATCCTCGCTGCCAGCGCTCTGGCCCGGTCCTTCGGCGTCGCGCCCGGCGTCATCCACGACGCCCTGGAGGGTTTCCGCCTCGACGCGCACCGGATCGAGATCGTTGCCGAGTTTGCCGGCATCCGCTGGATCGACGACTCGAAGGCCACCAACCCGCATGCGGCGGATGCTTCGCTCACCGCTTTCGAGACCGTCGTCTGGCTGGTCGGCGGCCTGCTCAAGGACGTCGATGTCGATGACCTGGTAGCCCGGCACGTCGGCCACCTGCGCGGGGCCGTGATCATCGGAGCCGACCGCTCCGTGTTACGGGACGCATTCGCGCGACACGCGCCGGAGCTGCCGGTGTTCGAGATCGACGCCGACGACACTGGTCAGGTGATGCCCGGGGCGGTCCGCCTCGCGGCCGGTCTCGCAGAAACCGGCGACGTCGTGCTGCTGGCCCCGGCCGCGGCGTCTATGGACCAGTTCACCGACTACGCCCAGCGGGGCCGATTGTTCGCAGAAGCCGTACGGGAGCACCTGGGAGGTGAGGCGGATGAAGACTCCGCCTCGAACCCCGGCGCCTAGGCAGGCCGCGCCCGTCGCCTCCACCCGAATTCATTTCGGCCGGGTGTTCAAGGCCGAGTCCGCGAGCTATTTCCTGCTGCTCGGCACGACCCTGTTCCTCGTCGTGTTCGGCCTGGTCATGGTGCTGTCGTCTTCCTCGGTCGACTCCTACCTGGAGAACACCGGCTTCTTCGGCACCGTCCTGCGCCAGGGGGGATTCGCGCTGATCGGCGTTCCGGTGATGCTGATGATCAGCCACCTGCCGCTGAAGTTCTGGCGGCGTGTGGCCTGGCCGTTGCTCATCGTCGCCTGTCTCCTGCAATGCCTGGTCGTGTTCACGCCGCTGGGCGTCGAGGTGGCCGGCAACACCAACTGGCTGTCGGTCGGCGGAGTCCAGTTCCAGCCCTCCGAGGCGATCAAACTCGCCCTCGTCGTCTGGCTGGGCATGATCCTGTCGCAGAAGGAGAAACGGCTCGACGACTGGCGCCACGTGTACATTCCGGTCTTCGGCGTGGGCGGCGGCGCCGTGCTGCTCGTGCTCATCGGCGGTGACCTCGGAACCGTCTTGATCCTGGCCGGTATCCTCTTCGGAGCCCTGTTCTTCGCCGGCGTTCGACTGCGCCTCCTGGCAGTGCCTCTCGGCGCCGGGGTCGTGCTCGCGGTTCTGATGGCATTGACGAGCACGAACCGGATGACGCGCATCCTGAGCTTCATGGGAGCCGGCTGCGAAGAGCTCGACGGCCCCATCTCGGCACCCTGCTGGCAGCCGCTGCACGGCACCTGGGCACTCGCCAACGGCGGGATCTTCGGCGTCGGGCTCGGCAACTCCAAAGCGAAGTGGTCCTGGCTGCCCGCGGCCGACAACGACTACATCTTCGCCATCGTCGGCGAGGAACTCGGACTGATCGGGGCCATCGTCGTCCTATTCATGTTCATCCTGCTGGCCTTCGCGTTCCTGCGCATCATGCGCACCAGCACGAGCCTGCAGGCCCGCGTGTCGACGGCCGCCGTGCTCGTCTGGCTGATCGGCCAGGCCTTCGTCAACATCGGCGTGGTCCTGGGCGTGTTCCCGGTGCTGGGTGTTCCACTCCCGCTGGTGTCCGCCGGCGGCACCGCCCTGCTCACGACCCTCGGTGCGATCGGCATCGTGCTCTCATTCACCCGGGGCGACCACGCGGAGCCGCCACGACGCACCGCCATGTCGACCGACACGTCAGGAGCCCGATAGTGACCACCTATCTGCTGGCCGGGGGCGGAACCGCCGGCCACGTGAACCCGTTGCTGGCCGTCGCCGACACCATCATGAGCCGGGAACCGGATGCGACAGTCATCGTTCTCGGCACCAGGGAGGGCCTCGAGGCCCGCCTGGTGCCGGCCCGCGGCTACGAGCTCGTCTTCGTTCCCCGACTGCCTTTCCCACGCCGGCCGAACCGACAGGCCCTCTCCTTTTTGCCACGGCTGAACCGGGCCATTGGCGACGTGGCCGATCTGATCCGGTTCCGCACGGTCGACGTCGTCGTCGGGTTCGGCGGCTACGTCTCGACCCCGGCCTACTTCGCGGCACGCCGGGCGGGGGTGCCGATCGTCATCCACGAGGCCAATTTCCGGGCCGGGCTGGCCAACCGGCTCGGCGCCTGGTTCACCCGCCACGTCGCGGTGGCCTTTTCCGGCACCCGGATCCGCCACCCGACCGTCGTCGGGATGCCGCTGCGACCCGAGATCGCCGAGCTTGACCGGGCTCAGGCGCGCCCGGAGGCCTTGGCGTTCTTCGGCCTCGACGCCGACCGCCCCACCCTGCTGGTCACCGGCGGATCCCTGGGCGCTCGGCGCCTGAACAACACCATCGCTTCCTCGGCTCCCGGTCTGATCAGGGCCGGCTGGCAGGTGCTGCACATCACCGGTGAGAAGTCGGAGGTGACAGACCCAGGTCTGCACCACTACCGCCTGATCTCCTACTGCGACCGGATGGACCTGGCGCTGTCCGCGGCGGACTTCGCGGTGTCCCGGGCCGGCGCCGGAACCGTGTGCGAACTCAGCGCCCTCGGCATCCCGGCCGTCTACGTGCCGTACCCCGTCGGCAACGGCGAGCAGCGCTTCAACGCGGCGGACGTCGTGCGCGCCGGCGGCGGGATCCTCGTCGACGATGCGGACTTCGTGCCGAACTGGGTGCAGCACGAGCTCGTTCCCGTGCTCACCGACCGGGAGCGCGTGCGCCGGATGGGCGTCGCGGCGGCATCCGTCGGGGGACTCGACGGCTCGGCGCGAATGACCGACTTCATCCACGCCGCCCTCGCCTGATCACAGCGGCTAACGTTGTTCCAGCACCAGAACACCAGCACCGAACGCACACCAGCATTCGTCTCCGACTGAGAAGAGCCAGCAACCGTGATCAAGCCCGACCTGAACCTCACCATTCCCCGTGACCTCGGCACGGTGCATTTCGTGGGCATCGGCGGCTCCGGGATGAGCGGGATCGCACGGCTGTTCCTCGCCGCCGGGCATACCGTGACCGGCTCGGATGTGCGCGAGTCCGACAACGTGCTCGCCCTGCGCGAGCTGGGAGCCCACATCGCGATCGGCCACGCCGCTGAGAATGTCGGCGAAGCCGACAGCCTCGTCGTCACGGGGGCACTCTGGCAGGACAACCCGGAATACGTGCTGGCGAACGAACGCGGCCTCCCCGTGCTGCACCGCTCCCAGGCGCTTGCCTGGCTGATCGAGAAGCACCGCCTCGTCGCCGTCGCGGGCGCCCACGGCAAGACCACCTCGACCGGCATGATCGTGACCGGCCTGCTCGGCCTGGGAACTCATCCCAGCTTCGTCAACGGCGGTGTGATCGAATCGCTCGGCGTGTCGGCCGGCGCGGGCACCGACGACCTCTTCGTGGTCGAAGCCGACGAGTCGGACGGCTCGTTCCTGCTCTACAACACGACCGTCGCCCTGGTCACCAACGTCGACCCTGACCACCTCGACCACTACGGTTCGCTCGAGGCCTTCGAGGCCGCGTTCGTCGAATTCGCACAGAACGCGACCGAGTTCGTGGTCATCTCCTCCGACGACGCCGGCGCGGTCAGCGTGACCGGCAAGCTCGCCGGCAAACGTGTCATCACCTTCGGCGAGGAGGCCGCGGCCGACGTGCGCGTGCACTCGGTCGTCACCGACGGACCGGTGCGTTTCGGCGTGGCCTGGGCCGGAAGCGACTACTTCGCCACCCTCCGAATCCCAGGTCGGCACAACGCCATCAACGCCGCCGGCGCCTTCGCGGTGCTCGTCGGCCTCGGTTTCGCCCCGGAGGCGTCCCTGGCCGCCATCTCGGATTTCGGCGGCACCGAGCGCCGCTTCGAATTGCACGGCACCGTGGGTGGGGTCAGCGTCTACGACGACTATGCCCACCACCCCACCGAGGTGGCCGCGGCGCTGTCCGCCGCCCGCACGGTGGTCGGCGGCGGCCGGATCATCGCCGTGCATCAGCCGCACCTCTACAGCCGCACTCGGCTGTTCGCCCAGGAATTCGCCCAGACGCTTGAGGAGAAGGCGGACCAGACCGTCGTCCTCGGCGTGTACGGCGCCCGGGAAGACCCGGAGCCCGGCGTGACCGGCGCCCTCGTTTCCGAACGGTTCACGGATGCCGGCAAGGTCGTCTACGTGCCCGACTGGCAGGAGGCCGCCGACTACGTCGCCTCGATCGCCCGGGACGGCGACTTCGTCGTCACCCTCGGCTGCGGCGACGTCTACCGGATCGTTCCCCAGCTGCTCGCCTCGCTCACGCAGGCGCGCGGATGACCCGCCGACGATCATGAAGCGGCCCGAGGGCTACGACCGCCCGCCGGCAGGCGCTGAGCGGGCCGCGGGGCCGAAGACGACCGCCGCGAAGAGCGCCGGCGCGAAGCCTGCCGCAGCGAAGACAGCCCGTCCCAAGCCGGGAGGACGCCAGTCGAGCGGTCGCAGCGACCACACGAATACCGAGCCGATCACGCTTCCCGCCGCCGACACGATCGCACCCGTGTCCCGGCTGCGGGCGCCGGACTCTTCCCTTTCGTCCGCGCCCGCATCCACGGAGCCCCGCGACTCTGCGCTGACTCCGGCCGGGGCCAGACGCAAGCTCCGGGCAGCCCGTCGTGCCCGCAAACTCTATGAACGGGAGGAGGTGCGCCGCTTCACTTGGCGCTCCCGTCGGCGGCGCAACGTCTGGCTGGCGGCGCTCGGCACCCTGGCCGCGCTCGTCACCTTCGTGCTCGTCGGCACCTTCTCGCCCCTGATGGCGCTTCGCACCATTGAGGTCGTCGGGGCGAACCGGGTGCCCTCCGAGAAGATCCGATCGGCCCTCGACGACCAGCTGGGCACGCCGTTGCCGCTCGTGGACTTCGACGCGGTGCAAAAGGAGCTGTCCGCCTTCACCCTGATTCAGAGCTACGTCACCGAGAGCCGTCCGCCGAACACCCTCGTCGTGCGCGTCGTCGAGAGGGAGCCCGTCGGCGCCCTCGTGACCGAGTCCGGGTTCGACCTGGTCGACGCGGCCGGGGTAGTGATCCAGAGCAGCGCGGAGCGCCCCGCCGGGTACGCCACGATCGATGCGCGGGCCGGGGTCGGCAGTGCCGGCTTCCGGGCGGCGGCTGCCGTGATCGCGGCCCTGCCGGCAGACATCCGTTCCACCCTCGACACCGTCACCGCCGCCACCACGGACGACGTCACCCTCACGTTCGTGGGCGGCGCGCGCGTTGTGTGGGGGAGTGCGGAGAAGTCGGACTTCAAGGCGGTCGTGCTCGCGGCCCTGATCGTGAGCCACCCGGTCGGCAGCGTCGGCGAGTACGACGTGTCCTCCCCGGATAGCGCCGTTCTCCGCTGAGATCTTGGTTGGATCTTCGCGACACGCGGGCGCGCCTCCCCGAGCCTGTTCGGCTGGCGCATAACTTTCTAAGCAGGAATTGCATACTCAGCATAACTTTAAACTTCGACAAGAGGTTTAGGGTTCCACCGGAGGCCGGACGTGTCAACAACAAATCAGAACTACCTCGCAGTCATCAAGGTTGTTGGAATCGGTGGCGGCGGTGTCAACGCCGTCAACCGCATGATCGAGCTCGGCCTCCGCGGAGTCGAGTTCATCGCCATCAACACGGATGCCCAGGCGCTGCTGATGAGCGACGCCGACGTCAAACTCGACGTGGGCCGCGATCTCACCCGCGGCCTGGGCGCCGGCGCCGACCCTGAGGTCGGCCGCCGCGCCGCCGAGGATCACGCCGAAGAAATCGAAGAGGCTCTGGCCGGCGCGGACATGGTCTTCGTCACGGCCGGCGAGGGTGGTGGAACGGGCACCGGCGGTGCGCCGGTCGTCGCCCGCATCGCCAAGTCCATCGGCGCGCTCACCATCGGTGTCGTCACCAAACCCTTCGGCTTCGAGGGCAAGCGCCGCCAGGCTCAGGCCGAGGCCGGCGTCGCCTCCCTCAAGAACGAGGTCGACACCCTCATCGTCGTGCCGAACGACCGCCTGCTGGAGATCAGCGACCGCGGAATCAGCATGCTCGAGGCCTTCGCCACGGCTGACCAGGTGCTCCTGGCCGGCGTGCAGGGCATCACCGACCTGATCACCACCCCCGGTCTGATCAACCTCGACTTCGCCGACGTCAAGTCGGTCATGCAGGGTGCCGGCTCCGCGCTGATGGGTATCGGCTCGTCCCGCGGCGCGGACCGAGCCATCAAGGCGGCCGAACTCGCCGTTGCGTCCCCGCTGCTCGAGGCCTCGATCGACGGCGCCCATGGCGTGCTGCTCTCGATCCAGGGTGGCTCCAACCTTGGAATTTTCGAGATCAACGACGCCGCTCGCCTCGTGCAGGAAGCCGTGCACCCGGAAGCCAACATCATCTTCGGTGCCGTCATCGACGACACCCTGGGTGACGAGGTGCGGGTTACGGTCATCGCTGCCGGATTCGACGGCGGTGAGCCCGGTGCCAAGGCGGTCGAGGTGCGCCGCGCAGACCTGGTCGCCGCCGGTGTCGCGGTCGGCGCGGGCGTGGGCACGGCGGGCGCTGCGGCGGCCGGCGCGACCGACTCGGCTCCCTACACGGATGCCGCGGCCTCGTCGGTCTGGTCCGGCGTCGAGCCCGGTGCGGCAGTGGCCGACCCGGCCTTCGAGGAAGACCCGGACGACCTGGACATCCCGGACTTCCTCAAGTAGTGCCGCAGGCAGCGAGAGTGCCGATGGCAACCAGATGAGTGAGTCGGTCAGGCCCGGGGCCGGTGGCCTCGCGGAACGGTTGACCGCCGTTCAGGGTGGGATCGTCGCCGCGGCTGCCGCCGCCGGGCGCGACCCGGCGGAGCTCACCACGATCGTCGTGACCAAGTTCCAGCCCGTCTCGCTCCTCCAAGAACTTGCCGCCCTCGGCGTGCGCAACTTCGGGGAAAGCCGCCACCAGGAAGCCCAGGCCAAGGCCGCCGAGCTCCTCCAGCTCGACCTCACCTGGCATTTCGTGGGCCAGGTGCAGGGGAAGAAGGCCCGGCAGGTGCGGGCCTACGCCGACGTCATCCACTCCGTGGATCGAGCATCACTGGTCGATGCATTGGCGTCGGAGGATTCGGTCGTCGACTGCTTCGTGCAGGTGAACCTCACGGATGACCCGTCTCGCGGCGGAGTCGCTCCGGGGGAGCTGCCCAAGCTCGTCGAGCACGTGCTCTCCACGGCCGGACTGCGGCTGATCGGGCTGATGGCGGTGGCCCCGCTCGGTGCCGAACCGCGCCCATCCTTCGCCCGGGTTCGCGAACTGGGCGAGCAGATTCAGCAGTTCGCGCCGAACGCGAAATCCTTGTCCATGGGCATGTCCCAGGACTACGCGGAGGCGATCATCGAAGGGGCGACACACCTTCGAATTGGCACAGCAATCACCGGGAATCGCCCGGTATCCGGTTAATCTGGACAAGAAGAATCACCAACACGGAGGTCGAGATGTCCAACCCGCTCAAGAAAACCATGGTTTACCTGGGTCTGGCAGACGAAGAACTCGAGTACGAGGCGCCCACTGCTGCGCCCGCATCGACGGCCACTCACTCGACGGCGACCGGCGCTGCGGCATCGAAGTCCGCTGCTCCCCACTCCGCCCCGAATTCCTCGCACGCCGCGTCGTCCGCGTCGTCGTCACACACCGCCGGCGCACCCGCCTCGGCCGGTCGCGCATCGGTGACACCGCTGCGCAAGACCTCCGCTCCGAAGAATGTGGCTGCCTCAGACATGAATGAAATCCTCACCGTCCACCCGCGTCAGTATAAGGACGCTCAGGTGATCGCGGAGTCCTTCCGCGATGGAATCCCGGTCATCATCAACCTGTCTCAGATGAGCGACGCCGATGCGCGCCGCCTGATCGACTTCGCCAGCGGACTGTCCCAGGGTCTGTACGGGAAGATCGAGCGCGTCACGGCGAAGGTCTTCCTGCTTTCCCCGTCCCACGTTGTCGTGTCCGGCGACAATGCCGCGGAGGACTCCGATGCCGAGGCGTCCTTCTTCGCGCAGTCGTAGTTACCGCCGTGTTTGCCGTCAGCCTGATCGGTGCGATCGCCTACTACGCCCTCCTGCTCTACTTCTTCGTGATGTGGGGTCGGTTCATCATCGACCTCGTACGCAGTGTCAACCGGTCTTGGCGGCCGCAGGGCCCCCTGCTCGTCGTGATCGAGTTGGCCTATTCCCTGACCGACCCGCCGATCAAGTTCTTCCGCCGGCTCCTGCCGCCGCTTCGGGTCGGCCCGATCGCCTTCGACTTCGGCTGGAGCATCACCATGCTCTGCGTCATCGTCGGCATGTCGATCACCGGGCTCATGCGCTGACCGATACCTCGCGCCCCGGACTGGGCATGTATTCTTGTCCGACGGCGTGCCGGGCTGACGCGGTCCGACTACGCGTCGGACCTTGATAGCGTTGGTTGAACGCAAACACAATGTTCGCAACTCGAGTTTTAAGGGTGGAAAGCCATGGCGCTAACTCCGGAAGATGTAGTCAACAAGCGGTTCCAGTCGACTAAGTTCCGCGAAGGATACGATCAGGACGAGGTCGATGACTTCCTCGACGAGGTCGTCGTTGAACTTCGCCGACTGACTGCGGAAAACGAGGAGCTCAAGGCTCGCGTCAGCTCTGGCGGCGCAGCGGAGGTCGCACCGGCGCCCGAGGCCGTCGCGGAGCCCGTCGTGGCTCCCGCCGTCGTGGCCGCACCGGTTGTCGCCGGGCCCATCGACGAGACCGCCGGCACGACCAACCTTCTCCAGCTGGCTCGTCGCCTGCACGAGGAGCATGTCAAGGAGGGTGCCGAGAAGCGCGATGCACTTATCGCCGAAGGCCACGCCACCGCAGCCCGTCTCGTCGCCGAGGCCGAAGCCAAGCAGCGCGCGCAACTCAGCATTCTCGACCAGGAGCGCTCCGTCCTCGAGACCAAGATCGACGATCTGCGCACCTTCGAGCGCGAGTACCGCCAGAAGCTGAAGAGCTACATCGAGACCCAGCTGCGCGACCTCGACGCCACGTCGCCGGTCGAGTCGAGCAACGCTTCGAAGTCGAGCTTCCAGAGCTTTGGCGCCTAAGGTCCGAACGAAGAAGCGCCCCGGTGCGTTGATCCTCCTGGCCGTCGTGGCCCTGGGGATTTACGCTCTGGATCAAATCAGTAAGTACCTCATCGTCAGCAGACTGGCCGAGGGTGACATCGTCCGGGTTCTGGGAGATGTGCTGCAAATGCACTTCGTCCGGAACCCGGGCGCTGCCTTTTCCCTGGCAGCCGGCATGACGTGGATCTTCTCGATCATCGCCGTGGCCGTGGTGGTGCTCATCGTCTGGTTCGCCGGGCGCATCCGCTCTTTGGCTTGGTCTGTCGTCTTCGGGCTCCTGCTCGGCGGCGTGCTCGGCAACCTGACCGACCGGCTGCTGAGGGAGCCGTCCTTCGGCCTCGGTCACGTGATCGACTTCATTTCCACGCCCTGGCTGATCCCCGCCATCTACAACGTGGCGGACATGGCGATCGTGTCGAGCATGATCATCTTCATGTACCTGACCATTCGCGGAATCGGCCTCGACGGTCGCCGCACCGATGCCTCGGACCCGTCCGAATCCACCCCCACCCAGATAGCATCCTGATTCTCGCCATGGAAACACGCTCCCTTCCTCTTCCGGACGGACTCGCCGGAGTCCGCGTCGACGCCGGCATCGCCAAGCTCTTCGGCTTCTCGCGCAGCTTCGCGGCCGAAGTCTGCGAGGCCGGCGGAGTCACCTTGGACGGGGTCATGGCCGGTAAATCCGACCGGTTGCACGGCGGTGCGTGGTTGGAGGTGTCCTGGCAGCCCAAGGAGGCCCTGGCGATCGTGCCCATCCCAGTGCCGGATCTCACGATCGTGCACGACGACGAGAGCATCGTGGTCATCAACAAGCCGTCCGGGGTGGCCGCGCATCCGAGTGTGGGCTGGACCGGTCCCACCGTGGTCGGCGCGCTCTCCGCGGCCGGCTACCGCATCGCCACCTCCGGGGCCAGCGAGCGGGCCGGGATCGTGCACCGCCTCGACGTGGGTACCAGCGGTCTGATGGTCGTCGCCAAGTCGGAGACCGCGTACACGGCGCTCAAGCGCGCCTTCCACGACCGCGAGGTCGAGAAGATCTACCACTCCGTCGTTCAGGGTCACCCCGATCCGAGCACGGGCACGATCGACGCGCCGATCGGGCGCCACCCGCGGTCGGACTGGAAGTTCGCGGTCATCGCCGGCGGCAAGGATTCCGTCACGCACTACGAGACGCTCGAGGCCTTCCCCTCGGCGTCACTGGTGGAGGTGCACCTGGAGACGGGGCGCACACATCAGATCCGGGTGCACATGGCCGCCCAGCGACATCCGTGCGTGGGTGACGCCATGTACGGCGCGGATCCCTCGATCACGGCGCGCCTCGGCCTGACCCGCCAGTGGCTGCACGCCAAGCAGCTGGCGTTCCACCACCCGGACACTCGGGAGTGGGTCACCTTCACCACCGACTACCCGGCCGACCTCGCGCACGCCCTCGACGTGCTGCGCGACGCCTGACGCGTAGCGCCCAATTACAACACCTCGGAGCCGTTTTGTCCTCTCAGAATAAGTCGGGTGGATCGACAGATTCCTTCGTGCACCTGCACGTGCATAGCGAGTACTCGATGCTCGACGGCGCGGCGCGGGTCAAACCGCTGATCAACGCGGCCATCGAGCAGGGGATGCCGGCGGTCGCCATCACCGACCACGGCAACGTGTTCGGTGCGTTCGATTTCTGGCGAACCGCGACGGAGGCCGGCATCAAGCCGATCATCGGCACCGAGGCGTACATCACCCCCGGAACCAACCGGCGGGACAAGACCCGGGTGCGCTGGGGAACCAGCGGTCAGAACCGTGACGACGTCGGTGGCGCCGGTTCGTACACGCACATGACGCTGCTCTCGGAGACTACGGCCGGTATGCACAACCTGTTCCGGCTGTCGTCCAAGGCCAGCCTGGAGGGGTACTACTTCAAGCCCCGGATGGACCGGGAACTGCTCGCCGAGTTCTCGGACGGGTTGATCGGCACGACCGGGTGCGTGGGCGGCGAAGTGCAGACCCGCCTGCGCCTCGGCCAGTACGACGAGGCGAAGAAGGCGGCCGGGGAATTCCAGGACATCTTCGGCAAGGAGAACTTCTTCTGCGAGATCATGGACCACGGCATCGACATCGAGCGCCGCACCATGACCGACCTGCTCAAACTCGCCGGCGAACTCAAACTGCCGCTCGTGGCCAGCAACGACCTGCACTACACCCACGCCCACGACGCGACCGCCCATGCGGCCCTGCTCTGCGTGCAGTCGGCCTCGACCCTCGACGACCCGAACCGCTTCAAGTTCGACTCGAACGAGTTCTACCTGAAGACCGCCGCGCAGATGCGGCATCTCTTCCGCGAGCACCCGGAATCCTGCGACAACACGCTGCTGATCGCCGAACGCTGCCAGGTGGAGTTCAACACCAAGGCCAACTACATGCCCCGGTTCCCCTGCCCGGAGGGGGAGAACGAGGAGAGCTGGTTCGTCAAGGAGAACGAGATCGGGCTGGCCAAGCGCTACCCGAACGGCATCCCGGACGATGTGCGCAAACGAGCCGACTATGAGATCGGCATCATCATCCAGATGGGCTTCCCCGGCTACTTCCTCGTCGTGGCCGACTTCATCATGTGGGCCAGACAGCAGGGCATCCGGGTAGGTCCCGGCCGTGGGTCGGGCGCCGGTTCGATGGTCGCCTACGCCATGGGCATCACCGACCTGGACCCGCTCGTGCACGGGCTGATCTTCGAGCGGTTCCTGAACCCTGACCGCGTCTCCATGCCCGACTTCGACGTGGACTTCGACGAGCGACGCCGCGGCGAGGTCATCCACTACGTGACCGAGAAGTACGGCGAGGAGCGCGTCGCCCAGATCGTCACCTACGGCACGATCAAGGCCAAGCAGGCCCTCAAGGATGCGTCCCGGGTGCTCGGCTTCCCCTTCGGTATGGGGGACAAGCTCACCAAGGCCATGCCGCCGGCGATCATGGGCAAGGACGTGCCCCTGACCGGCATGTTCGACAAGGACCACGCGCGCTACCGCGAGGCCGCCGATTTCCGCGCCGTGATCGAGTCCGACCCCGAGGCCCGCACCGTCTTCGACACCGCCCTCGGCCTCGAGAACCTCAAGCGTCAGTGGGGCGTGCACGCCGCCGGGGTGATCATGAGCTCCGACCCGCTGATCGACATCATCCCGATCATGAAGCGTGAAGCGGATGGCCAGGTCGTCACCCAATTCGACTACCCGGCCTCTGAGGCCCTCGGCCTGATCAAGATGGACTTCCTGGGATTGCGCAACCTCACCATCATTGACGACACCCTCGACAACATCGCCGTGAACCGCGGGCACCGGCCCGTACTCGAAGAGTTGGGGCTCGAAGACCCGGCCGCCTACGAACTGCTCGCCCGTGGCGATACCCTCGGGGTGTTCCAACTCGACGGTGGGCCCATGCGGTCGCTGCTTCGCCTGATGAAACCCGACAATTTCGAAGACATCTCGGCCGTCATCGCGCTGTACCGGCCCGGCCCCATGGGTGCCAACTCACACACCAACTACGCGCTGCGGAAGACCGGCCAGCAGGAGATCATCCCGATCCACCCGGAGCTCGAGGAGGCGCTGGCCGACGTCATCGGCACCACCTACGGCCTGATCGTGTACCAGGAGCAGGTCATGTCGATCGCGCAGAAGCTGGCCGGGTTCTCTCTCGGCCAGGCCGATCTGCTGCGCCGCGCGATGGGCAAGAAGAAGAAGTCGGAGCTGGACAAGCAGTTCGAGGGCTTCTCCGGCGGCATGGTCGCCAACGGCTACTCCATGGAGGCGGTGAAAACCGTCTGGGACATTTTGCTGCCGTTCTCCGATTACGCCTTCAACAAGGCGCACTCGGCCGCCTACGGGGTGCTCTCGTACTGGACCGCGTACCTCAAGGCGAAGTACCCGGCCGAGTACATGGCCGCGCTGCTGACCAGCGTCGGCGACTCCCGCGACAAGCTCGCGCTGTACCTGAACGAGTGCCGCCGGATGGGCATCCAGGTTCTGCCGCCCGACGTGAATGAATCGATCGGGTACTTCGCGGCCGTGGGCACGGACATCCGTTTCGGGCTCGGCGCAGTGCGCAACGTGGGATTCAACGTGGTCGACGCGATCCGCGCCGCCCGCACCGAGAAGGGCGCGTTCGAGTCGTTCCACGACTTCCTGCGCAAGGTGCCGATCCCGGTGGCGAACAAGCGCACGGTCGAGTCCTTGATCAAGGCCGGCGCATTCGACTCGCTCGGCGCGACCCGCCGGGCCATGTTCGAGATCCACGAAGCCGCGGTCGAATCCGCCGTCAAGATCAAGCGCGACGAGCAGCACGGCATGGTCGGCTTCGACTTCGACAGCCTCTTCGACGACCCGCAAGAGAGCGAGCAGGTTCCCGACCGTCCCGAATGGAGCAAGAAGGAGAAGCTCGCGCTCGAACGCGACATGCTCGGGCTCTACGTCTCCGACCATCCGCTGGCCGGGCTAGAGCTCCCGCTGGCCAAGCACGCCAGCACGACCATCGTGGACCTGGTGGGATCGGAGCAGACGCAGGATGCCGACACCGTCACCATCGCCGGGCTGATCACCAGCGTGCAGCACCGGATCGCGAAGAAGTCGGGCAACCAATACGGCATCATCCAGGTCGAGGATTTCGGTGGGGAGATCGCCGTGATGTTCATGGGCAAGGCCTATCAGGAGTTCTCGTCCGACCTGGTCAGCGACTCGGTCGTGGTCGTGCGGGGCCGGGTGAGCCTGCGCGACGATGGCATGAACCTGCACGCGTACAGCATTTTCGCGCCCGAACTCGGCTTGGCCTCGGACACCGGCACGCTGACCGTCACGCTGGCAGAATCCCGGGCCACGACCGACACTGTGACGGCGCTGGGCGAAGTCATCACCCGCCACATCGGCAGCTCCGAGGTGCGGATCAAGCTGGTGAAGGGCCATACGGCGCGAGTGTTCGAGCTGCCCCATCATGTGAAGATCAGCGCCGACCTGTTCGGGGAGCTCAAGAGCCTGCTCGGGCCGAACTGCCTGACCTAAAGGAGCGAGTCCTGGCCGACCGCTGGTGTCGCCCTCGGCAAGTCAGAGCTGACGGCACGCCGTGGACGCTGTTCCTCACCCGTGACGCGAAGTGCCCGGTGTCGAACCAATTCGACGGAGATTCTCGTGTGAAACCGCTTTCTCGGGGTGGAATGGGGCCGATTCGGCCACAATCTCCGTCGAATTCGTTCGGGACAGACCTGACTGGCAGCACCGTGAGGCGCGCTGCCGTCAGGCTCTACCGACGTAGGCCGCGAGGTGCTGGCCGGTGAGGGTGGAGCGGTCGGCGACCAGGTCGGCCGGTGAGCCCTCGAAGACGATCCGGCCGCCGTCGTGACCGGCGCCGGGTCCGAGGTCGATGATCCAGTCGGCATGAGCCATCACGGCCTGGTGATGCTCGACGACGATGACCGACTTGCCGGAGTCCACGATTCGGTCGAGCAGGCCGAGCAGCTGCTCGACGTCGGCGAGGTGGAGTCCGGTGGTCGGCTCGTCGAGCACGTAGACGCCGCCCTGGGCAGCCAGGTGGGTGGCCAGCTTGAGCCGCTGGCGCTCGCCCCCCGAGAGCGTCGTGAGCGGCTGGCCGAGGCTGAGATAGCCGAGCCCAACGTCGGCAAGCCCGCCCAGGATGGCGTGGGCGGCCGGCGTGCGCGCCGCACCGGCGCCGAAGAACTCCCGGGCCGCGGTCACCGACATCGCGAACACCTCACTGATATCGCGGCCGCCGAGGCGGTACTCCAGCACGGATGCCTCGAACCGCTTCCCCGCGCAGACCTCGCAGGTGGTGGCGACGCCCGCCATCATGGCCAGGTCGGTGTAGACGACGCCGGCACCGTTGCAGTTGGGGCAGGCACCCTCGGAGTTGGAGCTGAACAGCGCGGACTTCACGCCGTTGGCCTTCGCGAAGGCCCTTCGGATCGGGTCGAGCATTCCCGTGTACGTCGCCGGATTGCTTCTGCGGGAACCGCGGATGCCGCCCTGATCGATGGACACCACGCCCGCGCCAGCGGGGATCGACCCATGCACGAGCGAGCTTTTTCCGGAGCCCGCGACCCCCGTCAGCACGACGAGCACGCCGAGCGGGATATCCACGTCCACTTCCTTCAGGTTGTTCTTCGTCGCGCCGCGAATCTCCAGCGTGCCCGTGGGGGCGCGCACCGCGGGCTTGAGTGCCGCGCGATAGTCGAAGTGGCGGCCGGTGAGGGTGCCGCTGGTGCGGAGACCCTCCACGGTGCCCTCGAAGCAGACGGTGCCGCCCGCCGCTCCGGCACCGGGTCCGAGATCGACGACGTGGTCGGCGATCACGATCGCCTCCGGCTTATGCTCCACGACGAGCACCGTGTTGCCCTTGTCCCGCAGCTGCAGCAGCAGTGTGTTCATGCGCTCGATGTCATGGGGATGCAGCCCGATGGTGGGCTCGTCGAAGACGTAGGTGACGTCGGTGAGTGCGGAGCCCAGGTGCCGGATCATCTTGGTGCGCTGGGCCTCCCCGCCCGACAAAGTACCGGCCGGCCGGTCGAGCGAAAGGTAACCCAACCCGATCTCCACGAACGAGTCGAGGATCTGGCGCAACGCCTGCGTGAGCGGGCCCACCGACGGCTCACTCTGGCCGCGAACCCACCCGGCCAGGTCGCTGATCTGCCAGGAACAGGCGTCGGCGACGCTCACTCCGGAGATCTTCGACGAGCGAGCCGCCTCGCTGAGGCGGGTGCCGCCGCACTCGGGGCAGGTGGCGAACGTGACCGCGCGCTCCACGAACGCGCGGATATGCGGCTGCAAAGCGGCGACATCCTTGGACAGGAAGGACTTCTGAATCTGCGGGATGAGGCCCTGATACGTCAGGTTGATCCCGTCGACCTTGATCTTGGTCGGCTCCTTGTAGAGCAGGTCGTCCAGTTCCTTCGTGCTGTACCGATGAATCGGCTTGTCCGGGTCGAACCAGCCGCAGCCGCGGAAGATGCGGCCGTACCAGCCGTCCATCGTGTAGCCCGGGATCGTGAGCGCGCCCTCGTTGAGCGACTTGGAATCGACGTATAGCGCGGAACGATCGATGTCGTTGACGGTGCCCATGCCCTCGCAGCGCGGGCACATGCCGCCGGTGATGCTGAAGCTGCGCCGCTCCTTCACGGTCTTCCCGCCGCGCTCGAGCGTCACCGCCCCGGCCCCACTGATCGAGGCGACGTTGAACGAGAACGCCTGGGGCGATCCGATGTGGGGCTGACCGAGCCGGCTGAAAAGGATGCGCAGTAGCGCGTTGGCGTCGGTGGCGGTCCCGACCGTGGAACGGGAGTTGGCCCCCATTCGCTCCTGGTCGACGATGATGGCCGTGGTCAGACCATCCAACACGTCCACCTCGGGGCGCGCCAGGTCCGGCATGAATCCCTGCACGAACGCACTGTAGGTCTCGTTGATCAGCCGCTGCGACTCGGCGGCGATCGTGCCGAACACCAGTGAGCTCTTGCCCGAGCCGGAAACGCCGGTGAACACCGTCAGCCGCCGCTTCGGGATGTCGAGGCTGACATCCCTGAGGTTGTTCACGCGCGCGCCCCGCACCCGGATCCGGTCGTGGCTGTCGGCCACGTGCGGCGCGGGCATGCTCGTGCTCGCGGGGCTGCTCAGGTCAGTGCTCATCGTGTCTCCCTCTGGTGGCCGGTCCGCCCACGTGGTCTCGGTGGTCGTCGCCTGGTCGAGTCGACCAGCTTCAAGGCCGGTTGCTGCGGTTCCGCCGTGGATGATTCCAGTGTCAGTGCGGTCGAGGCTGTGTGCAAGCTCCATAACCGACGACACAGACGGGGGTGGAAGTTCGCGGCGCAGGTTCTGGAGCGGGCGAGCGTTAGAACGTGCGCCCACGTTTACGGGTGCGCCGCGTGTGCGAGCCGGGTCCCGAAAGGCTCGTGGGACGGACGCGGAAACCCGCACGCAGGTCGTAGCCTTGAGGTATGAGCTCAGGCACTCGGGAACCTCTGTACACCACGGCGATTCTGGCCGGGCGGGCCGTGTTCGGCCTGCTGCGGCTGAAGCCATCCGTGACCGGTCTGAAGAATCTTCCGGACACCGGGGGGGCGGTGCTGGCGATCACCCACTTCGGCTACATGGACTTCGCCCTGGTCGAGTGGATGCTGTGGCAAAAGAACCGACGTCACATCCGTTTCATGGCCAAGAAGGGCGCGTTCGACCAGAAGCTCGTGGGCGTGCTGCTGCGCGGCATGCGTCATATCTCGGTCGACATGAAGGCAGGGGCGGAGGCTTACGGCCAAGCCGTGACCGCGCTGCGGGCGGGCGAACTGCTCGGCGTGTTTCCGGAAGGCGGCGTGAACGCCTCCTTCACCGTGCGCGAGTTGAAGTCGGGTGCCATCCGGATGGCCGCCGAGGCCGGGGTCCCCGTGATCCCGATCGCGGTCTGGGGCGGGCACCGCGTGCTCACGAAGAACCACAAGCCGGCCCTGCGCGAGGTGTTCGACGTGCCCATCCGCTTCGCCGTCGGCGAGCCGTTCACGGTCGCGGCGGGGGAGGGCACGCAGCCGATGACGCTGGCACTCCACGACACACTGCAGGGTCTCGTCGACAAACTGCAGAAAGCCTATCCGGTGGACGGCGCCGGCCAGTGGTGGCAGCCGCGGCACCTGGGCGGCACCGCGCCCACACCGGAGGAGGCCGCCGTTGCCGAGACCGAGCGGCGCCGGCGTCGCGACGAGGCCGGCGCAGCCCCGTCCAGGGGCTAGGCCGGGGCGCCGGGCACGCGGTAGGTGCGCTCGTAGTACAGCAGGGCCTCGTCGTTCTCGCCCATGCCGCCTTCCTCGATCTTCACGACCACGACGGCGCTGTTGTGCACCAGTGTGCGTTCGATGATTCGCCCGACCATCCACGAGGTGACGCCCTTCAGCACAGGCAGGCCGTGGGGTCCGGGCTGCCAGTGGTCGCCGATGAAGCGCTGGTTCGCGGGACCCGACATCACCTCGGCGACGGCACGATTGTGCGCCCCGAGGATGTGGATGACGACCCGGTCGCTCTCGGCGATCGCCGGCCAGGTGCTGGCTGACCGGGCCATGTTGAAGGTGGCCAGCGGCGGAACCGACGACAGCGACGCCAGCGAGGTGGCGGTGAATCCCACCGGGGCGCCGTCCGGGCGCAGCGCGGTGATCACCGCGACACCGGCGGCGTGACGCCGGAAGGAATGTTTGAAGGCGGCCAGGTCCAACGGTGCATTGGGATCTTCGGCCAGCGGTACGGTGGCGGGCTGGGGTACTTCGGTGTCGCTCATGTGACTGAATCAATCTCCTCGCCATTGAGCCTATTCCCGGTGCACGGGTGTTGATGGCTAGGCTGGAACGCGATGATCCAGACTATTGACCTCCGAGGGACCCGGCCCACTCCGGCGGAATTGCTTGCAGCCGTCCCGCGTGCGCTCACCGACGTGACCGCGGCCAGCGACGTCGCAGCCGAATTAATCAACGATGTGCGGGCCAGAGGCGAGGATGCCCTCCGCGACCAGGCGGAACGCCTCGACCGGGTGCGTCCGTCCCATGTGCGGGTTCCTGCGTCCCACGTCACCGAGGCACTGGCCGGGCTCGACCCGACGGTGCGCACGGCCATCGAGGAGACCATCCGTCGCGTGCGCATCGCCAGCGCGGCCCAAGTGCCGCCGCAGGTGACCACCACGATCGCAGACGGCGCCACCATCACGCAGCGCTGGCAGCCGATCAACCGGGTCGGCCTGTACGTTCCCGGCGGCAAGGCCGTCTACCCGTCGAGCGTCGTGATGAACGTGGTTCCGGCTCAGATCGCCGGCGTCTCCTCGATCGCGCTGGCGTCGCCGCCGCAGAGCGACTTCGACGGACGCGTGCACCCCACCATCCTCGCCGTGGCGAGCCTGCTCGGCATCGACGAAATCTACGCCATGGGCGGGGCCGGCGCGGTCGGCGCCTTCGCCTACGGCGTTCCGGGGCTCGGCCTGGACCCGGTGCAGCTCGTCACCGGCCCCGGCAACGTCTATGTGGCCGCCGCCAAGCGGCTCGTGCGCGGGGTGACCGGCATCGACTCCGAGGCGGGCCCTACCGACATTCTGGTCATCGCGGATGAGACGGCCGACCCCCGCATCGTCGCGGCCGACCTGGTCAGCCAGGCCGAGCACGACGAACTGGCCGCCGCCATGCTGGTCACCGATTCGGCCGAGCTCGCCGACGCCGTCAATCTGCACCTGGTCGACCTGATGCAGAGCACGACCCACAGCATCCGTGTCACCGCGTCCCTGAACGGGCGCCAGTCGGGGATCGTGCTCGTGGACGACCTCGACGCCGCGGCCGCGTTCAGCAACGCGTTCGGTCCCGAGCACCTCGAGATCCAGACGAGCGACCCGGATGCCGTGCTCGCGCTGATCGAGAACGCCGGCGCCATCTTCCTCGGCCCTCATTCGCCCGTGAGCCTCGGCGACTACGTGGCCGGCTCGAACCACGTGCTGCCGACGGGAGGGCAGGCCCGGTTCTCCTCCGGACTCGGCGCCTACACCTTCCTGAGGCCCCAGCAGGTCGTCACGTACAGCCGGGAGGCACTGCGCGAGGTCGCGGACCACATCGCGGCCCTGTCCACGGCGGAGGCGCTGCCCGCGCACGGCGACGCCGTCACGGCCCGTTTCACGACGGCGCTGTAAGCTGGTCACACGATGTTCTGCCCGTTCTGCCGCCACCCGGACTCCCGAGTCATCGACTCGCGCACGAGCGACGACGGACTTTCCATTCGCCGGCGTCGACAGTGCCCTGAATGCGGCCGGAGGTTCAGCACCACCGAGACCGCCAGCCTGAACATCGTCAAGCGCAGCGGGGTCGTCGAGCCGTTCAGTCGCGACAAGATCGTGGCCGGCGTGTGCAAGGCCTGTCAAGGTCGTCCGGTAACGGATTCCGACCTGGCCATGCTTGCCCAGCGGGTGGAGGAGACCATCCGGCAGACCGGCGCGTCGCAGGTGAAGGCGAACGAGGTCGGCCTCGCGATCTTGCCGCCGCTGCGCGAACTTGATGAGGTGGCCTATCTCCGCTTCGCGAGTGTCTACCAGGCATTCGATTCGCTCGAGGATTTCGAGACCGCGATCGCCCGGCTGCGCACCGAACACGGATCCCGCACCGAACACGGCTCCCGCCCCGAGCAGGGCAGCGGCGCGGGCGCCGCACACCCGTCCGAGTCGTAGGCGGCGCCGTGTACCCGCTGATCTTCTCGCTGTTCCTGACCCGCCTCGACCCCGAACGAGCCCACCACCTCGCCTTCACCGTGATCCGGGCGCTGCCCGCGTTCGGTGTCGGCCGGGTCGTGCACCGCTTCACGCGCCCGCGCACCGACCTCGGTGTCCAAACCCTGGGTCTGCGATTCCAGTCGCCGTTCGGCGTGGCCGCCGGCTTCGACAAAGACGGTGAAGCCGTGCTCGGGCTCGGCCAGCTCGGGTTCGGGCACGTGGAGGTCGGCACCATCACCGCCGTTCCTCAGCCCGGAAACCCGAAACCGCGCCTGTTCCGCCTGATCCCCGACCGCGCGGTCGTCAACCGGATGGGCTTCAACAACGCCGGTGCCCGCGCCGCCCGGGTGCGCCTCGCGCACGTTCGCACCGCTGCCGGTCGCCCGGTCCTCGGCATCAACATCGGCAAGAGCCGCGTCACCGCGGTCGAGGACGCCACCGCCGACTACCTGGTCAGCGCCGCGCTGCTCGCGCCCCTGGCCGACTACCTCGTCGTGAACGTCAGCTCGCCCAACACGCCCGGGCTACGCGGACTGCAGGAACTCGACCGGCTCGCCCCGCTGCTTCGGGCGGTCAAGACCGAGGCCGGCGCCACGCCCCTGCTGGTAAAAATCGCCCCCGACCTCGCCGATGCTGAAGTGACCCGAATCTCCGAACTCGTGGTGGAGCTGGGTCTCGACGGCATCATCGCCACGAACACCACGATTTCCCGCGCCGGACTGAAAACGGATGCCGCAACCGTCGAGGCTGCCGGCGCCGGCGGTCTCTCCGGTGCCCCGCTCCAGGCGCGGTCCCTGGCCGTGCTGCGCGTGATCCGGGCCGCTGTGCCCCGCGAGCTGTGCGTGATCTCGGTCGGCGGCGTGGAGACCGCGGAACACGTGGCCGAGCGCCTCGCCGCGGGCGCGACGCTCGTTCAGGGCTACACCGGGTTCCTCTATCGAGGGCCGCTCTGGGCTCGCCAGATCAACCGTGGCCTCGACCGCATCCTCGCCGCAGAACTGTAGAGAACTGAGACAGGCCGTCGAGCCCGCAACACGCCGTCGCGCCTAGATCAGACCGCGGTCCGCGAGCTGCCGGGCCAGGGCCGAGCCGTCCGGCCCGTACACCCAGCGGGGATCGCGGGGCGCGGGCGCGGCATCCTTCGCCCGGCGACCGGCCAGAACGGCCTGGCTGGGGGAGAGCTGGCGGATCGCGACGGCCTCGACATTGTCGGGGAAGTCTCGCTGGAACTCGCTGTAGATGGCCTCATCGTGCTGGCCGTCGTCGCCGAACAGGATCCAGCGGATCTCCGGGAATTCCTGGGCCAGACGGCGCAGGTTGGCCCTCTTGTGGTCCTGGCCGCTCCGGAACCAGCGGTCGTGGGTCGGACCCCAGTCGGTGAGCAGGAGAGCCCCCGACGGGTACAGGTTGCGGTTCAGGAACCGGGTCAGGGTCGGGGCGACGTTCCAGGCCCCGGTCGACAGGTAGATCATCGGGGCACCCTCGTTGACCGCGGCGAGGCGGTCGAGGAGGACCGCCATGCCCGGCGTGGGAACTCGGGCGTGCTCGTCGAGCACGAAGGTGTTCCAGGCGGCGAGCAGCGGGCGGGGAAGGGTGGTCACCATGACCGTGTCATCGACGTCGGACAGGATCCCGCGGCGTACCGTCGGGGCCACGATGAAGAGCGGGGCCTCGACCGGCGCGGCCGTGTCGTCGGTGTGCAGCCGGGCCATCTGCCAGCCCGGGGTGAGCGTGACCGGAATGACGGTGTCGACCACGCCCCCGCGGTCGGCCTGCACCCGGTGGGAGAAACCGTTGATCTCGATGGTCACCGTCACATCGTTGACCGGAACGCTCGTGAAGCTGTGCCAGCCGCGAATTCCGGCCTCGCGGCGGTCGGCGTGCCAGTGGCGCCGTGCCAGCTTGGAGCCGGGCTTGGCCGGTTTGGCCAGAAGCACCCGGCACAGAATGCGCACCCACTCGGTCGTGCCGTAGCCGGCATAGGGGATGACCGTGGGCAGGTAGCCGCGTTTGCGGGCGTGGCGTTCGCGCTTGAAGTGCAGCCAGTCCTCGATGCGGGCTGCGCGATGCATCATCTTCGCTGGCGTGCCCGTGGGCGGGATTCGAGGATATGTCGGCACGTCCCTAGTCTGGCACGCGCATGACGCTACCCGGCATCGAAGTCGGGTCGCCCGGAGAGCCGAAGGTTATTCCTGCCCAATCGGGCGAGACACGCTGTCACGTCACAACGAGGGGGACATTGCCGCCTAGTATTAGTGACTTAGTCTCAAGGAGGACAAGTGTCACTCAGTGACCTTTTTGGTGGGGATCCTTTTGTGCCGGCCCAGCAGGCCCGCACCGAGCCGATCCAACAGCGCAGCACGGCACGACTGTCCGGTCTGCTCGACGCCGCCGCCGTCGTCGTGGACGAGGTCGGCTTCGACCGCATCACGACCGCGATGGTGGCCGAGCGCGCGGGCGCGTCGATCGGGACCGTGTACCGGTACTACCCCGATCGCGTCGCGGTGCTGCAGGCTCTGCGCGAGCGCGCGGTGCTGCGATTCCGGAGCCGGGTTGCGGAGCAGCTGAAGACGAACGCTCCCCAGGGCTGGTGGGAGGCCGTCGACGTGGCCATCACGGCCTTCGTCGACCTGTACCGCTCTGAGCCGGGGTTTCGCATCATGCATTTCGACGACCGGCAGGGTGTGCCTGTCGTCGTAGACCCCGACACGGGTTACTTCGCCCGCCGGGTGGCCGGCATGCTGGTCGAGGAGTTCGGCCTCGAGGGCGGCGACGAACTGATCTTCCGGCTTGAGGTCGCCGTTGAGATGGGCGACTCGATTCTGTCGCGGGCGTTCCGCTCCGACCCGCAGGGCGATGAGCGGTTCATCGAAGAGTGCCGCGTGGTCACGCATGACTACCTCGCCGGATACTACGGGCCGAGCGTTCGCTAGGAATTCCGCGATCCGGTGGCTCGCGGCGCCGTGTGATGGTTGGGTGGTATACGTGCTTCCCGTGTTGTGTCGACTTCGGTCGAGAAATGAGCCATTTCCATGATCGAGTTCCGCTCGGTGAGCAAGCAGTTCCCGGACGGCACACTCGCCGTCGACGATTTCAGCCTGACCCTCCCGTCGCGCCAGACGACGGTGCTCGTCGGCTCCTCCGGCTCGGGCAAAACCACCCTGCTGCGCATGATCAACCGGATGGTCGACCCGAGCAGCGGCACGATCGAGATCGACGGGGCCGACATCGCCCAGCTCGAGCCGGTGCCGCTGCGGCGCGGCATCGGCTATGTGATGCAGGACTCCGGCCTGCTCCCGCACCGCACGGTGATCGACAACGTCGCGACTGTTCCGCTGCTGCGCGGGGTGCCGAGAAAGAAGGCCCGCGCCGAGGCCCTCACCCTGCTCGACACGGTGGGCCTGGACCAGACCCTGGCGGACCGGTACCCCAGCCAGCTCTCCGGCGGGCAGCAGCAGCGGGTCGGGGTGGCGCGCGGGCTCGCGGTCAACCCAAACATTCTGCTGATGGACGAGCCGTTCGGCGCCGTCGACCCGATCGTGAGGGCCGAGCTCCAGCAAGAACTGATCCGGCTGCAGAGCGAGCTCGGCAAAACGGTCGTGTTCGTCACCCACGATATCGAGGAGGCGTTCCTCCTCGGTGACCAGGTCGTCATCCTGCGTGACGGCGGACGGATCGCCCAGGTGGGGGCGCCAGCCGAGATCCTGGCGAACCCGGCCGACGACTTCGTGGCCAGCTTCGTCGGAGCGGATCGCGGCAAGCGTGCCCTGCATCTGGAACGCCGCGGCGACTCCGACCTGCTGCTCGACAGTGAGGGCCGCCTGGCCGGTGTGCTCGTGGAGCCGCGGCAGACCGCGCACTCCCCGGATCCCCAGGCTCCGCGGTGACCTGGTTCTGGTCGAATCTCGACCTGCTCTGGGATCGCACCCTGGACCACCTGATCCTCAGCGTGCCGCCGATCCTTCTCAGCTTCCTGATCGCCGTGCCGCTGGGCTGGCTCGCGAACCGGTACCGTGCCGGCCGCGGCGTGATCCTGACGGCCAGTGGGCTGCTCTACGCCATCCCGTCCCTGCCGCTGTTCTTCGTGATCCCGGCCATTGTCGGCACCAGCCTTCGCTCGCCGCTCAACCTGGTCATCGCCCTGACGATCTACGGCGTCGCGCTGATGGTACGCGTGGTGGCCGACGGGCTGGCATCCGTGGACAAGGATGTACGCCAGTCCGCTGTCGCCGTGGGGTATTCCGGCTGGAGCATCTTCTGGCAGGTTGAGCTGCCGCTGGCCGGGCCGGTGCTCCTGGCCGGCCTGCGGGTCGTGGCCGTCAGCACGGTCAGCCTCGCCACGGTGGGGGCCGTGATCGGCGCGCAGAGCCTCGGCAGCCTGTTCACGGATGGCTTCCAGCGCGGTATCCAGGCCGAAATCATCGCCGGGATTGTGCTGACCGTGGCGCTGGCGCTGCTGCTGGACGGCGCCCTCGTGCTGCTCGGGCGGGTTCTGCTGCCCTGGACCCGCCTGGCGGCGACCGACCGGAGGGCCGTCCGGGTCGCCCGGATCGCAGAGGCATCCGCATGAACCTGTTCGTTGACGCGGTGAACTGGATCCTCGACCCGGCCAATTTCGCCGGGCCGGGCGGCATTCCGGCGCGGACGATCGAACACTTGGTGTTCACCCTCGTGGCGGTCCTGATGGCCTCCGTGATCGCGATTCCGGTCGGTTTCCTGATCGGGCATACGGGTCGGGGACGCAGCCTCGCTGTAGCCACCTCCGGCGGGCTGCGGGCCATTCCGACCCTCGGCCTGTTGACACTGGTCGCGCTGTGGGTCGGGATTGGGCTCGGTGCGCCGTACGTCGCGCTCACGGTCCTGGCGATCCCGCCGATCCTCGCGGGCGCCTACGCCGGGTTCGAGGCCATTGACCGGTCCGTCATCGACTCCGCCCGGTCGGTCGGGATGTCGGAGAGCCAGATCGTGGGCACGGTCGAGATCCCGTTGGGGTTGCCGCTGCTGATCGCGGGCATCCGTTCGGCCACCCTGCAGGTCGTCGCCACGGCGACCCTGGCTGCCTACGTGGCAGATGTCGGCCTCGGCCGGTTCCTGTTCGCCGGGTTGAAAACCCGCGACTACGCGGAGATGCTGGGCGGGTCACTGCTCGTGATCCTGCTCGCCCTCGTCCTCGAGGGAATATTCACTGTTGTTCAGCGACTTGTTGTTCCCAGAGGCGTCGCGTCCCAACGTCCCCCAGTCGACCGTGCCAGGTCAGCCCGACCTGTCCCGGGGATTGATCCCGCCATCACGAAAGGAACCCACTAATGTTCACAGCTCACAGAGGCCGGCTCGAGGCGGTCGCCGCGGTCGCGGTTGGGGCCGTCGTAGCCCTTGCAGGGTGTGCGTCCGGTGACCCGCTGGACAGCGGAAGTAACGCCGACGAGGGGTCCGCCACCCTGGTCGTCGGTTCGCAGGACTACTACTCGAACGAGATCATCGCCGAAATCTACGCTCTGGCGTTGGAGGGGAACGGCTTCACGGTCGACCGCCAGTTCAAGATCGGCCAGCGCGAGGTCTACCTGCCCGAGATCGAATCCGGTGCCATCGACGTCTTCCCCGAGTACAGCGGCAGCCTGCTGCAGGCCCTGAATGCAGATGCCGCCGGCGGCACCGCCGACGAGACCTACGCGCAGCTGCAGGACGAGCTGCCCGAGGGGCTGAGCGTGCTCGACATGTCCTCGGCCACGGACCAGAACTCCTGGACCGTCACGCAGGCCTTCGCCGACAAGTACAGCCTGACCGACATCGCGTCGCTCGCCGATGTCACCGAGCCGATCACCGTCGGTGGACCGTCCGAACTTCAGACCCGCCCCTACGGACCGACGACCCTGACGGAGAAGTACGGCATCCCCATCGCCGGCTTCACGCCCATTGAAGATGGTGGCGGCCCGCTCACGATCAAGGCTCTCGTCGACAACGACATCCAGATCACGAACGTCTACACGGCGAGCCCGAACATCAAGTCGGACAGCCTCGTCGCCCTCGATGACCCGGACGGCCTGTTCTTCGCGGACAACGTCGTGCCCGTCGTGTCCGACAAGGTCGGCGGGAAGGCCGCCGACGTGCTCAACGCCGTCAGTGCCGCTCTGACCGCCGAGGACCTGGTGGGCCTCAACTCCGAGAGCGTGAACGACCAGCTCTCGGCCGAGAAGATCGCGGCCGCTTGGCTCGAACAGGCGAACCTCTTCTAGGCACCAGCTGACAGGCGCTGCCTGACCAATTCGACGGAGATTCTGCGCCTACGGGCCGGTTTTGGAGCAAAACAGGCTCTGGGGCCGAGAATCTCCGTCGAATTCGTTAGGGGCTGGGGCAGGGGCAGAGGTAGGCCCGGGCTGGGGCTGGGGCTGGGGCTGGGGCTGGGGCAGGCGCGTGCTCAGGTAGGCGCGTGCTCGGGTAGGCCCGGGCTCAGGCGAGGGACAGGAGCAGCGTCGGCAGCAGCAGGAGTGCGGCGGCGCCGGCTGCAACGAAAAGCACGGCGGAGGGCGTCAGCGGCGCCGGCGGGGTTATCAGGCGGCGAACGCGGGGTGTCACCAGGTCGAACGGATGGTCCGGGCCGTCGGCGAGTTCGACATCCGTTCCCAGCGGGTCCACCTCGTGTGCCGACCCGACCAGTGCGATCGCGGTGGCCAGCGTGCGGTCGTCGACGACCCGCCGGGCCTGGTCGTCGGCGAGCATCTCGACCAGCAGGGCGACCGCGTTCTCGGCGCGGTTCGCGATCGGGAACCACGGCAGTGCGCTGTGCCAGGACTTGAAGGCGAGCAGCACGAGGTGGTGCTGCTGCAACAGGTGGGCGCGCTCGTGTGCGATCACTGCGCGCAATTGGTCGGCATTCAGCAATTGCAGAAGGCCGCGGGAAAGCACGGTCGCCGACCGGGTCGCGCCAGGCAGGCAGTACGCGACCGGGGCGTCGTGTTCGATCACACGGGTGCCGGAATGGCTCGGCAGAGGGTCGCTGAGCAGTCCGATCAGGTGCCGGTGCCTGCGGTGCTGGCGCCCCGCGCGGGAAAAGGTCGCGGCGAGGTTGAGCAGCAGATGGCTGCCGAGGATCAGCGCCGCGCACAGCAGGAGCACCGAGCCGAACGACGTGCCGGCCGGCAATGTGCCGGTGACGAGATGGCCCGCCAGCGAGCGGATGCCCTCGAACAGGTTCTCGCCGAACGGGATCAACCCGAAGCTGAGCAGCGAGCCGATCATCGAGAGCCCGCCGGCCAGGGCGATGGCCTGCCACAACACCAGGGCGACCGCGGGGGAGCGGGCCGGCCAGTCGGCGGTGGCAAGCCAGATCGGGACCGGACCGGCGAGCAGCACGGCCACGATCATGAGCGCTACGGCCGTGACGAACACGACTTGGCCGCTCTGACGCGTGCTGACTGGAGCAGGGACTGGAGCGGGGACTGGATGCCGGTCACTCGCGACCGAGAGGTACGGTGCCGAGGAGCAGGCGCAAAACGTCGGCCTCCTGCGGGGTGACGTCCCCGATGAACCGGGCGAGGGCCGCCTGCCGGTCAGGAGCAGAGCCGAGCACCTTGTGCATCAGCTCCGCGGTATGTTCCGCCCGGGTCGACACGGCCCGGTAGCGGTGCGGTCGGGTGTCTCGGTCGCGGGTGACGAAGCCCTTGGTCTCGAGGCGGGAGAGCACCGTGAGCACGGTCGTGGTGGCGAGTGGTTTGCGCCTAGCGGTGGCGGTCGTCGGGGTGAGTAGCCGATCCCGGAGATCGTTGGCAGGCAGAGACTCCTCGGCTTCCCACAAAACATCCATCAGCAGTCGTTCCAGCTCTCCCAAACTCCCCATATTGGGGAGTCTAGCGGGCGGCAATCAACTCTTCTACGTCTCGTAGAATAGAGATGTTCTACACAGTGTAGAAATACCCGATGACGCTGGAGGGCGCATGAACGAGTGGCTGGATCCGTTACTCCTGTCGAGATGGCAATTCGGTCTGACTACCGTCTATCACTTTCTCTTCGTACCGCTCACGATCGGGCTGGCGTTCACGGTCGCGCTCTTCCAGACCGCCTGGGTGCGCACCGACAAGGCCAAGTACCTCGAGCTGACCCACTTCTTCGGCAAGATCTTCCTGATCAACTTCGCCATGGGCGTCGTTACCGGAATCGTGCAGGAGTTCCAGTTCGGAATGAACTGGTCGGACTACTCCCGCTTCGTCGGTGACGTCTTCGGCGCCCCGCTCGCCTTCGAGGGCATCATCGCCTTCTTCCTGGAGGCCACGTTCATCGGACTGTGGATCTTCGGCTGGGACAAGCTGCCCCGCGGCCTGCACCTCGCCACCATCTGGCTGACGACGGCCGGTTCGATCGCCTCGGCCTACTTCATCCTCGCGGCGAACGCGTTCATGCAGAACCCGATCGCGTTCCGCATCAACGAGGAGCGCGGCCGGGCCGAGCTCACCAGTATTGGCGAGCTTTTGGCCAACCCGATCGCCCTGGCCTCCTTCCCGCACACGATCTTCGCCTGCTTCATGGTGTCGTCAGGCCTCGTCATCTCGGTGGCCGCCTGGCACCTGCTGCGCAAGCAGCACGAGGAATCCATGCGTCCCGCACTCAAGTTGGGCATGTGGATGATGGTTGTCTCCGGTGCGCTCACCACCTTCTTCGGCGACTCGCTGAGCCTGGCCATGACCGCGGCCCAGCCCATGAAGATGGCGGCGGCCGAGGCGATGTACAAGACAGCGACGGGCGCCGAGGCATCCTTCTCGATCTTCACCCTCGGCACCCCCGACGGCGTCAGCGAATTATTCTCGATTCGTATCCCATACCTTTTGTCGTTCCTGTCGACCCACACCCTCAACGGCACGGTCGAAGGCATCGACAACCTGCAGGCGCAGTATGTGAGCCTGTACGGCCCCGGCGACTACACCCCGACCATCTGGATCACCTACTGGGCCTTCCGCTGGATGATCGGTCTCGGCATCGCCCATATCCTGGTTGCCGTCGTCGGCCTCTGGCTGACCCGCGGCGGGCGCAGCCCCCAGGCCACCTGGGTCTGGAAGATCGCCATCTGGAGCTTCCCGTTCTCGCTTCTCGCCATGAGCGTCGGCTGGATCTTCACCGAGATGGGGCGGCAGCCCTGGCTCGTGTTCGGGCTCCTGCGCACCGAGGACGGCGTATCACCCAACGTCAGCGGCGTCGAGATCCTGATCTCGCTGATCGCGTTCACGCTGATCTACGGCGCCCTCGCTGTCGTCGAATTCAAGTTGATCCTGCAGGCCGTGCGGAAGGGACCTGCCCCGCTGGCGGAACCCGACCCGGTTTCCGGCAAGGTCAAGCCACAGGTCACGGTCTACTAGGAGCGCATGATGGATCTCAACATTCTCTGGTTCTGGATCATCGGTGCACTCTTCATCGGCTACTTCGTTCTCGACGGCTTCGACTTCGGCGTCGGCATGTCGCTGCCCTTCCTGGGCAAGGACGACCTCGACCGCCGGGTCATCATCAACACCATCGGGCCGGTCTGGGACCTCAACGAAACCTGGCTGATCGTGGCCGGCGCAGCACTCTTCGCCGCCTTCCCGGAGTGGTACGCCACCCTGTTCAGCGGGTTCTACCTGGCCCTGCTGGTGATCCTTCTCGCCCTCATCCTGCGCGGGGTGTCATTCGAGTACCGGCACCAACGCCCGGAAGCAACCTGGAAGAAACGCTTCGACCTCATGATCGTGATCGGGTCTGCCGTTCCCGCTCTGCTCTGGGGTGTCGCCTTCTCCAACATCGTGCGGGGCGTGCAGTTGGACGCGGACTTCAACTACATCGGCTCCTTCTTCGACCTGCTCAACCCATACGCCCTCCTGGGCGGGCTCACCACGCTGCTCCTGTTCTTCACCCACGGCGTGGTCTTCATCTCCCTGAAGACCGAGGGGGACATCCGTCAGCGCGCTCAGAGGCTAGCCGTCAAGGCCGGGGTGGCCACCATCGTGGTGGCCGCCTCGTTCCTGGTCTGGACCACCCTTGCCTTCGGCAGCCTGGCCACCGGTGCCTTCGCCGCCCTCGCCGCGGTTGCCCTGATCGGGGCGTTCCTGGCGAACCTGCGGGGCGCCGAAGGCTGGGCCTTCACGCTGATGGCCGCGACGATCGCCCTCGCGGTGCTGACGCTCTTCGCGTCCCTGTTCCCCGACGTGATGCCGGCGAGCAACGATGCAGCCAACAGCCTGACCATCGAGAACGCCTCCTCGACGCCGTACACACTGCAGGTGATGAGCTGGACCGCCCTGTTCGCCATGCCCGTCATCTTCTTGTACCAGGGCTGGACCTACTGGGTTCTGCGCAAGCGGGTCAGCCGCACGACCGTCTCGGCCCACGTAGAGTCCGCCGGACACTAAACGGAATGCGCCCCTTCGATCCTCGGCTCCTCCGCTACGCATCCGCCGCCCGGTGGTTCCTGTCGGTGGGTGCCCTGCTCGGACTGGCGCAGACTGTCACGGTCATCGCGTTCTCCTGGCTGCTGAGCCAGAGCATCACCCTCGCGTTGACTGGGGCCTCTCAGGATTCGCTGGCCTTCACCACGGCCGCCCTTGCGGGCGTGATCGTGGTGCGGGCCGCGCTGGTGTGGCTCCTCGAGGTGGCCGCCACCCGCGGAGCAGCCCAAGTCAAGAGCCAGCTGCGCCGCCAGGTTCTCGACCGCGTCGCCGAGCGCGGCCCGGATTGGCTCAGCGGCCGGGCCAGTGTGGGCGTCTCCACCCTGGCCACCCAGGGGCTGGACGCGCTGGACAACTACTTCGCCCGCTACCTGCCCCAGCTTTTGCTGGCGGCGATCAGCACGCCCCTGCTGATCTTGGTGATGCTCTGGCAGGACCTGCCCAGCGGCATCACAGTCATCGTAGTGCTGCCATTCATCCCCGTCTTCATGGTGCTGATCGGCCAGGCCACCCAGTCCGTGCAGCGGCAGCAGTGGGAGTCCCTGCAGCGGCTGTCGACGGGGTTCCTCGACCTCGTCGGTGGGCTCGGCACGCTCAAAATCTACGGTCGGGAGCGACGCCAGTTCGCCCGGGTGCGCTCCATCACCGAGGACTACCGCGGCCGCACTATGAAGGTGCTGCGGGTCTCCTTCCTCAGCGGGTTCGTGCTCGAACTGGCGGCCAGCCTGTCGGTGGCCCTTGTTGCCGTCTCCATCGGGCTGCGCCTGGTTGACGGAAGCCTCGCACTCGGCGTCGGCCTGTTCGTGCTGCTGCTGGCCCCGGAGGCTTTTCTCCCCGTGCGGCAGGTCGGCGCCCAGTTCCACGCCGCGGCCGACGGTCTGGCGGCGGCCGAGGAGGTCTTCGCCATTCTCGACGACGGTGCCGGGCCCCGGGCCGTGGCGACCCCGGCTGCCTCGACTGCCCCGTCTGGCGCGCGCACCGGAGCAGGCCCCGCGGATACCGGCGTGCTCCGGTTCGAGCAGGTCACGATCCAGCGGGGCACGGATGCCCCCGTGCACGACTTCAGCGCCGTCTTCCGCCCCGGCGAACTCGCCGTGGTCGTGGGCCCGAGCGGCACCGGAAAATCCACGCTGGTGGCCGCCCTGCAGGGATTCGTCCCCTTCGACGGGCGGATCCTGCTGAACGGTGCGGAGCAGACCCCGGGCACACCGCGCCCGTGGCTGGCGTGGGCCGGGCAACGGCCGGGACTGTTCCAGGGAACGATCGCCGACAATCTCGCGCTCGGTGACGCGTCCGTCGATCGGGACACCGTGGCCCGGTCGCTGGAGTGCGCCGGAGTGGGCGATCTGGAGCCGGCTACCATACTCGGCATCGCCGGCGAGGGACTCTCCGGCGGACAGGCCCAGCGGGTCGCAGCGGCCCGCGCCATCTACCGCGCTGAGAGCCACGACTGCGCCGTGGTCGTTCTCGACGAGCCCAGTTCGGCGCTGGACGAGGCTGCGGAGGCCTCTCTCGTCGCCGGCCTGCGCCGGCTCACGACCGAGGGGCGGATCGTGATCGTGGTCAGCCACCGGCCTGCCCTGCGGGACGCCGCCGATCAGATCGTTGCCCTGCACGAGGTGGCCCATGTCTGATTCCGGACCCAGCGCGAGCGGGATCGCCGGCCCCCGGCCGGCCGGCCGGGCCGAGGTGCGCGCCGTCCTGCGCCTGGCCCAGCCGCCTGCCCGCCGGTTCGCCCCCGGCCTGGCCGCGGG
>NZ_SOGO01000038.1:0-128485 GCF_004403415.1 Cryobacterium sandaracinum
CTCGCCCAACTCGAGGAACCGCCGGCGAACGGGCAAGCCTGGCTGAAAGACGCACAGCACATGCGCCAGGTCGCCCGCATGGTCGTCGACGCCGGCGCCCGGAACCCCGGCGCCCTCGACCAACTGCTCCGAACCACCCAGGAGTTGGCGGACCGGTGCGCCCTGGACCCGGCCGCGGACATCGGACTCGGCACCCCGAGGATGCCGGAAGCCTCGATCATCGGCGTGGTCGGTGACCCGGTGGCTGAGCTCTGGCGACGGGCCCGCCACGGCATCGACGACCGCTACGCCGGCACCACCCTCGCCCGCGCCGCACACGAGGAGCTCGCACATGAGATGGAGACGGTCGAGCACCTCGGGTTCGCCGCTTATTTCTTGACCGTCGCCCGGGTCGCGGACCTGATCCGGGGCATGGGAGTCCGGGTGCAAGCGCGGGGGTCCGGTGTCGGCTCCGTCCTCAACTACGCGCTCCGCACCTCGTCGGTCGAACCGATTGAGAACGGGCTCATTTGGGAGCGGTTCCTCTCCCCCGAGCGCCAGACCCTCCCCGACATTGATATTGACGTCGAATCCGCCAGGCGTCATGACATCTACCGGGAAGTGTTCCAGGTCTTCGGTGCCGACCGGGTGTCGTTGATGTCGATGACCAACGCGTACCGGGGGCGGGGCGCAGTCCGGGACGCCGGGCTCGCCCTCGGCATGCCGGAGGACCAGGTCGCGGCGATCGCGAAGCAGATGTGGCGGTTCAACGCCCGCGACTTCCGCCGGGCCCTCGAGGAGAAACCCGAGCTCGCGGACCTTGCCCAGCAGGTGCGCGAGTCGCAGCAGCTGGACCAGTTGGTGGACCTGACGGCGAAGCTCGACCGGCTCCCCCGCCACATCAGCGTGCACCCGTGCGGCGTCATCCTCTCCGACACGTCCCTCCTCGACCGGACCCCGGTGCAACGCTCGGGGATGGGACTGCCGATGTCCCAGTTCGACAAGCACGATATGGACCCGATGGGCCTGATCAAGCTCGACATCCTCGGCGTCCGAATGCAATCGGCAATGGCCTTTGCGATCGAGGAGCACCGGCGCCTTACCGGCGAGACCATCGACTTGGACCGGGTTCCCCTCGACGACGAACCTACCTACGAAATGCTCCGCACCACCCGCACCCTCGGCGTCTTCCAACTCGAGTCCCCCGGACAGATGGAACTGATCGGGAAGCTCCAACCGGCAGTGTTCAACGACCTGACCGTGGAGATCAGCCTGTTCCGACCCGGCCCCATGCAAGCGAACATGCCCCTCCAGTATCTGAAGGCGCGGCACGGGGAAGTCGCACCCGACCACATGCACCCACGGTTCAAGCCCTTCTTGGCCGAAACCAACGGTGTCGTCGTCTTTCACGAGCAGGTAATGCGCCTCTTCGACGAGTTGACCGGCTGCGGCATGGGTAAGGCCGATGTGTTCCGTCGGCACCTCGGGAAATCTGGCGACCTTGCCGAGATTGAAGCGTACGTTCGGCAGCAGGCGGCTACCCGCGGGTTCCCGGCGCCGGTCGTGGACCGGGCGTGGAAGGTGCTGTCCGGGTTCGGCAGTTTCGGGTTCGCCAAAGCACACGGCGCGGCATTCGCCCGAACCACGTACGAGAGCGCCTGGCTGAAAACGCACCACCCGGCCACGTTCTTCGCCGGGCTCCTCACCCACGACCCCGGCATGTGGCCCAAGGACCTCATCGTTGCCGAAGCCCGCAACCTCGGCGTCCCCGTCCTCGGCCTCGACGTCCAGAAGTCCGCGCTGGACTACCGGGTCGAGCAGCTGGGCGACGGGCAGCTCGCCATCCGCCTTGCCCTGCCCGAACTCGCCGGATCCAGCGCGGTGGAGCGGCAGCGGATCGCCGAGCACCAACCGTTCTCCTCGTTGCAGGACTTCCGCGATCGGGTGCGGCCGCGCCGACGCACATTCGAAGCCCTGGCCCGGGTCGGCGCCCTCGACTCATTCATCGGCTACGACCGGGCCCGCCGCGGCGACCTCCTCGCCCACATCCAAGGCCTCGGCGGCCGCGCCCTCCCCGTCGGCCCCGACCAGCTCGCCTTCGACATTGATCTGCCGCTGCCCGACTTCTACCGGGCAGTCACCGCCCTCGACCTCCGCGGCCGCACCCAAACAGACGTGGAACTCCGAGACCTCGGCCTCGCCGTCAGCCAGCACCAAATGACCCGTTTCTACCCCCTCTTCAAACAACTCGGAGTCACACCTGCCTCGGAGCTTGCGAACCTGCCCGGCGGAACCGAAGTACTCGTCGCCGGGGTCCGACGTGCCACCCACACTCCCCCGATGCGTAGCGGCAAGCGCGTGGTCTTCCTCTCTCTCGACGACGGCAGCGGGCCAGTATCCAACGTGGTGTTCTTCCACGACGCCCAAGCAACGATCGGGGCGCCCGTGTTCCGCACCCACTACGCCCTCATCCGCGGCCGAACCCGGCGCACCGGCGCCCGCGGGGTTTCAGTGACCGGCGAGCAGATGTGGGACCTGCTGGACGTGGCAGGGAAGGTCTGGGCGCGTCAGGCTGCGGAGCGGGAACGGGAGCGGGTGGTGGTCGAGGCAGAGGCTGCGGACAACGTCATCCAGATGTGGAGGCGGAGGGCGTGAGGCTCCCGACGCTATTCACAGGACGGGCGTTCCTTTAGACGCGCCTGACTGCGAATTCTCCCGGGCGGAGCAAACGGGACGGTCCCTTCAGCAGAAGCTCCCTGGCCGTTTCGTGTCGATTTCCATACTCGGCAGCACAAATTCCGCACTCGCCTGCACAGCTCGTTCACGCCACCACAGGCCTTGGCTCTGTTCCATGAGGGTCCGGCTTACGGGCGACGGCGCCGATGAAGGGGCCGGGCATCGCACAAACTCCGATCGATACCGAGTTTGCGCGCCGTGCGCGCATATGCTCGAGGCATGGTCAAGCGGTATTGGCGTGTCGCGGTCATTGGGCTGGGGGTCGGCTTTTTCCTGGGTGCTGCGCTCTTCGGCATGATGGCCGTCTCTGGGAACCCGGATTGGCGTGGTTACCTAGCTGTTGAGGATGTCCTGCGATCGACGGTCTCGTACGGGCTGATTGGATTGCTCGTCGCGGCGGCAGCCGTCGTTGGAGGTTGGGCCTCCGTAGCGCTATTAGACCGGCGGTTTGAGAGACGGCCAAGCATGCGCGTTTCGTTGGCCTCCGTAGGGGCAGCCGCGGGAACCATGCTGTTGGGATCCCTTGCAGGAATAGTGGATTCGGTGCAAGGATCCGCCTCCTGGTTGGTGGTCATCGTCGGGATTGCTTTCGTGCTGGCGGTCGTGGCGGCGATTGCTGCCGCGGTATTGGTTTCCTATGCGGAGAGGCACGCTTCAAGTAGTTCCGTGAAAGCGGTTTCGCAGGCTCCAGATGGTCATTGGATTGATTTCTAGCTGAGACCTTTTTCAGGCGTGGCTCTGCGCCGCTCACCGTTCCCAAACACCACCCAGCTGATCAAAGCCGGCTCGAAGCCCTCGCGGCGAATTCTGTGCCCCATGAAGGTCCGGCTTACGGGCATGCTTCTTCGCATACGCAACCGCTGACCACCTTCAGTGCCCAGATCATCGCAGCGTTCAAGCGCTCGAAGCTGACATCCGCAGCTAGGTCAAAGAGCGGAACGAAAACCCGAGCTCGTTCATCTGGACGAAGCAGAACAAATTCTCGACTCCCTCAAACGACCGCCACGACGGACTAACTGCGCTGGACACTAGTTGCCCTTCGTGCAAGTTTGCTCGGCTGCGGTTTGTCCGGTGACGCTGGTCGGCAGCATTGCATCAGTCGTAGCGGGAGCAGGGGTCGCCGCAGGCGTTGACGCGGGTGGTGACGTCGAGGTGGCTTGTGGGGTCGCGGTTGTCACAGGACCGGGGACGACCGGTGCGCTGCTCGCGCGTACCGCCCCTGGTCCCGGGTCGCCGGTGAGCTGCAACGGTTGATCCGCGACCAACGCCATGTTCAGAACTTCGGCGGCGCTGGACTCGGCGATGACCCGTCCCCACTCGGTTGGGTCAGACACGGTGGGATACTGCAGGAAGACCATGTTCGCCAGACCGGTGTCTTTGAGCGCGACAGCGATCTGGACCAGGGTCGTCGGATTCGTCAACGTGTCAGAGAGGACCATGTTGTTGGTCGCGGCCTTAGCCAGGGAGAACAGCGTGATCGGGTTAGCGAGGATGCCACCGCTTACGACTTTCCGGGCCAAGGCGGCCATGAAGACCTGCTGGTTGCTGATCCGACCCAGGTCACTGCCATCGCCCACACCCTTTCTGCTGCGCAGAAACGAGAGAGCGTCCGCACCGACGAGAGTCTGCTGGCCGGCCGCCAAGTGCAGCGGCGGATTCGTATACAGGTCGTTGACCGGTGTTGCCAGGCAGACAGTGACCCCTCCGACGGCGTCGGACATGGCGGTTACACCGTCGAAGCTGACTTGAGCGGCGTAGGGAATCTGGATACCAATCAGCTTCTCGATCGTCAGCACTACGCAGGACAGTCCGCCACGGGACAGAGTTGTGTTGAGCATCACCCGGCTGGATGCCGGTGTGGTTCCGCCGTCCGGCTGCGGGCACGCTGGAACGGCCAGCATCAGGTCGCGGGGAAAACTGACTACGCTCACGCTCTGATGATTCTGTGCAATGTGCAGCAGAATTGTAACGTCGTTGTTTCCCGCGCCGGAACTACCCTCCAACCCGGCACTATTCTCGAAGGCCGTGCCTTGGCCGGTGCGGGTGTCAGTGCCAGTCAATAGCAGGTTCACCCCGCCGGCGATCGCGCTCACCTCCGCGCCGGGAGCGGCCTTGTCTCCGGGCGCCTGGGCCAGATGAACGCCAGGCTTGACACTGCTCGCAAGGTCCCAGGTGGCAACCGCGGCAACGGAACCCCCACTGACCAGAAGGACACCTAAGGTGAATCCAAGCGTTTTCGCTACCGTCCGCCACGGCCCCCGACGCGTCAACTGTCCATGCCGGATTGGCTGATCCAACTGCCTGCCACGCCGTCTCGCGGACTCACTGGTTCTCACGAACTAACCTCCCGACCGGCCAATGAACCGGCCCCCCTTGGAATCGACCGCTTGGGCACACCTGTTTCCCCCGGAACAGCGGCTCGTCAGTGGTTGTTGTCGTTGCCCATAACGTGGACGGCGTAGCCCCAGCATCCAGCGTCGTCCCAGTGGTAGTCGGCGCCGCCTCCGGTGTCACCGTCGAGTGCGAGGCGGGCGGCTGCCCGCTCGGAGGTTGGAAGAGTGTCCTCCCACATCACTGGAAGCACAGCGCTGTCTCTTTCCCAGAACGGTTCGAAGGTGTAGACGTATCCCTTGTCTTTCATGCAGGCACCAACGATCGTCTGCGTCTCCACCCATTCCCTGCCGTTGGCCTGTTCATCGGGGGTCATCGCCTTGAACGCCTCGGATGCCATCGGATCAGCGTTGTCGGCAGCTTCGATAGCGCCCGCTTCCGACGTCACCGACGTGCCCAGGGTGCCGGTTGGTGTGGGGGTAACAGCCTCGGCAGGAACGACGGCGGCTTCGGCCGCGCGTACGGATGGTGAGTCCGGGGCTGCAGGATTGAGCGTCGCCGCCGCGCCCATCCCGAAGACAGTCAGCGAGAGGGCCAGAAGCCCAGCTCCGGCCAAACCGATTCCGAGTGCGAGTTTCTTCTTCATCGAGCCATCTCTCCAATTGTCTTGAGTCGGGTGCCGGTGTCGGCAGGGGCGGTCCGGTGTTCCGGCCACCACCAGATCGCTGCCGCAGTGAAGAACAAGCCAAGCCCTGCGATGAGGCTGTTGCTGGCGAGTCCCCACCCTGGCATCGTGAAGGTCAAGGCACCCACCGTGGCACTGAGGGAGTAGAGCTGAAAAAGGCCGAAGTGAACGAGTCCAAAGCTAGCGAGCACCATGACGAGCGCGCCGAGGACACGTGTCCGGCGCCGAGACAGCAGCACTAGTCCGCCGACAGCGAGGACAGTGGACGAGGCGATGGTCAGTGCGGTTGCGGAGCCCGGCCGGATCTGTTCCCCGATCACGCTGAGCGCAATCCGGGTGAGCACGAAGAGACCCCAGCCCAGCACGGCGGAAGCTACGACCAGAACGAGCGCCGATACGGCGCCCTCGACCCGGTGTCGGCGAAAGCCGGTCGGGTCCGCCAGGGCGACTTGCCTTCGCTGCGCGTGACGCCAGCTCAGGTCAGCAGGTGCGCCCCGCAGCGCACGACTGAGAATTGCGCGAGCCACCGCGCGCGGCGTTGTTCCCGATTCATCGGCCCAGATCGCGTGCTCATACAGGTCCGAGGCGAGTTCGTCGCGACGACCAGCGGCGACCTGGGCATCAACTTCGCGTGTGTACCACGAGCACCAGCGAGAGACCCGGCGAACGGCGTGATGGTAGGGCATAGACGTCAACACGCTCATGCGAAAGTCGCCCCTGCCTGTGCGATCCGAGGCACGTTTGCCTCTTTGCGGTTCGTTTCCGCCTGCGCCTTGACCAGGGCGCGTGAACCTTCCGCCGTCACGGTGTACAGCCGGCGTCGGGGCCGTCCCTCGGACTCGGCACTGGCCGGGTCTTCCCAGCTGGCTTCGAGGATGCCGGATTCCGCCATCCGAGACAACGCCTTGTAGAGCGTGCCGTGAGCCGTGAGCGCGAAACCATCATGGGAGGAGAGTTGCTTCGCCAGGGCGAAGCCGTAGAAGCTGCCCTCGCTCGCTTGGAGCGTGAGCCCGCTCTCCAAAATGTCCACCTCGATCGGAAAGAGAGTACCTGGTCGTCTGCGTGCCATAGACACAACTATAGGAAGATAGGTTCTTATAAGCAAACCCCCGTTGAGGGGGCACGAAGCTCATGGCCGGTCCTGGCTGAGAGTCATGATGAGGCGGTGCGCCGAGTTGTCCTCGTCGCCTCGCCGACCCGGGAACGGGGGCGGCCGCGACTGCGAATGGCGCTGCTTGCCGGGCGGCGGATTGGCGCTCTATTGACGGGTCAGTTGCGCCAGCAGAGTCTCAGCCACACTGAAGATGCTGCCGATCGAGGAGAAAGTGACGATGCCAGCAACACCCCAGAACCAGTAGCGGTCACTCCGACCCGCTCTCATCCGGTTCCACGCCAGCCACCACGCGGCCACCGTCGCCAAGGTGGAAGCGATTACGGTACCGAAGGCCATCCGGACGAAATCTGCTCCGTCTGGTGCATCCCAGGAGGTCGTCGCGAGCACAATACAGAGTGGAACGACGATCATCCCGACGAACCCGATAAGCACCGGAGACACAGCACGTCGTTTCTGAGTACTCGTCTGGGTTGTCATGCGGTGAGTCTCTCAGGTCTCGCCCTTGCAGACGACGGAATCACTCCAGCGATCCGTAAAAGTGTTGGGCTGCCGGTATGAGGGCTATCGGTTTGCTTGGCCGAGCGCCTCAATCAATTGGAACCGCTCCAGCACGACAAGCGTGTCGTCATCGACTGTGAAGGTTGGGCTGTTGAGGAAGGCCCGCATCTCCGTGCCGTGCCAGAAGGCTTCGTGACCGCGGCGCCAGGCTGCTGCGGAGACGAATCCTTCGCCCTCGTCGCGCGCATGCTCGAGGCCGACGTCAGCAAGTCGGACAATCTCGACCGCAACTGTCTGGATGATTGCCACCGCGGCATCGTGGGAATCCACGACCGTCTGCTTGTTCCCGATGATCGGCAACTGTTCGTCCTCAATCGAGTACTCCACGAGGGTCGAACTTGTGGAGGTCTTCGTGCCGGCCAGGATTGCGGCGATCAGCCGCTCCCGAAGTGGGCCCGGAAAACCGAACTCAGCAATCTGGAATTCGCCGTGGTTAGTCATGAGGTGATTTTAGGTGCCGAGGCTCGCGACCCTGTGCCGTAGGGCGTTCATCTTACGAGCTGCTCCGGATGTTCCCTCCTGGCCAAGCAATCGACGGCGTACTTCCCCGAACGACCTCGCGGTCGTAGGTCCGCTCTGCGTAGGGCACTCAGGTGTCCGCGAATCGAGGGGTGGTCGAAATGGAATTCGGTGCTCTTTTTTGGTGGAACTTCTGGGTGGTAGTCCAGGTTCTCGTTGTGGTTGGGGTCGTCGTGGCTCTGGGGCTTTTCATCCGCTGGGGGCCGCGCAAGAGCGCCATTCTTGAGGCGAGCCAACCCACGGAAGGTCACGGGCCCACTGCCGGTAAGTAGCGGGTGCAAGTCCCCCGCAGGAAGTTCCGGAGACGCATCTTCACTGGGCCCTATCTTGAAGTATCCAAACGAACGGAACCGTCATGGACAGTCCAGCCGCACTTCCAGTCGCTCTCGCATCCGTCGTCGCCGTCCTCTACATCGCTGCGATCGCGTACGCCATCGTCCAGATTGCGCGAACCCGCGACCTGTCCGAGGTGGAGAAGGCCCTCTGGATGATCGCCGTCGTATTCGCGCCTCTGCTCGGCGCGCTCGTTTGGTACCTCGCCGGACCACACCCGTTCGGCCTTCGACTCACACACAAGGTTCGATAGACCTCGACCTTCATTTCCCTTCGCGGAGAGGGTTCGATTTCAGAGAGACGAAGTCGATGGCGTGCGTCGCGCAGGGCCCTGATGAGGCCGTCGGGGTCGGCGTCCTTGAGTAGGTAACCCCCGCCCCGGCATCAAGGGCAGACACACCTTGGTCGCAGGCCGAACCGCAAGCACTTCGCGGGTCGCGTCGATGCCGTCAAGACCCGGCATCGACGGGTCCAGCAGCACGATGTCAGGGGAAGCGGCGTCCCCGAACAGGTCGGCCTGGCTGACCTGATGGCCTGCGTGTTGGAGGTCGGCACGCCGGTCCTGGCTGTCGTCCTCCTGCGTGGCGAGGGGTGGCTACGACGAGCACCTTTCTCCACCTACGTCCGGGCGCTGAGCCTGGTCGCGGTCATCACCGTCATCACCATCGGACTCTCCGGTATGTTTTGGCTTGACGGTGTCGAAGGCTCCGAGCACCAGAGCACAACCACCTCACCCTGATCGAGGTCGGTGAAGAAATCACGTGCGGACAAGGGCAGAACGGGGGCGTCAAGAGAGGAATTCCGTGCACTCAAACGAACGGCTCAGCCCACTCTGTGTGCGTCAGAGCGAGGCCGGTTATGACGCCCTGTGCGAGCTCCTCCGGAGAGGCCTGCACCCCTTCGCCAGCCAACGTCCCGAATGTTTGCGGATCCCAGTCGAGCGACATGGCCGCGTACACGGCGTCCACAACGGAGCGGAGTCGCATCGCGGGACCCAACGCGACAGACGCCGTGACGAGCCGTGCTCCTCGGGTCACCCTCTGGGCGATTCCGACGAGCTTCACCTCTCCGCGTGCATTCACGCTGTGAGGCCCCGCGCAGTATTCGCGTCGGACCGCCCCCACACGCGCGTCGACGCCCAAATCCACGAGTACCCGCCGCATTGACTCGGACACCACGTCGAAAACGAGTTCATTGGCTATGTGCCGATCGGACGGCGTCAGCAGATCAATGACGAGGCAGCTTTCGTCGTAGGCCACCGCCCTCCCGCCCGCAAGCCGGATCACGGGCGCAAAGCCATGGTCGCGAGCCGCCTCCTGTGCGGCTGCAAACGACGGCATGAGGCTTTCCCGACGGCCAAACGCCACCGTGGGGCGCGGTGCGTACACCCTCAGGATCGGGCTGGGGACCACCACGGCCTGCATCTCCCGCATAAGCGCCAGCGTGTGGTCGATGTCGGATTGCGCGTCGGTACCTACTTGTCCGCACATGGTGATCGGTTTCACGTGAGCGGCTCCGTTGTTTCGCTCCTGCGGTGCGGTGTCCGTGGCCGCTCATCCGTCAACTCACTCAACCTGGCCATCGCGGCGGGGTTCACCCCAGCGTGCGTGGGGTACGGCGGCCGCACTCACTCGGAGTACCTGGCGTCGATCTCCACAAGGTGCCCGTGAGCTTCGTCCTGAGTGCTGACTCGCCGGTAGCTGTTCGTTGGAGGCGCCATGATCATTCGATTTTATCTCTCCACGGGCAGTGTGCTCGACTGCTGTCCAGCCACCGGCCGATGCATGCCACCTCGGTAGCTTCCGCCCACACGTACCTGACCACGAAATCGGCAGCCGGCCGAACAAACCGTTCTGGCTCCCGCGTCAGTAGCCGGTGCCGAAAACCGAGGCCGCAGCCGCCTGCCGCGACTTCGCCCGAGATACCTTGAGGCCAGGTCACCTGGTCGCGATCATCCACCGCGACAACAGAGCCTCCACATGAGCAGCGGAAAAGATCGGGCTGGAATTCGAAGAGGACGGCTATGGCGGGGCGATCGACGTCCGATCGGTGCACGGCTCACGCCTTTGATGTCCGCTTTCCGTTCGGCTACGGGCCTTGACTCTGTAGGCCGGCGACTTCCTTCGTTCCAGTCTTAAAGCGCTTACCCGGTGTCTGGCAGCACGTAGTTTATTCAGGAGGGGGTAGACGAAATGCAACTGCAAAGACCGGCTTTTCCCGTGCTCCTCGCCGTGACTGCGCGGTCTTGGATCCTCGGCATTTCGTCGATGGCCCTCATGGCCTTGGCTGGGCTGCAGTTCGCGTTCATCTCACATTCGGGTATCGGTGAATCCTGCTATCAGAATCCCGAGCTAGGCAACCTGGCTCTGCCCTCAGCAGGATGGACCGCGGACGGTGCATTTTCGTTCTTTCCCGTTGGAGTCCGATGCTCCTATTTCACGACCGATCACGAACTCCTCCTGGTGCACACCCAGTCGAGCGTGTGGGACTGGGGAATCACGTTCGCCGCAATCCTCGGAGTCATTGGCGTTGCGCTCTTCCTGACCTCACGCCTCGCCACTCGGCGAACCTGGCCGGCATCGCTCTGAAGAATCAGACCCAGACCGTCCCGATGGCGGTTCCGCTTACACACCACGGAGCAGCCAGTCATTGTCAGGGTTCCTGCCACCCTCAGGGTCCGGTGCATCCGAAGCTGGAACGGACAAGCTCTGGTCCTCCACTCGCACCCGAGCTGGCAAGGCTCGCCAACGGTCCAGAGGAACCGCCAGACCTGGGACAGGCTCGTCCTCCCGAACGTCCTCGTCCTCCCGAACGTCCTCGTCCTCGTCCTCCTGAACGCTCTCAGCCTCTTGAACGTCCCGGTCCCGGTCCCCGATCATGTTGCCCACCTTCCGCTTGTAGCCTTCAGCGTCCGACATGGTGCTGTGTCCAGCCGACTGCAAAGCACGCAGGACTGGGCAGACCGTGGAACGGCGCCGTTCAGCCTTGCCGCTAAGTGTAGGCCCGCCCCTGAAAGCCTGCCTGCTCACGAAAGGTTCCCAAACACCACTCCCCTGAAACTCCGAAACCTCGGAGACTGGGCGTCGAACCTGCGACCGTAGACGTCCGGCCTGCGGACAGAATCGGCGAGCAGCTCGTCACGCCTCAAATGCGGCATTGATCGCGTGGGTCGCCGCGACGAGCTGCTGGACGGTCTGGTCCGGCGCCTTCACGTAGCGGTACACGAACGACGGAGCGAAGTGCCCGAAGCGCTCGCGCGGCATGACTTGCCCATCCGGCGATGCGAGGACCTCGTAGAGCGGCGCGAAATCGAACAGCTCCGGGTGCGATGTGGCGAATTCCTCGCGGGCGTCTCTGTCCTCTCCGGAGCGACCCTCGAGGTGTGGCAACACGACACACAACCGAAACTGTCCTTCCTGGTACTGCCACCCCGCTTGAATTTCGATGCCACCAACCCGAACGTGACGTCGCCAGCCGACTAGAGGCTGGCCGTGGCTAATGGCGGCCTCCGTCCATCCCACCGCCGGTCCTTCCCCCGCGAGCACAGCCTGCACCCGCCGCGCGCGGAGCTTTCGAAGCGCGGTACGAGTTTGGGTCGAGTCAATCTCTGCGAGTTGCGAACTGTCCATCCACGCAGACTCCTCCATGGAGTGCACGACAGTGGTGTCGAGTAGCGCGCTCAGGAGCCTCACGACTCGCGAGTACCGTCTGACCGTTTCGACCTCGTAGCTGCTGTCCTCATTGTCAAAGAGGGCGAGGTCGATGCGTTCAGCGAGTTCCTGATAGCTCAGGTAGGTCCAGCCCTCGACAGGCTCATGCGGTGGAGACATGCTCAGCAGGATGTGATGCGCGGGCTCACCCTTCCACCGCCCAGTCTTGGCGCGGTATTCGTCGAGCTGAGCTCGCTCGGGAAGCGAGAACACCTTGTTCTCGATGACCAACGGCGCCGCGTCCGGCCAATGGAGCACGAGGTCGAGGTTCTCTCGTTCTCGTTCAACGCGCCGCACTTTGGTGAAGCCTGTGACGTCGTCGGTCGTGAGATCGCGGAACACAGCATCGGCCAGCTTCGGCAGAGCGTCGAAGAACCAAGCGAGGAAGTTGCTGTGGAACAACTCGCGTTGGCCGTACATGATCCGCGCGAGCGGCTCCACGTTCAGTTCCCGGGCGATCACCTGCACCGGCTTCTCATCGCTCGTTGGGATGCCGTCGAGGTAACGACGCACAGGGTTCGCCCCGCCCCTGGGCGGTGCAAGCCGTTCGACGCTCGTCCCTACGGCGCCGAGTTCTGGCGCAGGCACTCCATCGAAGCCCCACCGCCCCTCTTCGTCACCGGAATGCCAGGATTGGATTCGATATGCGCCTCGGACAACACCGCCTGCGACACCAAGCGCGTAGACCGCACGTTGCCGAGTGTCCGCGCCCACGCGCCAGTACATGCGAGTCGCATCGTACGTCGCCCGCTCGTTTGCGTCGGGGGACCATTCCCGGTTGATCACGAAGATCACCGTGGGCTCGGCGACTGCGGGGATCGAGTCAGGTGCTTGCACGAAAGCAACCTAGCAGTGGCGCGACGCCTCTCGCTATCTGCAACGAGACGGTGGGGGAACTTCGTCGGGAGGCGTTCGCCCGGGAATACGGTCAGCTCATTAGGCGAGCCGTCATCAGACGTCCGCAAGCGGACCGGCTTCCGTGCGGTCACACACTGGTTACGTCGGAACAGTGCCGTTGGCATTCAACGGCTGACAAACGCGCCGCCTACGCCTTGCCCTCCGCAGGAAGTCGATTCATTGCCGTGGCCGCACGCCTAGCCTCCGCAATGGCTTGCTGCGGAGTCAGCGCGCCTGACCGCCACTCCGCGATGGTGCCAACAAGGCTCTGTTCTATGACGATCCCCTTGCGACGACGAGCGCACCGACCTGGCGCGGCTGAATCAGCCGCCGAAAGCGTCCGCAGCAAGTTCCCTTGTGACGCAACATCGGCACGCTCGACCCTTGGGTGGGATCGCACAAGTGCTGCCGCGGTTATCGTCCGTCTTGCGGGACAGCGGATGAGTCCACGCGTGACGGCAGAATGTCACGCTCTTTTAGATGCTGGTGCCACCAGGGAGACGTACAGACGATCTTGTACTTGTGCCTACTGGTCACACGTTGGTCACCCTCGTAGAGTGGCAAGCACGCGCCGAGAAGTAGCTGCGCGATCGTGCAGGCTTTCGACGCCGAGACGCACACGACCTAGAGATCGAGGTACCGCATGACTCAGTCACGTGGCCATGCTGGGCTATGGCAAGTACTTGGGGCAATCCTGTCGTTCCTCGCCAAGGGCATCGGTGCCGGGCTGTCCTCGATCGCCACCATGACTTTCGGAGGCCGAGCTGCGCCAGGCGACCTGCCAACATCGCCGCCGCCCAAAGAGTATCGACCGTAAACGACCAGCACCGCCTCAGCGGATTCGGCTACTGACCCAGACCGAGGAACTTCGGCAGCTGGCTGGCGTCCTGGACCTTCCTCTTGCGGGGAACATCACGACAGTGGGCAATTTACTCTTGGGTTATAGGACGCTGACGCCCCGGAGCGTCGTGGGTGTACAACTCAATGCGCCAAATAGCGATCAAAGAACGCCGCCACAGAGCGCAAAAAGTCACAGTCCTGCCGGGTATATGCGACTGCGAGCACGGTGCTGCCTACTGTCCGGCTTACGGGCACCCCAGCACACCTTGTTGCCTGAATTGCCGGTGCTCACTTGCCGATAGCAAGATTGTCCGCCACCTGGGTCCAGCTATCTGACGAGGGAAGGTTGGACTCGGAGATCAACTGCGCAGATCCAACCCCGGCCAAGTAGAGCTCAATCGGCAACTCAGTCGAGCACGCACTTGTCCACGCAGAGAGTGACGCGAACACGATGAGACAAACCTCCTTGCCGGACGCGGAGCGCGCTGCGAAGTAGTCCACTCCTGTTTGCTCCGAAAGCAGACGAGAGGAGTCGGGTGCCACTCCCAATTCTTCATCGGCGTCGAGGCCGGCCGGCAACTCATCCGTTGAAGTCTGAGCGCGTCCAAGGGCAGTGACCTCAGTACCTGGCTGCTGACTGCACGCCGAAAGCAACGCTGCTGATGTCACGACCAGCAGCGTTGCGAGAGCCCTGATGGAGCGACTTTGCTTATCCATTTCCACATCATTGCAGCCACTGTTCCGAAAACGTTTCATTGAGACCGCGTCGGCCGGCCGCGGTCCAACCACGCGAAGCCGGCCGCGCGGCCGCCCCCGGTGAAAGTCTTCATACGTCTTGGGATGACCACTCACACTGGGTTCCGCTTCCGCAGCGACGTGCTGGTCAGCGTTTCGTGGGTTCCTCGGGTGGGGTCACTCTGGCGAGGATCGTTCCAGATTCGTCACCGATTGAGAGCACGAACGTAGTGTCATTGAGCCAGACGGCACCGTTCGTGTTGCAGGAAAACGGCAAGGACGTCGATTCTTCACCTGTCAGAATTCTGATTCCCTGCTCACTTGACTGCGGGCAGTCGCCCTTCTTGGCCATGACGCCTCTGGCCGGTGAAGACGCGCGAACCATCTTCCAATCGATTGGCCTCTCGGTGGCATCCGTATTCGTCGGTGCCGCTGTGAGCACATAGCCGACCGCGTTCACGGCGAGCACGGGATTTCGAGGCGGGTATGTGGCTATCGGTGAACGAGTTCCATCGGCGCCGATCGCAAACGTTTCCCTCTCCGTACTGACGTAGACCGTGCCGGCGGGATCGATATCGATAGCAACAGCGGCGGCGGTGACCCCCGATTCCGCACCCAGCACAGTCGTTTGCTGCCCGTTCTTCGCCACGGTTCGAATCGCGAAAGGCCACATGAAAGCCGACTCGAGCGGAGTCATCGCACCTTCGGGCACCATCTCGCCCAGAAAATCGACGAAAACCAGTCGCCCATCAGCCCCGGCCGCCACGTCGCCAATCGTGGTCGCATCGACGTCGACAGGTGTCCACGTCTCAGCATCCGTGTCGTAGAGATAGATTCCCGTCTCGATCTCGGTCCCTGCCTTGCCCGTTCTGGACACAGCGAGGACCGATGGGGAGATGGCTGATATTCCATGAACTCTCGTAAACATCTCGTCATTGAATCGGCGCAGGGTGTCGCCAGCACTATTCAGGTGCAACCGAGACCCGGCGGACTCGGTCCAGAACCCGCCCGCAGTGTCCTGGGTCATGTTCGTCATGGAATAGGTAACGTCAATCCGGTCTTCTGGACCGACGTCCAAGGCGTTGTCGAACTCGATGGGCACGACCCGCCACGAGGTCGGCGGAACATAAGAACAGGCGCTGAGGGAAGCCAGAACCACTGCAGCGCCCCAAATCGACAACCAGCTTCTGTGCACCATGCATTCAGGATGGCCTAATTCACCGACGACCTCCCAACGAACACGGCCCGAGGCATCGAACGTTCCGTTCACGGTTCCCTGCGAAGTCCTGTCAGACCTCTCGTCGGCATTCAGCGACGACAATTCGGCCAACAGCACCTCCAGTGCCGCTCGGTCGGTCGGTCGGTCGGTCGAGAGTTTTTACCACGCTTCGGGGAGATCGACGATCTGGGGGTCATCGAGGTCCCCAAGCCGTCCGACGCTGCGGCCCTCTCGCTCCTGATCAATTTGACGGGATCCGTGACCGTGACGTTCCCCGGTCCGCGTGGACGACCTGCGGGGTGCCGTGGATGCCGAAGGTTTCCGTCATCATTTCCGCGGCCAGGACCGCGGACTCAGACGCGTGGACCACGGCGCCGACGATGTAGCGGGAGTAGATATCGATCATGACGTAGCAGTCGTAGTACTTGCCCTTGATCGGGCCAGGCAGCTTTGTAATATCCCACGAGAACACGAGCCCGGGGGCGGTGGCTAGCAGTTTCGGGATCGCCCGCGGCGGGTGGCGGGCCAAGCGGCGGCGTTCCTTGACCTGTTTGTTCTCGGCCAAGATCCGGTAGATCGTTGAGATCGACGCTAGGTAGACGCCCTCGTCCAGCAGCTGCGCGTAGATCTGGATCGGCGGTAAGTCCACGAACCGGGCCGAGTTCACCACGGACAGGATCCGGGCCCGCTCCAGGACGCCCAGCTTGTTCATTGGCACCAACGCCGGCCCGGCAGCCGGGGTTCGTGGCGCCCGGGTTGCCGTCGCCCGCGGTATCCCCACCAACGTGGCAGCGGTGCGGGTCGAAATACCCCGGCGGGTCAGTTCACGGTAGGTGGTCATCACGGTTTCGTCTGCGGTGTTTCGTCCCGCGAGCTCTTCGAAAGATTTTCGAGTAGCTCGTGCATTTTTGACATGATCTCCAACGCCACCTCCGTCGTGGCCAGGCGCTGTTCGGATTGATCGAGCTGGCGGCGGAGCCTGGCGATCTCGGATTGCTCTGGCGTGAGCCGGCCAATCTTCTCTCCGGCTTTCTTGCCCTGCAGCACGCCCGCATCACGAAGCTTTCGCCACTCGGTAATCTGCGAGGAATAGATGCCCTGCTCCGGCAGATACGCCCCGCCCCCATTCCGGGAGATCGCGTCCTCGTAAGCGGCCAAGTGCTCTAGCTTCTGCGCCGGCGTGAACGAGCGCCGCGCGCTCGGGCCACCCGCACGCGGGCCAGGACTGCTGTTCTTACTCATCGAACTATCGTCGCGCACGACGATCAAAGAAGGGCTGGACATGATCGGACTTCCTGGTTCTCGCCCTACGTCAAACGGCGGACTTGCTCTGAGCTACTGGCCTCAACTCACCCTGACGGTAATGATGAGAAGAGTCTTGAGGCTGCGTGACTCTAACCCTGACTGACGTCCTTCAAGGATTGTCTTTTACGTGATCTGTCCGCGGTCTTGAGGCTGCTCAAGGTGCGCTGACCAGGCGGACATGACTTTATAGGAGCCTGAAGCGAATTCCCATTACCGTCTTGTCTGCCCACCTGGCCAACGTGCTCATCTTTTACCCAGATGGACGCAATGGAAGGGCAACTTCATCATGGCAACAGACCCACCGAATGTCATCGTCGGCGTCGACACCCACTCCGATACTCACTTTGCCGCCATCATCGACGAGCACGGCAAACACCTAGCTGCTGAAGAATTCCTGGCAGTCAGTTCGGGTTACCGGAAGATCCTCGCCTTCATTACCCACTTCGGTCTGATCATCGGCGTGGGCGTCGAAGGAACCGGCAGTTACGGGGCGGAACTGAGTCGAGTTCTGCGAACAGCAGGACTCCCTGTCCCCGAGGTCAACCGACCCAACCGTCAAGCACGGCGTCTACGCGGAAAATCGGATCCCTTAGACGCCTATCAGGCAGCAGAATCGGTCTTGGCCGGACGAGGCACGTCGACGCCGAAAACCAAGGACGGCCCCGTTGAATGCCTCCGCGTCCTCCGTGCCGCCCGCAGTTCAGCGATGAAGGCCCGCACAATTGCCATCAACCAGATCAAGGGGATACTCGTCTCCGCTCCGGAGCACGTGCGCAGTCGGTTCCGCCCGCTGACCACCGCGCAACTCATCCCGGCGTTGAAGCGTTCCCGTCCAATGGGAAACCTCACGGACACTGAGATCGCAACGGCCCTCACTTTGAAGAAACTTGCTGTCCGATACCGATTTCTCGAGCGGGAGATTCTTGACACCGATGCAGTGATGGCAGAGATTCTTCGGGACTGCGCGCCTCTGTTACGGAATGTCCCCGGTGTTGGCATAGAAGTAGCCAGCCAGCTCCTCGTTACCGTGGGCGACAACCCCAAACGCATCGCCACGGAAGCGCAGTTCGCAGCACTCGTCGGCGTAGCTCCGATACCCGCCTCGTCGGGCAAGACAAGCCGGCACAGGCACAGCCGCGGCGGCGACAGAGCGGCCAACGCGGCAATCCACCACGTCGTCGTCTCACGCCTCGCAACCGACTCCCGCACGAGAGACTATGCGGCCCGACGATCGGCTCAAGGCAAGACCAAAAAGGAAATCATGCGCTGCCTGAAACGATACGTCGCCCGGGAGCTCTACCGTCAACTCACCAACCCACAAGCGGCGCCCTCGATCACCGACCTACGCACCGCGCGCGAAGACCTCCACATCACCCTCCGCGAGGCGGCCGGACACTTCAATACCTGGCCTGGCACCCTCTCCCGAATCGAACGAGGACTCAGCCGAGACGACTACCTCGCGAGCCAATTTCGGGACTGGCTCCACGAGCAAAAAGCCGTCCAAAATATCAATTGACAACTATAGGAGCATCACGTAGGGACCAGCCGACGCGACCGGGCCGACCACCGTGTGCACTGGGCGGGCTATCAAGGACGGTAATGAGTATCAGCTGACGGTGAACAGCGAGGATCCCCAGGGGAATCCGCGGGTGGCATTGGACGTGCGCCCGTCCTGATTCCTCTTTGGTCTGGGCCGACGCGCCTCCAGGAGTATCGGCTCCGGCTTCGCCCAGCCTTCCCTCGCGGGTCCCGGACGCGATCATCAGCCGCTACCCCACCTCGGGCAAAACGAATGCCGGGAAACGTCCGGCTTGCGAACCCCGCTCGGGGAATGGCCTGAGGCCGGTCTCAGACTCCGTTGCGGACGCTCTTCGCTGATCTGCGCGGAGTGCATCACTCTCAGTCAGAATAGCGGGGACGAAGTGAGTTGTTCCAGCACTCTGGGCCGTGGCGCTAGGCCGAACGAGTAACCGGGGAATCCACCCCACGCGACGGAGAGCCGGAGGTACTCCACAACGGTGATGCTCGGTCGTCCCGCAACACCAAGAAGCACTGGATCCGCGTGAGTGTCGGGCAACCAGATGTCATGTGTTGCGCCACTGATGTTCGCCTTGTGCAGTTCATCAGGAGCGAATTCGAACGATGAGGTCGACAGCTCTAGCAAGTCATGGCCTCTCTCGTCCCACTCGGACTCGAGCTGATCAACGCACGGCAGCCATAGCGGATCGGGGTAGTCAGAGCCAGGCGGCATCGTGCTCACTCGCGCGGGTGGGGGTTGGTGATAGTGGAGACCAATTGCAGGGCAATCACCCAACAGAGAAACGGCTCCAATCTCTCCCATACTTGCCTTGAGCGCTGCGGGGAGCGGCCCCAACAAAAGTTCCAGTTTCGCGACCCGTTCGCTCACGTCGCACGGTGGCGGGGTGACAACGGGAATACCCGAGGACGCTGGTTCGAATCCGAGAGCGAGGAGAACCTCCACGATGCGTCCGATTTGTATTCCCGCCCGCTTCATGGTCGAACGTGCTACGTCTTCCACCTCGGTCTGACGCGCGTGCGGGACTGGTCCCAGCTGCCTTATCTCAGCCCAAACCTCAGCCCACTCGCCAGACTCATATCTTGTAGCCAGAGACGTCATGTGCACAGGTTACGCAGAAATGCCGCGCCGTCGAGGGCGCGGGGTGACGTCCGTCCAGGGTTCATCTAGCGTGCGTCGGAGCGCCATCTAGGCTCGCGATAGTTGGAGTCTCACTTGCTCGTGCGGCCGGGGCCCTGGCCGGCGTAGGCCGAGCGCAATCAGGATGATGCCGACGATAGCGATGATGAGCCCGATGGAAAGCCACATGCGGCTACCTGTCATGAAACTTCCCGGGATCAGATTTATGCCCTGCCCGGCCCACACTCCACCAAGGATCAGAGCGATCACGCCGCCGGTGATCAGGGCGATTCGCCCATTACGACTAGTCACGTCTCCCAACGTACCCTCGACCGACTCACCCATCGCCCGGTAGAGGTTCCCTTGTGACACGAGAGCGCCATGTCCGGCGCCACTCGTTGGCGGCGCCAGAATTCGTATCGATAGGGGTCCGGCTTGCGGGCATCAGAGCGCGTGGATGATCACGGCCGACGCAGAGTTCGTACCGAAGACAGCTACACCTCATGGGTGCGTTGTTTCCTTCCCTCCGCCCGGTCAGTGCAGCGGCGATGTCGAACCGCTGATGGAGATGGTGTTGCCCTCGCGCTCGCCCCTGAATCGGTACTCGCCCCAGCGGATCGTTTGCGACTGCTCGTGCTCGACCGCGGCCCAATCCCACCCGGTAATAGCATGGGAGTCGGCGCCGCATTGGGGCGGGTAGGACTCCATGATCGTCGTGCAGAACACCGGTCCGTCTCCGTCATCGATCACCATGCCGGCGAACGATTCCTCGGCGGGGCCGCTCAACGCGATCAGCAGCGCGAGGATCGCGAGCGCGAGGGCGACCGGTGTCATCGCATACCGCTCCGGTTTGGACCGGGAGATCGCATTCATCACCACCCCGAGGGTGAGGTATCCAAAGACCACCCAGATCCCCACTTGCGAGAACGCGTTGGGAAACACGTCAGCGACACCCGCCCGGTCGAGGGCGATCAGGGCGATGAAACCGTAGATCAGGATGGAGACGCCGGAGGCGATCCGATACCCGAGCGGCAGCACGCCGGGATGCTGCCCGCCCCACGCGAATCGTCCCCACGGCGCGCCGAAGGCGAGGGAAAGCTGGAAGAGAACCAGCAGGCCAATCAGAGTGACGAAGGCGATGGCGGCGATCACGGATGCAAGCATACGGGGCGCGCAGGTAAACCCACCCTTGCCGGCAGGGAGCACCTCTGCCGCGCTGTGCTTGGTTGCGCTACCAATATGCCCGCAACTGACCAACCGCAGGGACCGCGGCAGAGCCGAGACCGATCAGCTAACTTATGCCAACTTACTAGTGCGTGGCGAGAAGAGGGCACCCGCTCTATGGCGGTGCGATTGAGCACTACGCCGACGCGATCATCGTCCGGCTTGCGGGCAAGGATGACTTGAGTCGCGTGTGGGAGCATTCTCTAATGCCTGCTACTACTCGACTCATATCCGTCAACGATGTGGAGCGCCTTGCCGACCTTCAGCTAACAGGCCGGCTCTTCTTCGCTCCATGGGACCCAGTCCGCGCGGACTCCTACTTCACGGTGGCAGGTCAGCAGGCGGAAGTTGAAAACGCGCTCGCTCGGCACAGCCGAGGCGAGGCCTTGCCACACGTGATTCTCGACGAGGATTCGCAGGTTGTAGGTCGGATCACGTTCAGCGGGATCACCTACGGAGCTTTTCAGTCCTGCAACATGGGGTACTGGGTCGCACAGGAGAGCAACGGACGTGGCTATGCCACCGACGCAGTTCGAGCAATGACCGCGCTGGCATTCAAAGAATTGAGCCTGCACAGGATTCAGGCCGAGACGCTGATCCCCAACGCGCGCTCCCAACGAGTCCTCGAACGTGTGGGCTTCGTGGGCTATGGAACGGCACCCGAATACCTGAAAATAGCGGGTCGGTGGCAAGACCACCTCATGTATCAGCTGCTCACCGATTCCCGTTAAACGGGCAATTTCGCCCACGCCGTTCCATCGCATCCGCTACCGTCGCGCACCCGGCGCACAGGTCCTGGCAATCCACAGTCAGAGGCCATGGCGCACCCGGACCCAAGCGCATGCGATGCCGCCCGTAGCAACGTCACCGACTGTCGGGGAGTCTCCGCAGACACAAGCCTGACGTCCCCAGGACGGAGCCCAACGAGCCTTCGTTGGGCTCCGGCTATCGGACAATCGAGCCCAGGCAGATGGCCTGATTCAGCAAGGCCTATCTCCCGAATGAGAAACCGCAAAAGAACGATTTGGGGGTCGGGTCCGGTTCGGAATATCGTGTGAGCATGCCGGATGCCACCACACCCAACAATCTCGATGGCCTGCGGGTCGTGGCCCACCCGCTGCGCCTGCGCTTGCTTTCGATTCTGACGGCGGAGGCTCTCAGCGCTACTGAGGCAGCACGAATTCTGGGTGAGAGCCAGGCGAACATGAGCTACCACCTACGTCGTTTGGCTCAGGCCGGACTCGTGCAGCTTGTCGAGGAGATGAGCATCCGCGGCGGGACCGCCAAACGCTACCGGCACGACCCAGCCAGCGGCGAAGTGCTCGGCTCGGGACATGCCGACGAGCACCAGGCTCTGATGAGCTCTCTCGCGGCAGAACTGATTGCCCGCAGCGCGCGCTACGTGTCGGAATCCGAATTCGTGTTCACCGAGGCCGAGGTCACGGTCTCCCCCGAGGCATGGAATCGCATCCGCGAGATGTCCCGCGAGGTCGGAAGACTAATCCACGATGAGGCGATGCCCTCTGCCACGCCAGAGGGCATCCGGATCAGTGCAACTCTTGCCCTGTTCGAAGTCTCGAACCATGACACGGCCCCGCGCACATGACTGGCGGCTACCTAGAGGTAATGCGTACAGCCGGCGCACTCAGGGTCTTTGTTCCCGCGCTTGTCGGACGCCTCTCGTTTGCCATGGTGACCCTGGTGCTGCTCTTCGCTGTGCAGCGGAGCACCGACTCGTTCGCTGTCGCTGGCGCGGCCACCGGGGCGTTCGGACTCGCGAACGTGATCGCATCCCCCTACCGCGCACGGTTCGTCGACCGACGCGGGCAGCGGTTCGCACTCAACTCACTAGCCATCGCCTTCGCCGCCGGCCTCAGTGGTATGGCTGCGCTGACAGCCCAGTCCGAGCCGCCAGCAGGGGTGCTGGTTGGCCTCGCGGCCGTGGTGGGGTTGTTTCCGCCACCGCTCGGCGCCTCGATGCGTGTGCTCTGGGGTTCCATTACAGAGCCGGGAGCTGTGCAAACCAAGGCGTTCAGCGTCGACGCGGTTTGTGAGGAATTACTCTTCACGACGGGACCGTTGATCGCGGCTGCGGTCGTGGGTGCGGCATCGCCGCCGGTTGGACTGCTCACGACAGCCCTGGTGGCACTTCTCGGAACGCTCGGCATGACAAGCAGCCCGCTCTCGCTAGGGCACGGCGCCGTCACCACTGCCCCGCGCAACAGTTCACAGCCGCTACGACAGAGCGGGTTCGTCGCAATCCTGATCGCGCTTCTCGGCGTGGGAGTCGTGCTCGGAACCGTGGAGGTGGTCGCACCCGCAGTCGCCGACAGCCAAGGATCGGTGGGCCTGGCCGGGATCCTGCTCGCCGCTTTCGCCGCCGGAAGCGCAGTCGGAGGTCTGCTCTACGGCCAGCGGACGTGGAGGAACTCGCTCGTGAAGCGACTACTCATCTCGAGCACTCTCATGACCGTGCTGTGCGCACTTCTAGCGGCTCTTGGGTCTGTCGCGGTTCTCGGGTTCGGGCTCGTCGTGGTGGGCTTCTTCCTGGCCCCTTCGCTCGTCACCGGCTACTTACTCGCCGACGACATCACCGCCGTCGAAGTACGCACCGAGGCATCCAGTTGGATCAACACCGCAGTCAACGCTGGTGCCGCCGTTGCCGCCGTCATGGTGGGGTTAGCCATGGACGCCGTAGAGTCCCGTCTTGGATTCATCATCGGCGGCGGAATGGCCCTCATCCTCGTGATGGTCGCCTCCGTGCCGCTGCTCAGAAACTCCAAAGCCGCGGCCGTCGCGGATCAATTGCAATCGGCGTAGATGAAACGAGAACCCCAGCACCGCGATGGCGAGTGCCCGTGGGACGTTCCCTTAGATCCTTGCTGAGCATCCGGTCTCACACACCGTTTGCTCGAACTCCGAGTGGTCTCGTCGATGCGAAATTCTGTTCGGCGTGAGCCAACTGGATCGAAGTGGTCACAGACGGTGACGCCAATTGAGGATATGGTACGTCCACGTTTGGCCGCAGCCGGTCGAGTTGCCTAAGTAGGCTCCGTCCGGGAATCTTCTTGGACCACAACCGCACGGTGTTGCGGCGGACACCAAGAAGACGAACCGCGCCTCGCCTCGCCGCGCCGCGCACGAACCTCGCGGAATTCTGAGAGCCATGTTCACAGCCAGACAGATCACGCGTCACACCATGACCGCTTTCGGCGTTGCGCCTTCTGTCGAGCCCAAGATCCTGCTCTCTCCGGGAGGGGAGGAAGGCCTGCCGTCGCTCAACCTGATCGAATGCGATAACATCCCCCAGTGCGGCGTGACCTCCTACGCCACTATCGGAATGAGTCAGTACACGAACCTCTCAACCGGTGGTGGGAAAAACCTCGGGGTAGAACTCCTGGCTGCGGCTGGAAGCAATTGGAAAGTGATCCAAAGCGGTTTGATCGGAAGCGCACTCAATATCGCCTCCGGCAAGCATTCAATTTGGCCAGACACGATCTTCCCTGACGTGATGTCGGGATTTGATCAAGCCGTTTCAGTGCCACACGCACTGTTTGTATTGCCTTTTCTCTGGAACGACATTGAGGACCTGGAGTCGGACGACCTGGTCATCACGTGGCTCATGATGGTCCCAGTTTCCGATCAAGAATTTCTGTTTGCCGAGCTGAATGGGGTCCAGGCCTTGAACGCCCGGCTCCTCGAGGCCCAGCCAGATGTCTTTAACCTGATGCGACCCTCGGTGATCTGAGTCCAGAGGCCATTGCTGCGCTTGCACAGCACGATTTGCCGAAGGTTCATTAAGGTGGCGGTGGCCCGTGCCAGGCGCTGCGTCTGACAGCTTCTAGGAGGTTCCGTCGGTGGCGTCGTAGAAGCGACCTCACCGGCGTTCCGGTAGAGGGTTCGACGACAGGGCCTACGAGCTGCACCAGCTCCGCACCGAAGTCGCCACCCTCCGGGACAGGGTGGACGCCCTCACCCCTGAGGTTGAGTGAGGTAGGGGCGGTTCGGACGCACTTCCAGTGAGACCTGCTGGGGCTCCTGCGGACGGTCGCTCACCCAGACCTGGTAGTGGTTCTCACTGCGGACACCGTACAAGGTGCAAACCCCCGTTTCGGAGAACGCAGTCGGCGGCCGCTGGCAGGTGCCCTCCACCGAGAATCTGAGGCCCGCGCCCGTCGCCATGCGCTCCAAGTCGTGGACGCTAACGGGGGTGTCCGTCACCCACCGCCGGGAGATGCTCGGGCACGGGTTCGTGCTCATACACAGGAACTGTTCGCGGCGAACCGTGTCGTTCACCTGCTCCCAGTCGGCGGGGACAGCCAGCTGCGTGGCCTGCGCCTCGAGGGCTTCGGTGACCCGGTTTTCCAGGGGGAACACGACGAGAAGCGCGGCGACACCCAAGGCCATCAGCCCGGCCGCGACGGCACCCAGAACCTTCACACCATCTCCCAATGCGCTCGGCCCCGCCGTGCCTGCAGTGTAGCGCGCAGGATACGCCGTTGTCACTGCTTCGCTGGCCCACGCTCCCGGGCGGGAGGCACAGCCGACGCGGCCGTGCACGGCTCACCCCGCAGGTAGGAGCAGGGCAGCACCGCCCGCTGACCCTCCCCCTTGCGGGCGGGGAGCCGCGGTACCGTCGATGACATGATTACTACCGCTTGATTTCGCCTTCGGCGTTGACGCCGAGCTGATGTGGGCCATCCCCCACGCAACAACATCCTGCCGACTTGTGGTTTGATCAACAACGTGCGCCATTCCGTTTCGAACCGACACCGTCCGAGCCCCGTCGCATGGTTGTCCTTCGCGGTGTGCGGCACGCTCACTGGTTGCGCGGGAGCGGCAGTCCCGGGGTCGGACGCGGTGTCACAAGTGTCGGCGCGCAAGGCAGTCGCTGACGTCTCTCGGGGTCTCTACCGTGAGGGGACGGACGTGATCGATGACTATGCCCGCTGGGCTGACACCGACACCGAGAACTCGACCGTGGTCGAGTTGATCGGCTACGAACCATATCCCGGCGCGATCCACGGCGAACCATTTGGAGCGCTGCAGTTTCGTGCGACGATACAGCCCACCCCGAACGAAGGGCCGCACGTCGCTTGCTTTGAGTCGCAGTTCGATTTCTGGGGGGTCGCAACCGAGGAGCCCGGCGAATGGAGCGACGACACAGCGGTCGCCCACGACATCGCTTGCCCGCCGGACGCAAAGCGCATCCCCCCTCCGGTCGACACCCGCTTGGTTAACGTTGTTCCCGACGGAGCGGAGGCTCTCGTCGTCGAGGTGCTGACAAACGCGCCGTCCGCGGCATCCGCTGACGACATAGTCGCCGAGATCGTCAAGCGGATGCCGCAGCCGACCGGTGAGCGTGAGGTCGCGTTCGATCCCGAGGCGACGGTAGTCGACGGCGACATCGGCTTCGCGATGGGCGATGGGGACGACTGCCTGCTCGTGAAACGAGACGTCGACGGCGTGCAGGTGTTGCAGGTGCCCAAGATTCTGCTTCAGCCCGGAGAGCTCGGGTGCGCAGCCGGCACGGCGCTCCAACCGGGCGAGCAGCTACGGTCCCCCCACTGACCCAGAATCTGGGCGCTCGGCAATCGGCCCGATTGGCCGCGGATCCGTCGCGCAGGGGTTCCCTTTACGGGAGGTTGGTGCTGGGCATCGCCTCGACTGGTGATGATTGAACCGCACGGTCCTCGGCGGAGCGTGTGAGTCTGACGCGACCCCGGCGGGTTCGAACGGCGATGCCGGCGCAGAGGATGACCGCGATGCCGCCAATGATGGTCTGCCAGGTGAGCTCTTCGCGGAGGATGAGTGCGGCCCAGAGGATGCTGAGGACAGGTTGGGTGAGTTGCACCTGGCTGACCTGGGCCATGGGCCCGGTAGCGAGTCCGCGATACCAGGCGAAGAATCCCAGGAACATGCTCACCACTCCAAGGTACGCAAACGCCGCCCATTGGCTAAGCGTGCCGGTAGGAGGCTGGTCGACGATAGCCATTGTCATCAGGGCGACCATGAGGGGTGCGGCCAGAATGAGAGCCCACGATACGGTTTGCCAGGATCCGATCTCGCGCGCGAGCAGGCCTCCTTCGGCGTAGCCGATGGCGGCGGCCGCGACGGCACCGAACAGGAGCAGGTCGGACCATTGCAAGCGGATGCCTCCGCCGCCCTGCAGTGATGCGAAAGCCACAGCCACCAGCGCCCCTAGTGCAGCCGTGATCCAGAACGGCAGTAGTGGTCGCTCTCTTCCCCGGATTACAGCCATGACGGCCGTCGCTGCCGGGAGGAACGCAATGACCACGGCACCGTGGCTGGCCGACGCCGTAGTGAGGGCGAATGAGGTGAGGAGGGGGAACCCGACGACGACGCCGCCCGCGACGACGGCAAGGCGAAGCCACTGGTTGCCGCGAGGAAGGGGTTCGTCTTACGAGCTGCTCCGGATGTTCCCTCCTGGCCAAGCAATCGACGGCGTATTTACCCGAACGACCTCGCGGTCGTAGGCTCGCTCTTAGTAGGGCACTCAGGTGTCCGCGAATCGAGGGGGGCGAAATGGAATTCAGTGCTCTTTTTTGGTGGAACTTCTGGGTGGTAGTCCAGGTTCTCGTTGTGGTTGGGGTCGTCGTGGCTCTGGGGCTTTTCATCCGCTGGGGGCGGCGCAAGAGCGCCATTCTTGAGGCGAGCCAACCCACGGAAGGTCACGGGCCCGCTGCCGGTAAGTAGCGAGTGCAAGTCCCCCACAGGAGGTTCCGGAGACGCATCTTCACTGGGGCCCTATCTTGAAGTATCCAAACGAACGGAACCGTGGTGGACAGTCCAGCCGCACTTGCAGTCGCTCTCGCATCCGTCGTCGCCGTCCTCTACCTCGCTGCGATCGCGTACGCCATCGTCCAGATTGCGCGAACCCGCGACCTGTCCGAGGTGGAGAAGGCCCTCTGGATGATCGCCGTCGTATTCGCGCCTCTGCTCGGCGCGCTCGTTTGGTACCTCGCCGGGCCACACCCATTCGGCCTTCGACTCACACACAAGGTTCGGTAGACCTCGACCTTCATTTCTCTTCGCGGAGGGGGTTGGGTGACTGCCCATGGGGCAGGAAGGGCGTTGTAGCGCGAACAACCTCTGTGAAACTCCTTGTATCCGAATGCGCCGGCAACGGCCGCCTGACCGGTAGGTTCGAGCGCATGCGATTCGCTCTGCGTCAGACATCGGCACTAGTGCTGGCTGGGGTGATCGTGCTCTGCTCCAGCGGCTGTGGCAGCGCCCCGAATCCGAGCATTGAATCGAAAGCTTCAACGCCAACGCCAACGCCAACGCCAACGCCAACGCCCACCTCAACGCCTTCAACGTCTCCGACGACGGAGACGAGCCAAAACAATTCCGCCGGAATGAGCGGATTCGAGCGGCAACTCCCGCTTGCAGGGCAATTCGTGACTCAATGGACCGAGACCGTCGGCTCCGTTGAGATCGAACGTCGCAGCGATGGCACTGTCTGGGCGACCCTCAGCGACTTCAGCACGGGAGCCTCTCCGAACTTGAGGCTCTACCTCAATGAAGGGGAGCTGGTCAAGAACACTGATAGCGCCTGGACCACCGATGGCGGCCTCAGTTATGACATCTCCACCGTCAGGGCATCAGCCAGTACGCAAGAGATCGAGATTCGGGGAAGCCAACACATGGACGAGATTCACAGCGTCACAATTTTCGACTACACAGGTCCCGACTATCTACATTTTGGCTCGGCCCCACTCGGGTAGCGCACTATCTATCCGGCGACACTGCAGTCGTTCCCGTATCCGTTGTCGCCGTCCTTTACGTCTCAGCGGCGCCTCGGCGTGCGGAATTCATGCCAGGTCGCCCAATCGCGCCGCGATGCTGTTGTCGTCCCCGGCTCGACGCTCATAGGTGACGGCGATGATGAGCAGCACGGCGCCGACGACGGCCAGCGTGATCCACCACGGCACCGATTCGATGCCGCGGCCGATCTGCACCACGAACACGAAGATGTTCTCGATGGGCAGCACGATAATGCCCAGCAGGAAGGGTGCCGCGAGTTTCCGGCTCGAGCCGACGAGAATGGCGACGAGCGCAATCGCGATCACGAGGATGGCCCGCCAGGTCTGGGGGTCGGTGAAAGTCGCGAGGATCGAGGCCAGGAACATCACGCCGAGCCCGGGGGCGAGCAGCGGCCACGAGCCGTGCCAGCGGGCGGGCCAGCTACTGAGCGTGCCGCGCTGAGTGTCAGCTGTATCCCGTTGCCTGCCGCGCATGGCGGCAACGCCGGCGAAGAGTAGGAAAAGGCCCAGGGGCAGCGAGAACCACTCGACTCGCAAGTCACGCGGACTCCAAGCCACGATCGCAGTGACGAACGCGAGCGTGAAGATGAACCAAACGGGAGGCAGGCTTGTCCGCCCGTTTCGCAGCCGCACCGCGACAATGACCATGGCGGCGAGGTAGGCGACCATGAGCGACCACATCAGCCAGATCGTGAACCAGTCTCGTTCGATGGCCGTCCAGGTAGCGAGCCCGACGTACAGGGCGGCGGGGGCATAAAGCCAGCGAGCAGACAGGCGACCGAAAGACCACCCTCGGATGCGCGCCGGTTGAGATATCTCGGCATGGGACAAGATGGCCCGCGCCGCTGCGGCAGCTGGCACGGCGCTGGCCAGGCCAATCCCGAGACACACCACGACCAACGGTATTCCTGCGATCTGGACCACGTCGGCACCGACGCCAAAGCGCACGCCCTGGATAGCCCCGGCAGCCCCGGCGATGATCGCGACCGCGTGGGTCGGCGTGCAGAGTGTGCGCAGCCGTTCGGCGCGAGGCGACACGCACCGGTCGAGCAGCAGGCCGAGCCCGAGCAGCACCCACGACGCGGCGACCAGCCCGAAGCCGCGCCATGCTGCACCGACGGTTTCACCTGCCTCCGGCACCGCCAGTACCACCAAGGTCGGCACGACGGCGACGAGGAGCCCGCCGGTGTACAGCGGCACGCCTTGTGCGCCGCGCGCGGTGAGGAGCAGGCCGATGGTCGTGGCTGCGAGGCTCGGCGGGAGCAGGTATGGCTCGAGCAGGCCGATACCGATCAGAGCCCACACACACCACAAGGCTCCCGTGAGGCAGGCAGCCGCGGTCCACCATCCGTAGCGGCGCTTCGCCCAGAACGATGTCGCCGCTGCGCCGAGGGCGAGGATGACGAGCACGAGGAATGTCGTCGGCAAGCCAGCCGCCACCCGGATGAGCGCGAGCCCGACGGCGATTACGCCGGTGAGCATGGCAGACACCTCGAGGGCGATCCGCGCGACCGTGGCGTCCGGTTCGCCGATGCCGCGTCGCTTGAGGGCCGAGCGAATCACCCCAGTGCTCGGGAGCGCGAGAGCGACGATCGCTGCGATGACCGGCAGCGTCACGGGTGAGGCGCTGCCCACAAGCACCTGGGCGCCGAGGCATACGACGACGACGGCCAGGGACGGGATGAGCAGGCCCGCGGCAATCGCGCGCAGCACGATGCCGAGTCCGGGCCGGCGGGAAACGAGGAGGGTCATCGCAAGCAGGAACATGATGCCGGTTGAGAGAGCGGTCCAGCCACTGCGCTCGAAGACCACCTGGATCACGCCGATCACAAAGGGCACGGATGTCACGACCAGGATCGAGTACCAGGCTGCGGGTTTTACTTGCGGAAGGGCGGTCGCGACGATTGCGCCGATCAGCCCGATCGACGTGGTGAGGCACAGGAGCGCGATCGTGCCGATGCCGAGCTGTCCGAGCGCTGTCGCCACGACCACGAGGGCGTAGGCGTAGCCGACAGCGACGTGGAGAAAACGAGTCCCGGCGGGCACGGGTCGCGCGAGCGCGATGATGGCCGTGACGACTGCGATGCCCGCCCACGCCGCGAGGCGAACGTCGGTCCACGAGATGATGCCGGCGAGAAGGACCGCCACATGAGCCGCGAGGATCAGGGGAAGGCGAAAGCGGAGCGAAGCCGCCCGGATGCCCGGGACGAGAACGAGCGCGGCGCTCGTGGCCACCGCGAGCCCAAGGGCGATCGCGATTTGAGCCCAGGGCAAGAGGCCGGGGGCACAGACGACCACGAGCCCTGAGAGCGCCGCCAGCCAGATAGCGAGCGCTGCGCCCCCGTTCGCGAGGGGCGCCTGGGCGATGTCCCGGTGCAGGGTGATTGCGGCGAAGACCCCGAAGCCAATGGCACCGGCGGCGAGGCCGAGCACGACCGCGAGCACGCCGCCTGTGTCAATCACTGAGGCGACGAGATCGGAGCCGTTGAAGGAACCAAGCACCTTCGCGGCGCCGATCAGCAGCGCCACGAGCACCGTCGCCAGGACACTGACCACGGCCATCCCGAACGCGCCGCCGGTGAACCGTCGCCGCTCGATCGTCGCCGGGGTCGGGGCCAGGGCGCCGAGGACGATGAGTCCTGCGGCGCCCGCGACAGCGATGAAGGCGAAGTACCACTGCTCGGCGCCATGGGCCCCGAGGTCGAGGGCGAATGGCAGCCCGGTGCATGCGGCGACGCCGGCAGCCCCGGCGACGAAGCTCCAGAGACCGCGTGCGAGATAGCGGCTGGCGAGGCCGGCGAGCACCGCAATCGCGGCAAGGATGGCGCAGATCCCGAGCCAGTATCCCGTGGTGCTGTCGGCCTCGATCAGTCTCGCCTGAGCGAGCACGATTGCGACGGCGACCACCTGCACCACCGTCAACGTCACCTGTTCCGCCCGGAGGCGCCCGTCGAATCTGCGTGCCGTGGCGCGGACGAGTGCGACGAGTGCGAGAGCGACGAATGCGGTGCCGAGGTGTCCGATGACCGCCGACAACACGGTGCCGCCCGCGTACCCGAGCATCGAAGGCACCACGGAAAGGCCGAGCAGGGAGATCCAGAGCCAGGTCCGGATGCGCGCCACCCGCGACAGTGCCACCATGACCGAGCCGCTGGCGAGTGTGCCGACCGCAGTGAACACCCACGGGCTGAGGCCGCTCACGGTCAGTTCGGAAAGCGCGTACACGTCGAGGGCGACGAACAGCATTCCAAGCGCACCGACGGCCTCCGCTGAGAACTGCAGCCTGCGCCGCGCGAGCAGCCAGGCGCCGCCCAGGAACAAGAGTGTGATGAGGCCGACGATCACGCTGCGCAGCGCACGATCGCTGAGGTCGGGGTTGAAGAAGGTGAAGACGATCGCCGAGATCGCGAACAGCCCGGCACCCGCTACCGCCAGCACCGACTGAACTGTGGCGCTCGAGCGCGGATCAGCGGCAGCTGGGCTGGCTGCGGCGGGCGCAGCGAGGGCGGCAGATGCTGGCGGAGTCGCCGCCGGCGACGGTTCGGTTGCACTGGCTCCAGACGGCTCGGCGAGCAAGCGCGGCACACGCTCGAGCACCGCCTGCCGCGCTCGCAGGGCGGTGGCCGCGTCCCGGGAGGCGCTCCAGAGTTCGAGGCCGATTCTCCCGTTGAGGTCGGCGCCGCAGTTGCGGCAGCGCCTGTTCTGCAGGGCATCGACCCCGCAGGACGGGCAGGACGCATCGTCCAGAAGACGCGCGACGGCGATGTCGCTCCACTGGCTCATCGGGGCAGGCGTGCTCACGAGGCTTCCGCCGCATCGCTCGTTCGCGCCGGGTTGTGCGGATCCGAGGCATCTGGCCCCGAGTCGTCCGGCACCCAGATGAGGATGTCGCCGGGCTGGCACTCGAGTACGCGGCAGATCGCGTCGAGGGTCGAGAAGCGCACCGCTTTGGCCCGGCCGTTCTTGAGCACAGATACGTTCACCGGCGTGATGTCAATCGCGGCCGCGAAGTCAGCGACGGACATCTTCTTCTTGGCGAGTTCGACGTCGAGGTTGATGACGATGGGCATCAGACCACCTCCGACAGGTCCTGCTGCAGTTGTCGCGCGTTTCGCAGGAGTCCCCGGAGCACCAGGATCAGCAGAGCGAGTCCTGCGCCGACGACGACGCCGAGTGCGCACAGCAGCATCACCGATGGGGAGGCGACATTCGCCGATGCGAGGGTGGCCATCGACACCCCGATGAGGAGGGTCGCTAGGACCATGGCGCAGAGGATGACGTCGACCCATAAGAACGCGTTGTCGCTGAAGATGACGGACGTGCGCACCATTGACAGGAGCCGCCACACGCACACGAGCACGACCTGCACGCAGAGCAGGAAGAGCACGGCAACGATGATGCCCGGCGTCTGGAGATAGCCGAGGTCTGCGTAGGTCTCGGCGGACTGCCGTGCCACACCGGGGACCATGAATAGCTGGCAGGCCAGGAGAAGGACGATCATCGCGACGATGAGGGCCTTCAACGAGACAATGGTTGCCTTGTGCATGTGAGTCCTATCGATAATCGGTGCTCTGCTATCGACAAACGATACATCCTGCCTGCGCTGAATGGAAGCCACGGCACCCTGCGGCTTAACCGCAACGCGAGAAGGCGTAACCGTCGACGCCGTGGAGGTGTCCCGGTGAGGGTCCCGCAAAAGAGTTCGGGAGTGCAGAGGGGTGACACTGAACCCAGCAGCATCAGCGCAGGGGGAAAGTTGACGAATCACGACGTACTTATGCGCCTGAGGCGGGACAAGAGAACCCAGGGTGATTCCAACCGTAAGCACGGAATCGTGCGCTTCTTCCGAGACCTTTTCGTCATATTCTTTGTTGCCCTGCTCATATCGTTCCTGATCAAAACATTCCTCATTCGCTCTTTCTATATCCCTTCGGGATCGATGGAAAACACCCTGCAAGTCAAAGACCGAATCATGGTCAACGAACTCGTCCCCGACCTCATCCCCATCGCCCGTGGCGATGTTGTTGTGTTCACAGACCCCGGTGGATGGCTAAGCGCAACCGAACACGGCACTGTCCAGCCGGGCAATCCTGTAGCCGATGGCATCCGATGGTTTTTTTCCGAGGTGGGCCTGGGCGCGCAAGAAACGAACGACCATCTCATCAAACGCGTCATCGGCCTGCCCGGCGACAAAGTCGCCTGCTGCGACGCCACCGGCCACATCACCGTCAACGATGCGCCTCTCAGCGAGCCTTACCTCAAAGCATCTTCCGGGACGACGCGTTCTCCTGAGAAGTACTTCACCGTGACAGTCCCCGCAGTTTCTCTATGGGTCGAGGGCGACAACCGCGACAACTCGGCGGATAGCAGGCTCCACACCACCACGCCCAGCAAGGGTTTCGTGCCCATTACCAATGTCGTCGGCCGGGCGTTCGTGATCACCTGGCCCGTCGGTCACTGGTCCTGGCTCGACAACTACCCGAACACCTTCCGAGAGACTGGCCAGGACCGATGATGCACACGACTCAGGGTTTCGTCCCATGACCGAGAGGGATTCCCGATAGCCGTTCCCAAACGCCACTCCCCCGAGATGTCGAAAATTCGGCGGGTTGGCGCCGATTCTGCGTCCATGGACGTCCGCCTTACGGATGCTCGCAGTTCGCGTTGAGCCAGTCGATCGCGCCGGCCCAGGTCGGATCCTCGCCAAGGGCCGCGGCGCCTGTTTGCTGGTCGGGGTCGATACCGTCTGGATAGGTGAGCCCAGTGCGGTCCGCCATGCGGGCTACCGTCAGCACGATAACTGCGCCGTCGGACATCGTCTTTAACGTGTTCCCGGTCGCGAAACCCGCGGTCGTCGTTTCTCCGAAAGTGCGCACGCCCGATTGACCCCGGAATGCCAGGAGTGTCGACTCGCCTGCGCTGGCGGTTTCAGGACCCTGCAGGACGGCGATGTTCCGACCGGCTTGCGATGAGCCGGTCACGGGTGACGTGGCAAGCGTTTCGGTTGATCCGTCCGATTCGTATGTTACGGCGGAGCCATCTATGCGCACGACTTCCGACTTGCCATTCCGGCGGATGAACGACAACACGGTGCCCTGGGAGAGCAATGGCGTCACAGCCCCGAGCATGGGGAAGGAATTGCCGCCCCCATTGCCGCGCAGGTCCACGATCCACCCGCACCGTGCCCGCGTTTCTGCGTCTGAAATCCCCCGCGCACCAGCGTCGATGTAGGACTGGCCTTCTCTCGTGTCGCTGCTACTGAACCAGGGAACATCGATGGCAGCGATGCTACCCGTGGCAAAGCTGACGACTGGCCGGTTCTCGCCCGTCGGCGGCAACTGGACCGAGCCCAACTGGCCTGGGGGCAGGACGAAGCGACTATGCGCTCTTCCTCCGGCGGCCGACACTGCCCGCATCAGTGGACTGTGGGTTTCCGCGATGGTCTCTGCGGAGGACGCGCTCACCGATGCGAGAGCTCGAGCTTCTTTCCACTTCCTGCGAGTGGCGTAGAGGCCGTTTTCATCCATGAAGTCGAGGGCAGACTCCACGTATTCGCGCACCGCGGGATTTCCCGAAGGCGGAGGTTTGCCTGGCACGGCCGGCACGCAACCTGTCACAGGAACAGTCAGGCCGAAGGCCAGTGCGACTAGAACGAGAGAGCGGAGACCAGAGCATCTACTGGCAGCCATGGCACGTCTCCCCAATATAAAGCCCGCTCGCCATGGAGCGACTTGTCCTGTTCTGCCGCAAGCATAGGGGGCGCCTACTTGCGCCGCGTCCTAAAACACCTCGACTCGGCTACCCGCTGACCGTTCCCCACTAGGAGCCTCTGGCGGGGGTGCTCCCAGGTCACCGCGAGCGGAACACGATTCGCGGAAATCAAGCTCTCGACAGCCCCCATCCTCCGGCGTCGGTTTCACCGGGCTTCGCATCGCCCGCACCGCAGCAATCGGCGCAGGGCTTTATTATGTTTGGCCGTCGTGCGCTCGGCCACCGCACCACCGCCGTCTAGAAGTCAGTCACTTTCTTGGCATGCCACGCACACCTTGCGGGAATACGATCTTTCTATCGGGCTTCCCGTCACGTCGGCAGCCCGCGACGCACCGCCTCACAGCAGCGTCGAAGCATCGCTGCACCACAGATTGACGCTGCTGCGATGCGGCGGCTGATCGTAAAATTGTGACCCCGACGACACCGTTTCTCATCCAGCTAAAGCACACAGGGAGCATCAATGGGCACTGACGACCAGACCAACACATGCAGTTTCCACATGAGCGGTGCGCTGCCAGCAGGTGGCGACCACCTCGGTGGCACCTTCGGTCAGTCGCCGACCCTGGACAGTTGGTACCCGCAGCGTCTCCGGGTTGAGCTTCTCCACCGGAATGGCGTAGACGCCGACCCGCTCGGCGCGGACTTCGACTACGCGGCGGCTTTCGCCACGATCGACCTCACGACGCTCAAGTCGGACATCAAGCGACTGCTCACCACATCGGTCGACTGGTGGCCGGCGGACTACGGCAACTACGGTCCACAGATGATCCGAATGGCGTGGCATGCCGCCGGCACGTACCGAATTGCCGACGGCCGTGGCGGAGCGGGCACCGCGATGCAGCGGTTCGCACCAATCGGAAGCTGGTGGGACAACGGCAACACCGACAAATCACGACGACTCCTACAGCCGATCAAGCACCAGTACGGCAACGCTCTGTCGTGGGCCGACCTGATGGTCTTGACCGGCAACTGCTCCCTCGAGTTGATGGGCCTGCCGACGTACGGCTTCGGTGGTGGACGACTCGATGCGTGGGAACCGGACGACGGCACCTGGTGGGGCCCGGAGGTCTGGAACCCGCACGCGGTCGCGAGCCCTGACGAGATGGTGAGCCGCGACGAACGCTGGCATGGTCAGAACGGCGACGCGGACTACGACCTGCAGAGCCCCCTGGCCGCGTCGCACCAGGCGCTCATTTACGTCAACCCTGAGGGGCCCTATTCGAACGGCGACCCGCTGGGCTCAGCACGCGACATTCGCATCACGTTCACGCGGATGGCGATGAACGACGAGGAAACGGTGGCATTGATCGCCGGTGGCCACGCGTTCGGTAAGAGCCACGGCCAGGTACCCGCATCCGACATCGGACCGTCACCCGAGAAAGCCCCGATCGAGTCGATGGGGCTCGGTTGGCACAACCCGGTGGGTACCGGCAGTGCCGAGCACACTTCGACCAACGGCATCGAGGGCAGCTGGACTCCGAACCCGACACAGTGGGACAACACCTACCTCGAGAACCTGTTCGCGTACGACTACGAGCAGACGAAAAGCCCGGCCGGCGCGCTGCAGTGGACACCGACTGACCCGGAGGCGCCGAAGACTCCGGACGCCCACGTACCCGGTCAGATGAACCCGCTCATGATGATGACCTCGGACATCGCACTCAAGGTCGACCCGGAGTATCGGGCCATATGCGAGCGTTTTCTGGCCGACTTCGATCTGTTCACCCTCGCGTTCTCGAAGGCCTGGTACAAGCTCACGCACCGCGACATGGGGCCGAAGCACCGGTACCTCGGCCCGGAGGTCACCATCGCAGACGACCTGCTCTGGCAGGACCCGCTCCCGGACGCAGCAGGATCCTCACTCGACGAGGCCGACGTGGCAGCGCTCAAGGAAGCCGTCCTCGCGACCGGGCTGTCCGTGTCCGACCTCGTCTACACGGCGTTCTCCGCCGCCTCGACCTACCGCGACAGCGACAAGCGCGGAGGGGCGAACGGTGCCCGCCTGGCCTTGTCGCCGCAGAAAGACTGGGCGGTCAACCGACGCACCGTCCCAGTCATCGACGCGCTGCGGAACGTGCAGGCGGCTTTCACGGCGACGTCGGACGGACGGAAGGTATCTCTCGCCGACCTCATCGTCCTCGCCGGCAGCGCCGCCGTGGAGCAGGCGGCACGGGCAGCAGGATCTGACGCCAGCGTGCCGTTTACGCCAGGCCGTGTCGACACGACGCAGGAGTTGACCGACATCGAGATGTTCGAGTGGCTGCGACCCATTGCGGACGGGTTCCGCAACTTCGTGTCGGAGCGCTTCGAAGAGTTTGCTCCGGGCGTCGCGCCCGAGGCGGCATTCCTCGACAAGGCGAACCTGTTCACTCTCACCGCACCGGAGTGGACCGTCCTGCACGCCGGGCTCCGCGTGCTCGGCAGCAACTGGGACGGGTCCGACGTGGGTGTGCTCACGGATCACGTCGGAGCCCTGACGACCGACTTCCTCGTGAATCTGACCGACACCGACCTCATCTGGACGAAGGACGACGAGACCGCGATGACCTTCACTGGTCGGGTTCAGGCGACCGGCGAGGCTCGCTGGAGGGCATCCCGGAATGACCTGGTATTCGGCTCGAACGCGCAACTGCGGTCGATCGCCGACGCCTACGCGGGCAGCGACGGGCAAGAGCGGTTCGTCCGCGAATTCATCCGCGTCTGGTCGAAGGTCATGATGCTCGACCGCTACGACGTCAAGGGCCACAAGCGTTACGGGGCGATGGCCGCCTGACCCCGGAGGTCGCGTCCCGGCGAGCTGACGGCGTGGAGGCACGGCGCGGTCACGCGCTGAGCCTCCAAGCCGTCGAGGCCTTGACCGAACGACGCTTGAGGCCGCGAGCCGAACGTTGCACGGATTGATCAGGCTGGGGACGGCCAAGGAACCTCCGCGGGCAGCACGTGGTCGACCACACTCGCACCTCGACGGCCTGCGAGGGTGGACGGGCCGCTATGCCCTGGAAGCCGTTGCCCCCACTCGTAGAGACGCCGGCCGGATTTGCTTTGGCCTCGAATCGCGAGAGGGTGCCGCTGATGTTCTCTGTGGCGGCTCGTAAGGCCTGAGCCTTCCGGGGTCATGTCCGCTGAGGAATGCGCGTGACCGGTAGAGGTTCGCCTAGCGACGCGTCTCCGCTCCCTGGCAGGATGAGCGAATGCGAATCGATCCTGATCCCAACTGCGCGGAATTCGGCATGCTCACGCAGTACCTCGATTATCAGCGTGAGACGTTGCTTTCGAAGACCGACGGCCTGACCCGTGAGCACCTGGCACAAAAGCACTCCCCGTCCGAACTCACCCTCGCGGGCCTGCTTTACCATCTGGCGCTGGTGGAAGAGGACTGGATGGAGGTCCGCTTTGCTGGCCTCCCTGATCGAGAGCCATGGGCCAGCGTCGACTGGGACGACGCCCCGAATTGGGAGTTCCGCACTGCCGCTCTTCTCGATCCTGTGCAGTTGCGGAGTCGCTACCGCGAAGCCTGTGATCGGAGCCGGGCAGTCGTGTCCAAATCGACAGGCTTGGATCAGCTGTCGGTCAAGGCGCTGGGCGATGGCCGCAACTTCTCGCTCCGATGGGTGCTGCTGCACCTTGTCGAGGAGACCGCCCGCCACGCCGGCCACGCCGATTTTCTGCGCGAAGCGATCGACGGCACGGTCGGTGAATAGCGAACCGAGACGTCAGAATCCTCGCCACAGGGAACGTCTTGGACCAGGCATCGACCATATTCATTCGGTGATCGGCCGTTGACCAGTCGCGTTGCGGGTTCCCAAACGCCACTCCCCCGATATTTCGGAACCTCGACGAATTAGCGCCGAATCTGTGCCCGTGGACGTCCGTCAACTGACACTCGTTGATGGTTTGGAAAAACTCGAAGGACAATAGGGCACGATTGCCACAGCTTATTGCCCGGGGTCGGGCGCGGCCTGTAGCTTTCGGAGATGACGACTGACCGCACAAAACCGACTCGGAAGCGCCGCCTGCCCTCTTGGGCCGTTGCGATAATGGGCGTTTACCTGGCGGCAGTCGGCGGGCTCGTTGCGTCGGTGTGCGTGATGCGCGCCTTTGACGTGAACGCGGGGACGGGGACGGGGACGGGCGCAGCCGAAGCGATGGTTCTAGTCATCGTTGTGTTGACGTTGCCGCTATCAACTCCGTATTACGTCGCAGGTTCACTGGGTTCATCGCAAGGATCGGGGCCAGAAGAATTGGCCGTCGGAGCACTGTCCCTGAACGCGGCGTTGTACTACCTGGGATTCTTCCTCTTGGCTGTGATTAATGCTGCCATCTTCAGATGGATAGTGATCAGCACTCGCCGCCGGCGGGCGGAAGCTCAGTCTGATTCCTGACCATCAATCGACGCGCTGGGGCACCCGGAGCCAGCGCGAGTCACGCCTCGTCGGACCTGGATGAGGTGCGTTCAATCGTCACTGGGTTGCGGCGGATCGGCCGGGCAAGGATCAGAACGCTGATGAGGGCAGCAGCGGCAATGGGTACCGCCAGAAGGTAACTGAGCTCCGGAATTAGCGTGGCGCCAGCAACCAGCGTGAGCCCACCAACAAGAGCCGCCGGAACAGCGACCAGGATGCAGGCCCACAGCGGCACGCGCATCAGTCGCGCCCACACCGCGGCGAGGAACAGGCCGAGTGAGCCGACGAGGATCAACAGGTTGCCGGTCCGGGCTTCTGCGAGTGCCTCGCCCGTTGCTGCGAAGTACACGGTCATGTAAGCACCACGGCCCAGAAGCAGAGTGCATGAAACGACGAGGGCCGACCACAGGACGAGGATCCCTGCCCAGGCCAGAACCGAGCCCACGCCGCGAGCCGACTCCGCCTCTTCACCGCTCTGCGTCATCATCACTTGAATTTGAAATTGGCGACGTCGGAGCTGCCGTCATCGAGCGCAAGAGTGAATGTTCGGCAGGTGCCTGCCCACGTGGACGCGGTCTTCCAGACGCACGTGTGGCAATGAGTTCGATCAATCGGGCCTCCGGTAGCTGTCACACGTATCGTACGGCGAGGTAGGACGGCACCGGCCCAATAACAGCGGTCTGCAGAGCTCAAACTTCACCCACGAGAACGCTCAGGTATTTTCCCTCAGTGGCGCGGAAAGGGAATCTGTATCTACAGAAGGTTCGCTGGGCGCTACCAGATGACCGGTTCCTCGCCCCGAGCCTGAGCAAGGGTGAATGTTCGTTCGTTCGGTTGGACCGGGTCGGTGCGTTCGACGATCAGCGCCCGACGCTCGGGTACGTAGAAGTCCTCATCGAAGGGTCGCAACCCGAACAGGGCCGTCATCTCCACGAGGTGTTCGTGAGTGAAACGGTCGAGTATTCGTTTCGCCGTCGGATCCCAGATGTTGCCGACGGGGAAGGGCGGGATTGGCTCCACGACTTCCCAGCGCCGGGTGTCCACGGCCCGCACCCCGAGAGAGTGGCCGATGACGTCGTTCTCGGCGGTGAGCGAGTACATCTCTATCTTCCGCGAACCGTAGAACCCGCTATGGGTCGTCCGGTCGTAGGTGTGCGGGATGTCGACCACCTTTACCGACTCGACTCCGGCCACGGCGAACCAGGCCATCGGAGATTGAGGGTCCTGTCCGCGCCAATCCGAAGCAAACATCGCCGTCCACTCCGGGTTCGCTGTCGCCATGAGCAGGTTGTGCCGGTGCTCGGCGCCCTCCAAGGGCAGCAGGTTGGTCAAGAGGTCATCCAGAGAATCCGCGCTGACTGGCCGGACCCGCAGCGGGTGGCCGTAGTGATTCAGGACGTGCGCGCCGCGGACACCAGTGAGCAGTATCTCGACGCACCGCTCCACCGGGGCGTTCACGAACAGGATGCAGCCGGTCACAGGCAGCCACGCACCTCCGAGCAGCAGGGTGCGCTCGTACTCGGCCCACGATTGACGTCTCATGCGGCTGATCCTTGCACACGGCAACACGCAGGAACCGATCAGCTTGCGCGCGCCCTGCCCCACTACGGGGCCCCACCACCCGCCGCGCATCGACCCACAGCGCGAGGTCAACCAGCAGGTGCCTGACTCCCCCACGAGCGACTCCCGGGCGAACCTTCAGCGGCTTCCTCAGGGTGCGGCGTTTGAGTCAGCCTGACTCCGCCGCCTCAGCCGGAGAGCGAGGGGGCGCAGAGTTCACGCGGCCCAGCGGCCTGGCAAGGATCAGACCGCTGATGAGGCCGGCGACGGCCATCGGAAACGTAACCAAAGCGGCGAGGTGGGGCAAAAGAGAGTTGTCAATTGCAAGCGTCAGACCGCCAACCAGAACGGCGGGGCTAGCTACGAGGATGCAGGCCCAGATTGGAGTGAGCATCATCCGAGCCCAGCCAGCGGCAACGACTAGCGCCGCCGAGCCGGCATAGACCTGGAGCTTCCCCACACGGGCGAGTTCCAGAGCCTCTTCGGTCGGCTCGAAGTAGCCGGCCTTTCTCAGGCCCGTGTACATCACGGTGATTCCCACTGCGATGAGCGCAGACCAGACCACAAGGAGCCCCAGCCACAAGACTCGTCGGCCCTCGCCTGTTGCCGGCATCACGTCTCCTCTGCTCGTTGATTCGACGTTATCGTGTCAGCCCCCGGATCTCGGCCCCACTCCTGGACGGAAATAGTGGATGTTCGAAGGCGCCCAGTACTCGGAGGCAGCACAAGAGTGCGTCCCGGTGAACGTTCCCAAGCGAAACGGCAGGCGGTGATGCCTGACTCGCGCACCCAGGTCAGACACCACAACTCTGGAGGTCGGCTCGAAGAAGCGACATTCAGTAATCCGCACAGTCTCAGCGTTCTTGTGCGTATGCTGAGCCCATGAACGTAGCGCTGCGATTTCTTCGCCCTCGACCGGGTACCGGTCGCATGGGCTTAGTCGCACGCGCTTAGGTCCAGCGACAGATCGGTCGGGGGTGGCTCCCCCATCCGATCTCATCAAAGGACCAGACCATGACGTCATATCTCTCCGCGACGGAACTCACCGACGCGCTCAACCTTCGAGACCTCTCCAACCCGGCCCAGGGCCACCACGCGATGCAAACGCTGCTCGACGACGTCGCATCCGCTCTCGCCGGCCACTGGGGCATCTCGGCCGAGACCATCCGGCACAGTCCACTCGTGGCTGTCGTCGACAACTACGACAAGCTGGGCTTCGACCCAGCGTCGGTCACCAGGGATCAGCGGTACTCGCGCTATGTGAGTCCCACGGTGATGCTTCGCAGCCACACCTCGGCGTCGATTCCCACCCTGCTGCACGAGTTGTCGACGCAGGCCAGCTACGACCGGCTGCTGGTGCTGCCCGGTCTGGTCTATCGCCGCGACGCCATCGACCGCACTCACGTCGGGGCCCCGCACCAGGTCGATCTGTGGCGGGTGAGTTCTACCACGATGCTCACAGCCGCGGACCTGCAGACGATGATCGGAACCCTGGTGGAGGCCGTCCTGCCTGGTGCGGAGTGGCGCGCTGTTCCCGCAGTGCATCCCTACACGGTCCACGGCTGTCAGGTCGATGTGTTGGTGGGTGCTGAGTGGCTCGAGCTCGCCGAGTGCGGATTGATCGCACCGCACATCCTCACTACGGCAGGCCTGGACCCCAATGCTTGGTCGGGACTTGCTCTCGGCATGGGTCTCGACCGGGCATTGATGCTGAGAAAAGGCATCCCCGACATTCATCTCTTGCGGGCGGAGGATCCACGGATCGGCCAGCAAATGCTCAACCTCTCACCCTGGCAGGCCGTTTCGGTCATGCCGCCGATCCGCCGCGACATCTCGATCGTCGTCGACGTGGATGCCGACGCCGAAACCCTCGGCGATCGAGCCAGAGCGGCATTGGGTGATCGCATAGACGACCTCGAATCGGTAGAAGTCCTGGACGTGACCGCGCACGCGGATCTCCCCCGCGGCGCGCAGGACAGGCTGAGACTTCGGCCGGATCAGGCGAACGCACTCGTCCGCCTGACGCTTCGGCCCCTCTCCAAGACGCTCACCGACCCCGAAGCAAACACCATCCGCGACGACATCTACAAGGCATTGCACGAAGGCCCCGTTCTGGAACTGATTGGATAAACCGCTCGAGGGGCTCTGTTGCGCGGAGACCAACTGCGCGCAACAGAGACTCGGTCGCGCTAGCCATCCCTTGCTGCCGCGCTAACGGTTCGCCGATCGGACACGAATTTCCCCGCGCCAACTTGCACTGTTTGGATAGCACAATCTTGTGCTACCTTTACAGCACAATGCTCGCGATGCTCGCGAGGGATTCGATCTTCTGGGGGCCTAGATGAACTTCCTCTTTCTCTTCGTGCACGCCGTTCAAGATCTGCTACCTCTGGAACTGGCCATCACCTTCGGCCTGGTCCTCTTCGCTCTGTCGTGGGTTCGTCCCCGGCGGATGGTTTCACTCCCCCAGACCAGGTTGCGCACGGCCACTCTCACCTGGGCGGGAGTGGCGGGTTCCTTGCTCGTGGTTGTCGTCGCGACGGCGGTCAGCGCGATCGCCGTGTCGACGTCTGACGTTTCCGGGTATGACGGCTGGTGGCGACGGCCGGCCCCGCTATTCGCGGCGACACTGGTGGTGGCTGCGGCGGCCGTAGCCCTTCGACGGATCCCTCTTCCCGCACCGGGTGAGCGTTCAATTGTTCCGCGCCGCCCGTGGCATGCGTTCGCGTCTCGCACCTTGCTCTGGATCTCCGGAATCACCGCGACATTGCTCGCGCTGACTGCGGTGTGGCAGATTGCGATCGCCAGGACCGCGCCCGAAGACGGACCGTTCTTTGGGAACGTTCCCGACTACACTAACCTGCCGATCTACATGAGCTTCAACAGCGGGTACGGCTACCTGTCCGGGGCAGGATGGCCGAACCATCTCGCCACTCTCGTCGCGCTGGCACTGGCCTGCACCGTCTTTTTCGCCGTGCTTCACACGGACGCCAACCGGCCCGTGTTCGCCCGATCGACCGCCTCCAGCGTGCGCTCGGAACGAGAACTAACCGCTCGACTGTTCACGTTCATCCTGCTCGGCGGACTCATCACAACGCTCGGAGCCGTGTGGATGCACACCGGTTCCTCCGGGCAAGCTCTGGTCGGCTTGGACGAGCAGTGGGTATCCGACAATCAGTCCTACCCGCGCATTCTCGTAGCCGGCGGCTACGACGCAATCGCCCGCCCCATGAACCTCCTGGGCTATGCCCTCCAGGCCGGCGGAGTCGCGTTCCTCCTCCGACTTGCAGTCGACACCGCCCGAGCCGCACTCGCAACACGACGCTCACGCATCGCAACACCGGAGCATGAAATCTCGACCAACGGACCACAGCGATGACCGGGACCACGCCAAGCTCTGCGGACGAAATCGATGCGCTCTTCCGCGGAGCGATCCGCTCCGGACAACTCGGTGACGGCGAACGCCTGCCAACCGTCCGACAAACCGCTCGAGATTTCAGCGTCGCACAGGCCACAGCCGCAAAGGCCTACAAGTCCTTGGAACGCGACGGACTCATCGTCACCCGCACCGCCGCCGGCACCCGCGTGGCCCCCGGGGCTTCCCGGGCGCCTCAGGCAGTGATCGAGCACGCCCGCGCGCTCGCGGAAGCAAGCGAAGGCGCACTCGTCTCCCTCGACGACACCATCGCAATCCTCCGCGCGGTCTGGCGAACAGATGCGACGCACCCGCCCGCATGACGTTCCCCTACCGAACAGCATCGGCGCGGCCGCTGTCCTTCACCCAGGTTACAGATTCGGGCGTTGTCGTCCGGGCCACCCGGTTGAATACGGCGAGGCCGAGCGGGGCGTGTCCGAGGGCTGCCGTATCGGTCATCATCGCGAGTTCGGCGCCCGTGATGACAGCGAGTTCGCCGGTGCGGCCTTGCGCGATCTTTGCCCCCCAACGCGACGCCGCCGGCAGCAATCGCACTTACGCTGCTCGGGGCAGGTGCTGGCGAGCGTAGCTGCCGTCAACGCGGCGATGGCGGGGCTCCTGGTCGGGCTGCTCCGTTCAGGCGTGTTGGTCAGCGACGGGTTCTGGTTGAACGGACCAGTCGGCGGGTGCATCGTCGGTGTCGGCGTCGGCGATCGCCTTGGTCTGGTGAACTTTGCCCGGCTTGTGGTGTTGCGGCGCATAGACGGTATAGACCTGCATGGGCTCATCTCCGATGTTCGTCACGTTGTGCCAGCTGCCAGCTGGAACGATGACGCACCACCCATCGGTTACCTCCTCGTCGAAGGTCAGTTCGTTCTTGCTTGGTCCCATCTGGGCGCGGCCACGGCCGCGGTCGAGTCGAATGAACTGGTCGGTGTCAGGGTGCTTTTCTAGCCCGATGACCCCGTTGACCGGGATCGACATGAGGGTGACCTGCAGGTAGGTGCCACTCCAAGCCACGGTGCGGTAGTTCGGGTTCTTGAGGGTCTCGGTCTCCAGATCGAATGCTTGAGGACGGGGACCGGTGTCTTCGATGGTCATGATCTCATCGTAGCTTTGCCCGGATCGGATCATAAGGCTTCCCGCGGTTCGATCCTCCTGAGACCATGCTCACGGATCTGTCGCGCTGTCCGTCCGGCTTACGGGCGGCCCGCCTCAACCTGGACCAATCTAGTCGGGCCCGGTGGAGTCGTGCCTCTCGTTACACTGAGCGTGTCGCTCGAACGGGCCACACCACTATGCGCGGCCGGAGGTGCTGGCATGTTGCGCACTCCCCCCGTTGCGCTGCGATTTCCGCTCCAGGGCCGGTGGATCGCAGAGAACAGTCCGGCGAACCGTGTTCCCAGCCATGGCACCCATCTATTCGGCACGACATTCGCAATCGACTTCGTCGCCATCGACGAACGAGGCCATTCGGCAAAGCATGGATTGGCGCTCCGTATTAGCGACGGAGCCCCCCGTGGTCTTTGTCGGATTCGGCGCCCCGATCCTGGCGCCAGCATCGGGCACTGTCGTCGCCGCGGTCGACGGCGAGCTGGATCACGAGGCCCGGCGCTCACAATTGGCGTTGATTCCTTACGCGCTCTCCCAGACTCGCCGAGTTCGAGAGGGCGTGCGCGCGATCGCGGGCAATCACGTGGTCATCGCGCTTGAGCCGGCCGGGCCTTTTGTGCTCATCGCTCATCTCCAGCGCGGATCGGTGAGCGCCGCAGTTGGATCAGTGGTCATGGTCGGCGAGAACATCGGATCATGCGGGAACTCGGGCAACAGCACGCAGCCTCACGTGCACGTGCAAGTCACGGACTCAACGAACTGGCCGACGGCGCGCGGCAGGCCCATCGTCTTTGAACGCCCTCAGGTCAACGGTGGCACCTGGCTCCCGAGGAACGGGGAGACCTTCACCGTCGCATGAATTGCAAAAGCACCCGGCCGAGGTCTCGCTTTTTTAATTGGGCGCTACCGGCTGCGCTTCCCAATCCACTGATGCCCAAGTGTCGCCGGCCGCTGCGTCCGGCGGCACGCTCACCAAGTGGTCGAACATCACCGACACGATCGCGGGCTCCATCCAGCCCACCTTCGACGCAATCGAGGGAACGTGGGACGTGCAGCGCGCCGCGCCACCGGAGTCCGCCTGCTGGACCAAGTCCGAGGACTTGAGTGGTACCCCGCACTGGGCGAAAAGGTCAGACGGCTACGAAGTTGCCTTTTCCGCAAAGAACTCCTGGTTCGATATGGACGAGGACCCGTGGACTACCGCTGAACGCTACGCGCGGGTCTGGACGTCAACCTTCCCTGCCACCAGCTTCGACCCGGATTACGACTTGTTCGCCTACGGGGCCCAGATCGCTGGACTGGTTGACAGCGACCAACTGCGAGTGACGGGTGGGTTCGACGGCGACAACTGGATATACCTCGTAGAGGTGTCTTGCGACACCCCCGGGTTCCGGGCTCCAGCGCCGGGGGTATCGATCGAGCCCTTCGCGCACCCGTAGACAGCAGCGTCAGGTCAGAACGTGAATGGCAACGGATCCTCGAACGCACCGCCACCACTGTCCAATTGACCGTTCCTCTGATGCCGACTCCGCCAGCGCATTCCCCGAAACGATCGGTCTCGAGCGAACGAGTCAGCACGTCAACAGCGCCACCTTGCTGGAAAGACAGGCTTAGCGTGACTGGGCGTATCTTCGGACCAAAGGAGCATCGTGACAAAGGATGCCTCAGCCCTGGGAACTCCTGCAGACGCATTGAACCTAACAGGCAAGGACTCAGATGTTGACACACACGGCGACCGGTTGGCTCATCAACTGTGGTGGAACCTTCGCTCTGATCCCTCGATTCACGCACGATCGACCGCCCACCGATGCCTCAGAGCACGAGATCCACACCTTCGGCATCCCCCTCGTTCTCATCCCAGGAGTCACCGGTCAACAGCCGGACTCGTGGGTATCAGTTTCAGGCGGCTGGGACGGGACGAAGTTCACCGTCGACGCATTCGGCGCCCCCGAGTTCGATGACGGCTTCACGGTCGAACCGGCCAACACCGCACCGGGCGATCGGACACCACCGCGATACGACGAACACTCACGCGCAGTCGAAGGAGCCTTGCTTGCCAGCGGTGCGATCGTCAGTCGCCGCTATCTGAGCGCCCCCGACAAAACCTGGAGAGTAGTCATCTCCGCACCGGACCCCGATGCAGTACGGGAGTCTCTCACCGAGCTACACGGCGATCTCCTCACCCTGGTTCAGTCGAGATGGACCCAACAGCAGTACCGCGATGCCGGCGAACACCTCGCCCACCAGGTCGAGCTCTGGGCGCTGTCAACACTCATCGACCAAATCAACGACGACGGTGTCGACCACATCATTGCGACACCACGGGCGATCACGGCAGAGATCGAAGCGTGGCACCGCGACCTCCCACCAGGACTCGTCACTCTCAAACCGATGATCCGCCCCATCTAGCACGACCCAGCACCAGACCCGCCCGCAAAGGGTTCCGTCAACAAGGCAGTCTGTCGCGTTCAGCACCGGCTATGGCCGCGGCGTGAACTAGTGGTTCTTGACGAGGATGTTCTCGCCTACTTTCGTCCAGCCGTCTCGATTCAGAGTGCCATCCTTCACGATCATGACTTCAAAGCTTGCCGACTTCATTGTCGTCATATCTGAGCCGCACGCGCCTTGAAAATCCGTGGCCCCTCTGTACGCGAGCAGGCAGACAGGGAGGTCAGTTCCCTGCGCCAGATACAGCCGTGTCTTGTCAAGGGAACGCACAAATCGCACGCTGTCAAGGTCGAACCCGTCCAATGCAGGCAAAGGAAGGTCGCTCGGAATAGCGTCCTCTGCGCTGGGCTCTCTCATGAGGTCGGAGTAGCCACCGGCAGCTGAACAGCCCATCAGGCTCAGGGCGGCAGCGGCCACCGCGACCATCTTCGCGCACGTGAACTTGTCCGCCACATTTCCCCCAGGTTCAGGCCAACGTATCGACTACGAAATCGGCCCGCAAGAGTTTCGTTTCGCGGTCCGTGGGTGCACGCAGCCCTAGACCGTTTCGCTAGGACTTTCCCGGTGTCTCTCTGCATCCAGAAGGACTCGCCGACGGCTGCTCCCTGGACCAGCACCAAGCCAGCCGCGAAAACGGAAGCAGCTGAAGTGGCGAGCATAGCGGTCAACACCACATCGGGTTTCAAGGTCATTGCCTGTCCGGTCATGGACGTGAATTCGCACTGCAGCCCCAGCGGGATCAACGTGATCCGGCCAACGATCGGCTGTCCGGGGTCTACGCTTTCGCGAGACGCCGGGAGTGCGTCCACAAGGCACGAATAGCTTGGATCTCGGACCGCGTAAATCGCCGCAGCTGGCGGCAATGCCATGAAGATGGCCAGCCCACACAACGCGGTAGCCACCCATCCCCTCGTTCCCATTTGGCCATGCAACCACATTCCCTTGCGCACGCCGGGACTTTCTCCTCAAGTCGCGGGAAGTGACCGCACAGGGTTCGTCTCATGGGCCCCGTTTCGAACTCTCCCAGTGGCCCCTATCGGTATGTCGTGTAATCGTGAGAGATATGACCATTGAGCGCATCCGCCCTGAGGGGCTTGTCCACAGTCAGGCTTTCAGTCACGTCGCCATCGTGCCGGCCGGCGCAACCACGATCTACGTTGGCGGTCAAAATTCCGTCGCCGCAGACGGCTCACTCATCGGTGAAGGCGATGTTGCGGTGCAGTCCATTCGCGCCCTAGAAAACGTCAAGATTGCGCTGGCCGCAGCTCATGCAACTATAGAAGATGTAGTGCAGTGGACGGTGCTGTTCGTCGACGGTGTTGACCTTGCCACGGCGTATCAAGCCATCGGGTCCGCACTCGCTTCGGATACTCCAGCTCTAGTCATGGGGGCCCGAGTTGCCGGACTCGGTGTTTCAGGAGCTCTTGTCGAGATCGCCGCCATCGCCGCCGTCGTTCGCCATTGACCGCTAACCTGGCCTGGCGTTCGAAATCAAGGTTGGCGGTAAGAACTAGTTAAGCGCCAGGTCCGGCGAGTCGGATTTGTCCCGGTCAGGGTTTCCTTCTGACACTCCCCAGGTGGGGCCACTACTTCTTCGATAGGAGCTTCGCACCGTCCGACCGCAGCTCCCCCGCAGGTGAGACATGGCGGTACAAGGTCTGCCGGGTGATCCCGAGCTCCTTGCAGAGGTCGCCAACCTTCGTTTCCTTCTGCCCCATCGCGGCCATGGCCAGGCGGACCTTGGCCGGCGTCATCTTGAACGGCCGCCCGCCCGTCCTCCCCCGTGCTCGAGCTGCGGCAAGCCCGGCGATTGTGCGCTCAGAGATGAGCGCCCGCTCGAACTCGGAGAGAGCAGCAAAGATTCCGAAGACGAGCTTCCCAGGTGCCGTCGTGGTGTCGATCGTTGCGCCCTCTCCGGTGAGCACCTTGAGGCCGATGCCACGGTCGGTGAGGTCATGCACCGTATTGACCAGATGCCGCAGGTCTCGACCGAGCCGGTCCAGCTTCCAAACCAGGAGCGTGTCACCATGACGCAGCGCCTTCAGGCAAGCCGCCAGGTGTGGCCGGTCGTCCTTCTTGCCGGATGCCATGTCCTCGTAGAGATCCCCTGCAGCGACGCCGGCGGCCAGGAGTGCGACTCGTTGTAGATCAGTGCTCTGCGAACCATCAGCTTTTGACACGCGCATGTATCCGACGAGCATGCTCGACCCCTGTCATTTAAACGTTCGATTGCGCGACAGAGGCGGCTCACCCTCGAGGAAGACAGAAACTGTCACACAACCCGTCATCCAGCCTCCGTATCGCAAACAACGCAGAAATAGTCCAAAGTGACGGCTACAGGAGGGCCACCCATGTCACATTCCGAACCCGGTTTCGTGCGATCGCTTGATGACCCATTGAGCTGAGCTCGCAGACTCCACAGCGGCCCGAGTGTCTCGTATCCTGTGGGGTTTCGCGACGGTCATTCGGCCAGCGCGGCAGTTCGTCGCCGAGCCGATCCGGAATGGCGGGCGGCTCTTGCCACCGATGATGGGTCCTGGCGGTGGAGAAGTTGGAGGCTCGAACTAAATGTTGGTCCCACCGACGTTGTGAGCGCGATCGGGGGGGACAACACCTAGCCCTCGGTAGGGGCTGGTCTACTAGATGCTGCGGTGGTCGCGTACCGCAAGTTCAAGGGCCTCGAGGCCGGGCGCGAGGGCGGCATCCACCGCCATCGGATCGGTGATATTAAGTTGCTGCATCTCGCGACGACTCTCCGGTGCGGTGTTGATTTCATGTTCGCCAGCCTCGAGCGCAGCGATGAGGTCGGTGATGACGTCCTCGAGCGGTCGACGTCCCCACCCGAGCTCGGCACCGGCGGTCTGTGAGGTCATCATCGCCGTGTCGGTCGCGCCGGGATAGACGGTTGCCACATGCACACCCGTTCCGATCAACTCTCGGCGAAGCGACTCGCCAAACTGCGAAATACCCGATTTCGTTGCAGCATAGATCGAGTAGAACGGCATGCCGACGAGCGCAATCCCGCTTGAGATGTTCACAAGGATGCTGCCGCGTTCTTTCCCGCTGTGCCGAAGCGCGGGAAGCAGGGTCTTGGTCAACAGAATCGGAGCAGTGAGATTCAGATCGATCATCGAGTGGACATCCGCATCGCTTGTCAATTCGAGCCTGCCCGCGCGCACATTTCCGGCGTTATTGACGAGAAGATCAACGATGCTCCACGACGAGACCAAGTCTGCGATCCGCTCAACAGCGCCGGGCTGAGTTAGGTCTTCAACCAGGACCTCAGTGGTTCCGCCTTTGGCGGCCACGAGCCGCGCAGTTTCTGCGAGAGTGTCCAACTGCCGACCGACGAGCAGCAGATGACCCCCACGGCGACCAAATTCGAGGGCGAGTGCCCGACCAATGCCCTGCCCCGCGCCCGTGATGATTCCGTGCCTTTTGGTGAGGTCCAAATTACTGAGATCCATGGACTGGCTACTTTCCGTTGATTGTGACTGGCTGACGGCAGCGGGTATCTCCGACTACTCTCAGACGTACTTCCACCACAACCGGACACCACCGTCTTTTATTCACGATCCAGCGACCGCTTATCCCAATGTCACCGGGGCAACCTGCAGAGTCTCGTTGCTGATCTGACCGAGGCAACCGATAGACAGCCATTGCTCCGGCGGCCGCGTCTTTGGTTGGGGGTCTGACCAGTAATGGAACAGTATTGAGGCAACGTCCGCGATGCTCGGCCGCAGCCCCACCGTTTCATATCCATGGAAGTTGAGACGCTACGCACAGTTAGGAATAGTGTTTCTTTGAACACGAAAAGATAGCATTTGCTACATGTATCAAAAGAATCATCACGGGCATAGAAACGATACGTTAAATCGATGATGAAGAGAAACGGCATCGAGCCGGCCGCGGAACACTATGCCTTCGGCTACCGGCGAGTGTCGAGCGTGAAACAGTCGTACGAACGGCAGACCAAGGCGCTGCATGATTTTGGGATTCCCGATGACCGGATCTACGAAGACGAGATCAGTGGCAAGTTCAAGACCCGTCCCGGACTTGATGCCCTGCTGAAAACAGCTCGGCGCGGCGACACCATCACGGTCTCTTCCCTCGATCGTCTCGGCCGTACGGTGCTGCACATCCTCCAAACGATCGAGGAGCTCGAACACCGTGGCATCTCCGTCCACTCATTGAAGCCCGGGGAACAGTTCGAGGGCGTCACCGGCAAGCTGGTGCGCAACATCATGGCGTCGATCGCGGAATGGGAACGCGAGAACATCAACGAACGCGCCGCCGAAGCCCGAGCAGCACGAGAAGCCAAGGGGCTCACAACGGGGCGTGCCAAGTCAGTTTTGATCCCCACGAAAATCGAGGCCGTCCGCACGTTGCGCGCCTCGGGTAAGACGATTGCCTACATTGTGACGAACCAGGCCATGAGCCGCGCCAGCGTGTACCGCGCACTCGCTGAAAGCCGTGACTAACGCCCCGGGCCCGGGAAACATTGAAGGGACGATTACGCGCGTCTAGTGGTCCGAACGGACTTCCTGCACGATGTTCCGGAAGCAAGTCCCACCCGTGTCCCGCCGAGGGATGGTCAGTCGGGATTGAGGAGGATGGCGACGCCGAGGTCGCGGCGGCCTTCGGTCTGCTCGGCGAGCACGGCGGCCCGATGATGGACTCGGTCCCGTGCATTCTCAACGGCGGGTGAAGATCTGTTCTACCGTCGCTATTCCCGCGGTAACGTCGCTCTCTGGCGTACTGGTCAAGATGAGCTTGTCACTCTCGCATCCCATTTCGGCGGTGGTGTCCGGCGTAGGAGTGAAGTCCTGCTCGTCAGTCGTTGTTTCGCCGCCTTTCGCGACCGTTGTCGTTCCGGAGCCCTTCGTCCAGACGACCTCCCCGTAATTCAGTTCGGAGCCGTGGACGCTGTATCGTTGCTCCGCGGATCCTTTGATGCTCTGGTCAACGGTTGCTTCGACACCTTCCACGACAGTCTTCACCGAACTGGACACATCGACCTGGACTATTACAGTGTCGTCATCAAAAATGATCGTGTGGTTTCCGGTCGTCGTATCCGCGGTGGAGTTCGCTTCCGCTGACGCGACAAAGTCAAGGTCCCACGTTCCCAAGAGGCAGGACCTACCGCCTGTGGATTGACTACCGTTCGATGTGCACCCTGTCACCGAACCGCCGATCAGGCCCATCGCTGCGATGGCCATGGCAAGCCTGATCAAGCGGGGTCGGGGGCCTATTACGCGTTGTGCGCGTGTGCGGTGAGCTTGCGCGCTGAGCTTTTCGTTCCCTCTAAACATCACTGCGTGTCCGGGGGCTATCAACAAGAGATCATCTTGATGTAGCTGTTGCCAACGTTCACGTAAATGATCCAACTCGTCGATCCGTACGGTGTTACAACCTTGCACGTGCCGTCGACAAAGAAGTAGTCCGGCTTGAGTTTTATCGAAACGGATGAGCAGTTGTAGTAGGTCAGCGTGAAGTAGTTGTCGTCGCCGTAGGTGACGTTTTCACCGCACCTGAGAGCGGCCGTAGTGACGTCAGTTGTCACCTCGGTGACCGCGGCATCGAGGTTATCGTTGGTCGCGGACTGGTCCTGGACCAACTCAACTGTTATGGTCACAGCCTCGCCGGGCACTACTTCAATGGATTGTGTCGCGCTCGGCACAGACGCGGCCGGCTCCTCCGCCATCGCCGCGGTCCCGCCAACCACTGCCAAAGCCGCTGCCAGCACGCCGCCGATCGCTAAGTTCGCTACTCCCCGTGCAACTCTCATAATTTGGCTCCCCCCATTTTGATGGTCTCAACGGCGCCGAAGAATCGTTATGCGTGATTTTTGAGTTTTCTCAGACGCTTCGCCTTCTTGCGAGCCGCATTGTCACAGGGCGATAATGAGCCGAGAACAAAACTGCGGCACAAACCGCTTCCTGGTCTAGATCGTAGCGAATGTCAACTGCACCGTATGTAGGCTTTTCGGTGGACAGGCACGCGATGTACTCCTCGCCAAGAAGGGCTCGAACCAGGGGTCACCCCCCCCCCCCCCCCCCCCCCCCCCGGGATGTGGTGTAGCGGACGGTGATCCCGCATTGGGACGTGCCCATAACGAGCTGTAGCCGCCAGCCAACGGCCGACGGCTACAGCTTGCAGAGCCTTAGATCAACTCGCAGTAACGGCCTTCATTGGTGTATCCGCTCCCACGGTCCCGCTGCCACCCGTTGGACCAGTTGGCGTTCTGGTTCACAGAGGCGGTAACGGAGCGAGATGTCCCGTTGACCCAAGTGCCCGAACCTCCCGTCGCCAGCTGAGTTCCTGCCGTGCAGGAGCTCAGGCTGGACTGACCGAGTCGGATGAACGCCAAGGCGCTTCCGGACCCGGTGTATGTTGTTGAAGCTCGGATCTGACCCAGAACGGGGCGGTTCAGCGAGAGTTGTTAACGCCGACCCAAAACAGGGCCAATAGTGCCGATTGAAAACAGGGCCACTGTGTGTGTTTCTACTATGCCTACCGGGCGTCGGCTGGTGGCTTCTGAGCCGGTAGCTGGTGCCTTTGAGGCTGATCACGTCGGCGTGGTGGACGATGCGGTCGATCATCGCGGAGGCGACGGTCGGGTCGCCGAAGACCTCGCCCCAGAGCCCGAATGACAGGTTGCTCGTCATGATCAGCGACGCGTGTTCGTAGCGGCTCGCGATGAGCTGGAAGAACCGGTTCGCAGCGTCCTGATCGAACGGGATGTAGCCGACTTCATCGCAGATCAGGACGCTGTAGCGGCGCAGCCGGGTCAGCTCCGCGGCGAGTTTCCCGCGGGAATGGGCGTCCTGGAGGCGGGCGACCCAGCCCGTTGCGGTGTCGAAGAGGACGCGGTGGCCGTGCTTGGCGGCCTGAACGCCGAGTGCGACGGCGAGGTGTGTCTTGCCGGTGCCGGGCGGGCCGAGGAGGACGACGTTCTTCGCCTCGGTGACGAAGGTGCTCGTGCCCAGGTGCGCGATCAGGTTCCGGTCGGCGGAGGGTTGGTGATCGAAGTTGAAGTCCTCCAACGTCTTGTGCCCAGGGAACCGGGCGGCTTTGATCCGCAGCGCCGCACCTGACGCTTCCCGCTCAGAGACCTCGCGGGAAAGGACCGCGGCGAGGTATTCCTCGTGCGACCAGCCGGCGTCGCGGGCTTGGTCGCCCAGGCGCCGGAACGCGTCGCCGATCCTCGGGGCGCGCAGCGCGCGGGCGCAGTACTCGATCTGAGATGCCGTCGCGCTCATGCGATCAGGCTCAGATCAGTCAGGCCGCGACCGGTGTCAACACCAAACACGTCGTCGTAGGACGAGAGGCTGGCTGTCTCGACGAAAGCGACGTGAGCCTGGGGTCGTTGATGGCGGCGCAGCGTCTGAAACTGGCGGCGCAACACGGCCGCCTGGACGACGTGGTCGGGGTCGGTGACGGTCAACTGCCTGGCCCAAGCGCGGTCGTGGGAGGTGACGGTGACACCGTTGTGAGCGACGTGGATGCGCTCGAGGTCAGCGGTCACGTCCACAAGCCTGCCGATCAAGGCCGGCGCGACGGAGTAGTCGTTCGAGTGCACCCGAACGTAGTAATCCCGCGGCAGCCGAACCGTGTTGCGGAACAAAACATCTGGGACCACAGGTGAGAGTGGGCGCATCGCGGCCCGGTCCTGGGCGATCAGGTCGATCGGACTGGCCCGCCGTGAGCGGGAGTGCCGCGCGTTCGCGATCGGCAGCCAGGCCGCCATCTGTTCGTTGAAGTCCTGCGGTGAGGCGAAGCCGCGGCCCGGCATGAACGACGAGCGGAAGAACCGGTTGCGGCGCTCGACCATGCCCTTGGACTCCGGATCAAGCGCCTTGAGGAGCTTGATCGCGGTGCCCAGCGTCCCGGCGAACGCGGCCGTAGGCTCGGTGAGTTTGCCGCGGCCGATGCCGGTCTCGTTGTCCCAAAGCAGCCGTTTCGGCACCGCCTGCGCGGCTTGCAGCAGAGACCACATCCCGCCGAGCAGATCGGGTGTCTTCCGCGACGGCAACATCAGCGCCTGGAAGAACCCGGAGAACGTCGACGTCATCACCAGCACCGGCGGCATGCCCTCTTGCCCGTGTCCCAGCGGCAACGGCTCGTGCGGGAACCACAAGTCGCACTGGACCTGCCGGCCCGGCTCGTGAACGAGGCGGTCCGCGGGATCCGGCGGGACATACTCCGGCCGGACGCCGGCGACCTTCTCGCGGAACACCGACGCGGACCCGGGCCAGCCGACGCGCTCGGCCAACGTCGACGCCGGCATCGACGGCGTCACGGCCAACAACGCCCGAACCTGCGGGGCGAACGCGTCGAAACTCGACCCGACAGCGGGCCGCTGGTACTTCGGCAGCCGGTCCGTTTCCAGCGCCCGCTCCACCGTCCCCCGCGAGACGCCGACGAGCCGCCCGATCTCCCGCTTCGAGTACTCACCCGTCGAAAACAGTTGGCGTATCTTCGCCCAATCGTCCATATTGATCACCTTCCATACTGGTCGGTGGTCCTGTTTTCAATCGGCGTTAATGGTCCTGTTTTCGGTCGGCGTTGACAAGAGTGTGACGTTCGTGCCGTAACCGGTTCCCTGAGTTGATACTCCGCCGTCAGACGGCAGAGTCGAATCGGCGAAGGCAATGCCTTCATCGTCCAGGATGACTGAACGCGACTCGACAATGCCCGCAGCGGGTGCTGCAATCGCATTGTCGCCACAGATGTGTCCCTCTTCAAGAACAACGGTTTCTGTGCCGAACCCTGTCGTCTGCACGCTTACGGTGGGGGTTTCGGTCAGAGTACAACCCCACTGCTCCATGACCGACTCCCAGGGCACTGTGTTCCAGTAGGTTTCGAGCTCGTCGTTATACGCCGCGAAGTCTGAGTCCGACGATCCGGGCGTGTGCTCCGGAACGGGATTCTCCGCGACGAACACCGCAACGACACTCTCTGCCTCGGCCTGCTCAGATGCGCTGACCAGTGAAGTGTCTGGCTCATAGGTCTGGATCGGGTCAGCAGCCGTAGTTGAGGAGCTCGCCGACGCTGGCAAGGCGCTTCCGAGTACCAGAAGCGCGCCGGCCGAACCGACGGCCACCGCACCCCATGCTTTTCGTTTCCTATCAAAGATCATTACAAATACCCCCTGCCATGTCTTCGACGACACCACTTGACGTCGATACAGACGTGATCAGAGCAAATCACCTCTCCCGTCCTCGGCACAAGGACCGGGTAAGGCCAATATCTGCGTGGACGAGCGCCCAAAGCCGACCGGACACGTTCCCGCCGGGGAATGTCGGTGCGACGATCCCCTAACGGGCGCGGTAATCGACTTCGCCAGGAGTCGGGCCCATATCTAGAAGGGCCTCAACTTCCATGGTTGCAAAGCAGCCACCGCGATGCACGACTTCTAACCACGCACCGCTCACGTTTCCGTCCCACGAGGAGGCGTGCATAACCAGGCCCTGGCCGGCGAACCGTCCAGTAGTCGGCACGTAAACGAATGTGCGGTGAGGCGGTTTCGGGTTGCTCTCTCCGTGCCGTCTGCCCTGCTCATCGATGAATGCATAGGCCATTGCCATGCCGCGCACCCTAGGTCGAGCCGCCGACAGCTCCCCAGCCGCCGTTTTTTGGGTAGCACCACTGCGCCTGGCGGTCTCCCTCAGTGAAACCGGCGGCAAATGCCGCGCACAGGAAGGGTGCTGCCGCGCATGTATCCCGCGACGAGTTGCCCGCCGGGCAGCTCCGCAGCAGACGGACGAGCTGTGCAGGCGTGAACTCACATTGTGCAATCGTGAACGGAAAATGACAGCCTCGGAGACACGGGACGTCCACTGCGTACCCAAAGCGAAGGGACGCGTAACGGAGTTCTGCCCGGAGCTCAAACCTAGACCGGAGTCTAGAGCGGAGGTGGGTGCAATCCGACTAGGCGAAAGACCCATTGTAATAAAAATAAATCCCGATCAGCGGTTATTTTAAAGTAGGGCGGCTGGGACTTGAACCCAGGACCGACGGTTTCCGACGACCCCGCTGAACGTCTCGACCCGAGCGTCGTGACCTCGAGTGATCTCGACCTGACCGGTAGTTCCTTGCAATTTCTGAGCCAATTGTATCGACCCACTTCGACCCACCTAGGCCGGTCTCGAGGCAATAAACGGTGCATAAACGTGCGCGCATCAAGTCTGCCGATGATCCGCAACCGGAGACCGCAGAGTGGTTCTTCGTGACCGTCATGGGCTACCCGATCGGTTGATCGCGACCAACGCCGCGTTGATGGTTCCTTCGGGCGGTTTTTCCATCAATCGTCCCTAAATCTTTGAGATAAGGGCGGCGACGGAGTCCAGGGATGCCGGCACACGAGGCCTCGGCACCGGCGCTCCATTCTTCAGGGATCTATAGTCCATGACGAACTATCCAGACAAGAAGTCCTGCGCGCGCTGGATCGTAATGTTGCGTCGGGTATCGGTGACCGGGAGCTTCTTGCAGATCCGCACGAGGGAGACGGGATCGATGAGCCCGGCTTCGACTAGCGCATCCACAAACTCCAGGTCCTTTTCGTCACCGCGAACCAGCTTCGCGGCACACAGGTCGTGTGGATCGAGGCATCGGGCCAGTGCGCCGTTGGGACCGTCTGGTGCCAGCTGAACCGTGCGGGTCTCCCAGCCATTCGGGAGCACCGCGGTCGTGACGTTGACACCCTGCACGTAGAAGCCGTGGTCCATGTGAAACTGCGACCACTCCGAGGATGGCCTGGCTGCCGATGACGAGTACCTCGCGTTGCTCAGTGACCCTGGTCACTTGCCGGATCGCCTCCTCGAGTTCCCTGCGTTTCATTCCTGGTTAGCCCGCTCGATTGCTGCGACCCGCTCGCCCTGAGTGAGAGCGCCAGCGAACGGCGAGTTCTGTCGGAGTTCTCGCCCTTCCGGAGTGTCCGCGAGCATGCCCAGGATGAGTAGGTCCACGGGACCATCCACAAGCTCGGTCCAACGATCCACCCACTTCTGCCCGATCGGGGAACGAAGCCGAGCCCGAAGGCGAGCGAGGTTGTCCGGCACCACATCAAGCACAGCCTGCGGATCGGTCCTGAGCTTGTTCGCGAGAACGCGATGCAGTTCCATCGTCACCCTCTCCTCACGACGAGTGTTAACGACCTCCATGCGAGGACGGCGCCCCATCACAGCCAGGGCACGCTTGAGCGTTCCGAGCTGAATCCGGTCGTCCCGCTCGGACTGTTCCATCCGCGTGACTGTACTGGGAGCAACACCCAGATTCTCAGCGAGATCACGAACCGTCCACCCGACTGCCCGGCGCGTGTCTGCAATCGTTGTCGACATCTTAGTCCTCCTGTGTTGCATTGTACTGCAACAAGGTCGAGGGCGCTCGAGGTCGCCCCCTGACCAACAACGAAACACCACCAAACAGAACTTGACCCTCCCGGAGTGGATTCGGTATTACTGATGCCGTGTGCTCACTGGCGATCCACTAACCGAATACCCCACTCCGGATAACCCGTCGGGGAGGCTGCTTCTCCTTCGTCACGGCGAGACGGAGTGGTCGAGGGATGGCAAACACACAGGACTCACGGATGTTCCGCCACTGCTCGAGGAGAGGATCTTGGCCGCGGTGCCGGAAGTTGGCCGACGGGGATGTCGCCCTGGTCGCGCATGGCCACTTCCTGCGCATCCTCACGGCCGTGTACGTGCGAATGGCCCCGCGATTCGCGTCTCAGATAACCTTGGATGCTGGATCGGTGTCGGTGTCGGTGTCGGTGTCGAGCTTTTACCGCGAGCAGCCCGCAATTTTGTTTTGGAACTGCGGACTCGAGCTTCCCGTGGTGCCCTCAGAGTCTTGAGGACGAGATCGCTTACCGGCGGCCGATGAGGCCCTTCATGCCCCAGAGAGAAGAGTAAACCGACTGCCGCTTAGTTTCGATCACTTGAACGTCCTGACAGGGCAGGGCTCTACCGGTTCAGTACGATCCGCTTCGCTCACGCTCGAATTGTAGGAACGTCGATGCAGTGCCGGTGTGAGTGAGGTGGAGCTGATGCATGGCGCGCGTGCACGCGATGTAGAGCATGCTGCGGTCGATATCGGTGGCATAGACGGCGTCATTGACGTGCGGGACGATGACCACGTCGAACTCGAGTCCCTTGGCGATGTGGGCCGAGGTGATGATGATCCCACCGGTGAAGGTCTTGCTGTCGTAATCGAGGAGGGTGAGTTCGATCCCCTCCGCAGCGACGGCTCGATAGAGCTGCTCGGCCTGGTCGAGAGTTTTGCAGACGATCCCGAGCGATCGGTATTCGCTTCGCTCGTGCGCCGCGATGATGTCGAGAATGAGCGCGGTCTCGTCCTGTGGAGTGTCACAGCCGACGAGCTGCGGCGGCTGGCCATGGCGTTCAATGGGAATGAGCTTGTCGTTGCGGGAGATGTTCTGAGCGAATTCGGTGATCTCGGTGGTCGAGCGGTAGCTCTTGCAGAGCTCGAGGCAGTCGGCTTCGGGAAAGATGCTGAAAATCGTCTCGAGGTTCGAAGAGCTGAACGGGTTCACGGACTGGTTGGAATCGCCGAGGATCGTCATGTTGCAGGCGAACAGCTTCCGCAGGACCGCGTATTGGATGGGGGTGTAGTCCTGCATCTCATCGACGAGCAGGTGACGGATGTCTTCGTAGCTGTCATGGCGTGCCGTCGCAATGATCGTGAAGATCAACGGTGCAACGTCCGAGTGCTCGATGCGCTTCCGATCGAGCATCTTGAATTGTCCGAGACGCGATGGCTGATCGAAGAACGCCCGGTACAGCGCGAGAGCGTCTCTGAAGGGGAACATTGCGCGAACCTGCTTGCGAACACCGGTCGAGTCGGTGGCACTCCATTTGCCGTCTCGGTCGAGCACGCGCTGCTTCATCAGGTGGATAGCACTGTCGGCAACCCGATCCAGTCGGGTGAAAACGGGAGAGGTGTGTCCGCTCGCGTAGGTCTCTGCGACCCAGTCGGCGGTCACCCGCTCTGAATGCTGCAGAATCCCATCGGGCATGAAGTCCTCTGCCCGGGCGGCGATCCACTCGTTCAGGGCCTCGACGAACTCCGGGGTCGCTTTGGCTCGCATCCGATCGGCGGCAGCCTGGTCGACGTCGTCGAGGAGGCCGCTGACCTGCTCGCTGAAAGTCTGGTGCTGCACGACCTTGGTGAGGAAGCGCGCGGCGATGCGGTCCAGGTCGATCTCCGCGACCTGCTCCTCGCCCAGCTCGGGGAGGACGTCGGCGATGTAGTCGGCGAAGACCTTGTTCGGAGACAGGATCATGACGTTGCTGGACGACAGGGTGTCCTTGAACCGGTAGAGCAGAAACGCCAACCGGTGCAGTGCGATGGAGGTCTTGCCGGAGCCCGCAACGCCCTGCAGGATGAGCACAGTGGCCGTCTCGTTGCGGATCACCGCGTTCTGCTCACGCTGGATCGTCGCGACGATGTTGCGCATCTTGTCATCGGCTGACTCGCTGAGCTCGCGCTGCAGCACCTCGTCACCGATATTGATCGAGCTCTCGAGCTGATATTGCAGCTGTCCGCCCTCGATCTTGTACTGGCGCTTGCCCGTGATCTCGCCCTCGGCGACCCCCTCAGGCGCGAGGAACGACGCCGAACCGGTCTCGTAGTCGTAGTAGAGACTCGAAACCGGTGCACGCCAATCGTGCACCCGGAGGTCTTGCGTCTCGGGGTCCCAGAAACCGTGCACGCCGATGTAATACGGCCGTGAGACATCCGTGTCCGTGCGTAGAAAGTCGACCCGCCCGAAGTAGGGCGAGTTTCTCAGCCGCTCGAGAGAGTCACGTAATTTGACCGCGTAATTGCCGACCGTGATCGTCGTTGAGACCTCCATGCGGGCATTCGCCTTCTCCGCGTGATCCATATCGCGCTGATGCTCCCACATCTGGCGCTTCTGTTGACCGATCGAGATGGCCGTGCGGTCGATCGAATCGACCATGTTCGCGTGCGCCGACTCCAAAAGCTCGAGCGTCTTCGCGAGGTAACGATGTTCGGCTGCCTCGTCGGTGGTAAGGGTGTCTGTCATGTGTTTCTCCTGCGGAGGTGCACTCCGGATGCGTATCGCGTCAACTGATCGGATCAGGACTGATCCCGGCGTGGCTGAGCGCGGCGTGGAGGCGCATCAGAGACGTCCGAACGTCGCAACTCAACCCTAACGTATGTGTTAGGTTGACGGTTCCAGGTCCAGCTAGTGGCGTAGGAATGCCACCCCCCTGAGCACCCCTAACCTGACGTTAGGGTAGCGTTTCCCTGTCGGCTGTCCTCCCAGGTCCGGCTTCGTTCCCTGCCGGAAGGCCTCATGGCTGTTCTCACGAGTTCGCCCAAATCCACTCGCTATAAGGCCGACCCTTCGGTGCTGACCGCGCTGCGCTCTCCGCGCCTGCTCACCCGGGAGGTTCTCGCCGGCCTCGTCGTGGCGATGGCGCTGATTCCCGAGGCGATCTCGTTCTCGATCATCGCCGGCGTCGATCCCCGGGTCGGACTGTTCTCCTCGTTCGTGATGGCCGTGTCGATCGCGTTCCTCGGCGGTCGACCGGCGATGATCACCGCGGCGACCGGCGCGATCGCACTGGTGATCGCCCCCGTCGCCCGCGAGTACGGGATGGACTACTTCATCGCCACGGTCATCCTGGCCGGGGTCTTCCAGGTGGTTCTCGGGGTGCTCGGCGTGGCCAAGGTGATGCGGTTCATCCCCCGCAGCGTGATGGTCGGCTTCGTCAACGCTCTCGCGATCCTGATCTTCATGGCCCAGCTCCCCCACCTTCTCGGAGTGCCGTTCATGGTCTACCCGCTGGTCGCCGTGGGACTGCTGATCATGGTGGTGATGCCCCGCCTCACCAAGATCGTTCCCGCCCCGCTCGTGGCGATCGTGCTGCTCACCGTGGTCGTCGTCGTCACCGCGATCAACGTGCCCACCGTCGGCGACCAGGGCGAACTGCCGAAAAGCCTGCCCGAACTATTCATCCCCAACGTTCCACTCACCTGGGACACCTTCACGATCATCGCCCCCTACGCCATCGCAATGGCGCTCGTGGGCCTGCTCGAGTCCCTGATGACCGCGAAACTCGTCGACGAGATCACCGACACCCACTCCCGCAAGACCCGCGAGGCCTGGGGCCAGGGCGTCGCCAACATGCTGTCGGGCATCTTCGGCGGCATGGGCGGCTGCGCCATGATCGGCCAGACCATGATCAACGTCAAGGCCTCCGGCGCCCGCACCCGCATCTCCACATTCCTCGCCGGAGTGTTCCTGCTGATCCTCGTCGTCGGCCTCGGCGACCTGGTCGCGATCATCCCAATGGCCGCCCTGGTCGCCGTGATGATCATCGTGGCCGTGCTGACCTTCGACTGGCACAGCATCCGTTGGTCCACCCTGAAACGGATGCCGAAGAGCGAGACGACGGTCATGGTCGCCACCGTCGTGGTCGTCGTGCTCACCCACAACCTCGCGATCGGCGTGATCGTGGGGGTGCTCGTGGCCATGGTCGCCTTCGCCCGCCGGGTCGCCCACTTCGTCAACGTCGAGCGGACCCTGCCCGAGGGTGAGCCTGTGCCCACCGCGTTCTACACGGTCACCGGCGAGCTCTTCTTCGCCTCCAGCAACGACCTCACCACCCAGTTCGAGTACGCGGACGACCCCGACCGCATCGTGATCGACATGACCCGCTCCCACATCTGGGACGCCTCGACCGTCGCCGCACTCGACGCGATCACCAACAAGTACGAACGCCACGGCAAACGGGTGATCCTCGTCGGCCTGAACGACGCCAGCACCCTCATCCACACCCGCCTCGCCGGAAACCTCGGCGGCGAGTAACCGTGCACGGGAACAACATGGCGAAAGAGAGAGGCCGCCGATGATCGTGAGATTCGAGGAACTGGACTGGCAGCCGACGCCGATGGGCGACCTGACTCTTCGGCGTCGGATCGAGCCCACGCTGGGGGTCGAGGTCTTCGAGGTGAAGCTGGGCGAGGAGTTCCTCATGTCCAGCCTCTTCACCGTCGCTGAAGAAGAGCTGGCACACCTGGGCCTCGCCGCAACCGAGGGCGACGAACTGGCCGTGCTCGTCGGCGGACTCGGACTGGGCTACACCGCACTGGCGGCCCTGGCCGACCCGCGCGTGCACGCCCTCACCGTCGTCGACGCCCTTCCCACCGTGATCGACTGGCACCAGCGAGGGCTGCTTCCCACGTCAAGCGCCCTCACCGGCGACGCACGCACCAGACTGCAGGCCGACGACTTCTTCGCACTGATGCGCGCTGAGCCGACGCCCGATTCCCCACGCTACGACGCGATCCTGGTCGACATCGATCACTCGCCGCGCCACCAGCTGGATCCCAGTCATGCCGATCTCTACACCGTCTCGGGTCTGCAGGCGCTCGCGCGTCACCTCCAGGTCGGGGGCATCTTCGCGCTGTGGTCCGACGATCCGCCCGACGACGATTTCCTGGCGAGCCTGGGCAGCGTATTCGTGACGTCCACCGCCCACGTCATCTCCTTCGACAACCCCCTCACCGGCGGCGCGTCGACCAACACCGTCTACGTCACCACGACCTGATCTTCGAAACATACTCTTACGTAAGTGTAGAGTTGGGGTGCTGTGATCCGGTAGCGATAGAAGCTGAACCCTCCCCCACGTTTGCAACAGGCAACGACCTTGCCGTGATCACCGCGACGAAACCAGCTGGCCTTGACTATTGCCAGCGTCAAGGAGATAACAGCTATGACCCACACGTCCACAATGACTCCCACGCAAAGGCTCTCCGATGCGGGAGTCAGCATCTGGCTTGATGACCTGTCGCGGGAGCGAATCCAGTCCGGGAGTTTGAAAGAACTCATCAAGACCCGCAATGTGGTCGGGGTCACAACCAACCCGACGATCTTCGCGGCGGCCCTCGCCCACGGTGAGTCTTACGCCGAGCAGATCAAGGATTTGGCGGGCACAGGCACAAGCGCGGCTGATGCGGTCTTTGAAATCACGACCACGGATGTTGCCTTGGCGTCGGATATTCTCCGGCCCATCTTCGTGCAGACCCAGGGGTTCGACGGACGGGTCTCGATCGAGTGTGCGCCCGTGAACGCCCATCGGGCCGATGCCACGATTGCCGAAGCAAAGGCCCTCTGGTCCCGAATCGACCGGCACAACGTGATGATCAAGATTCCCGCTACCGCTGCAGGGCTGGAGGCCATCACGGCGGTCATCGGTGCCGGGATCAGCGTCAACGTGACCCTCATCTTCAGTCTGGACCGCTACCGCGAGGTGATCGCAGCGTACCTGGCAGGGCTGGAGAGGGCGAAGAGAGCCGGACTGGACCTGTCCAGCATCCACTCCGTTGCATCCTTCTTCGTGTCCAGACTGGACACGGAAATCGACCGCCGACTGGACGCCATTGGCACGGACGAGGCCCACGCCCTGCGGGGACAAGCAGGAATCGCCAACGCGAGGCTCGCATACGAGGTCTACCAGGAATCGTTCACTGACCAGCGCGCACAGGGACTGATCGCGGCCGGAGCCAACGAACAACGGCCGCTCTGGGCGTCAACCGGCGTCAAAGACCCGACCAGGCCCGACACGATGTACGTCGTCGAGCTCGCCGCCAGTGATGTCGTGAACACGATGCCCGAACGAACACTCGAGGCCACCCACGACCATGCCAGTGTTCGGGGTGACACGATCACCGGCTCATACCCGGCCGCCGTGAAGATCCTGGACAGGATCGCTGCCATCGGCATCTCCTATGCCGGAGTGACCGACTACCTCGAGGCGGAGGGCCTGAACAAATTCAGGGCGTCCTGGAACGACCTCCTCCAAACCGTCCGCCTGGCCCTGGAGGCAGCCAAATGAGCGTCACGATTCGCCGCAGCCGCGACACGGAATCGGCTGTCCGACGCGCAGTCCCACTGCTCGTCGCGGATAGGGTCGCCACGCGCCTCTGCGCCCAGGATGCAACCCTGTGGGGAGCCGCCACGGGGGCGACCGCCCGAATCAGTCTCGGCTGGACACCGGCAGTCGCCGCCGCCCGGCCCCTCATTCCTGAGATCCTCGCCCTGCGCGATGAACTCGCCGCCGCGGGGATCAGCCACATCGTGCTGGGCGGGATGGGCGGATCCGCCCTGGCATCGGAGATGATCGCCCGCACCGCCGGGGTCGAGCTCACCGTTCCGGACACCACCGATCCCGACCGAGTGCACGCCGCCCTCCACGACCGCCTGAGCAGCACGGCCCTCGTCATCTGCTCGAAGTCCGGCGAAACCATCGAAACAGACAGCCAACTCCGCGCCTACGAGAAGGCCTTTGTCGATGCCGGCATCGATCCTCGAGGACGCATCATCGTCGTCACCGACCCGGGCACCCCGCTCGAAGGCAGCGCGCGCCGCGCGGGTTACCGCGTTTTCCTCACTGACCCCCGTGTCAGCGGCCGATACTCGGCACTGACGGCCATCGGGCTGGTTCCGGCCGGCCTGGCCGGTGCCGATATCCAGCAGCTCCTCGACGAGGCGGAGGCGATCACCCCAGATCTGGCCGTGGACGCGATCGAGAATCCCGGGTTCATTCTCGGTGCCGCAATCGCGGCCACCAACCCGTTGAGGGACAAACTCGGCTTCATCGTCACCGGGACCAGAGCCGTCGGCTTTGACCTCTGGGCCGAACAGCTGATCACCGAGTCCATCGGCAAGCGAGCGGGAGGCCTCTTCCCGTTCACGCTCGCCCCGAACGCACCGGAACTCGACGCCCGGGAGGCCATGCACCTGCCCGATCTGCAGATCGTGCGCCTGGTCGATGACGCCGACTGCTACGAGGACTCCCGGCCGGGAGACATCATCGTCAGCGGTTCCCTGGGCGGCCTGGTTCTCCTGTGGGAGTACGCGAGCGTGGTGGCCGGACGGATTCTGGGCATCAACCCGTTCGCACAGCCCGACATCGACGCGTCGGATATGGCGACGCGCGCACTTGTCCAAGTGGGATCTCAACCCGTGCCCCCCGCACTGACCTCGGAGCGAATCGAGGTGCGCGGCTCCGCCGACATCGTCAACGACTCCCACACGCTGAAGGAGGCCGTGGACTCCCTGCTGTCATTCCTCGGCGACGACGGCTATGTGGCCGTGCAGGTCTATGCCGACCGCCTGGCCTTCCCCCAACTGGAAGATCTGCGTGACAGCCTGGCCACCAAGGCACGCCGACCGGTGACCTTGGGCTGGGGTCCTCGATTCCTGCACTCCACCGGCCTCTACCAAGAAGGAGGCTCGGCGAAGGGTGTGTTCCTGCAGATCACAACAACCGGATCCACGGATCTCTTCATCCCGGGTCGCCCGTTCACGTTCGAGCAGCTTCTGGCCGCCCAGGCCGCCGGTGACACCCAGGATCTCCTGGACCAGGGACTCCCCGTCATCACATTGACCCTGCCGACACCGGAAACGAACCTGACCCATCTGATGGCGGCACTCGGCTGACGCCGCCCACCCGACCAGCGGCGGCCGCATCGCCCGCATCGATGCGACCGCCGTTGTTCCACCAGCGAACGAAGACCAGAGAACGAAGACCAGAGAACGAAGACCAGAAAGGCTAATCGATTCGTATGACTGAGCTGCGATTGGAAGTACTGTCCGCCAGCAACGTAGTTGCGGCCAACAACCTGAGTCTGAAGCCGGGGCAGGAGCAATTCATCACCCCCGTTTCATATTCGGTGGCAGCAGCAGCGACAAATCCGACCGTTTCCTGGCAACGAGTGGTGTTGCACGAAGACCAAGTCGTCGGATTCATCCATGGCAACTTCGACCCCGACGCCGAAGAGGAAGAATTCCGGGCGTGCCTCTGGCGCATCAGCGTGCACGCGGACGCCCAGGGTCAGGGCGTCGGGACGTTCGCCGTCGCCGCCCTCGCCGACGAAGCCCGCCACCGAGGACTCCATCGCGTCACCGTGATCTGGGAACCCGGGGCCGCCGGGCCGGAGGCCTTCTTCCACCGCGTCGGATTCACCGACGTCGGCCAGACCCGCTACAGCGAGGTCATCGGGGCGCTCGAGCTCTAGAGGCCACCGCCGCGACGACTGCAGCTCAGGCCCGAGGCCCGTTCAGGGACAGGGCAGTGGGCCGTTTGGGGAGCAGATTGTCACCCGAGGACTGCCGCCTGGCCCGTCGAAGCAGCCAGGGCGCCAGATAGGTGCGAGCCCACACGAGATCATCGGTGCGGGCGCCTCGCCAGGTACCGTCCGGCATCGGTTCGGGGTCATAGGCCTGGAGTACATTCGCGACATTGAGAGCCGAGAGCACGCTGCGGGCCACCGCGTGATGTCCGAGGGCATTCAAGTGCAGCCGGTCGGGCGCCCACATGCGGGGATCCTGAATCTCGGTCAGGGCCCACAGGTCAGCGACAACGCACTCCTGTCTGACCGCGATGGCCCGCAAATTCTCGTTGTAGATGGCGATCCTGCCGCGAACGCCGCGAAATACCGGGGAGAAGCCGAGGTCAGGACCGGTGAACAGGACGATCGTCGCGTTGTCCCGCTTGAGCCGTTCGATGGCGGCCTCGCACCGGACCGCGACCTCGTCCGGGTCACTGCGCGGCCGGATGACGTCATTCCCGCCAGCCGAAATCGTGATCAGGTTCGGGCGCAACGAGAGCACCGGCTCGATCTGCTCGTCGACAATCTGCCGGAGCACCTTTCCGCGAACGGCGAGATTGGCGTAGGCGAAGTCGTCCGTGCCGGCGCTGAGTACTTCCGCGATGCGGTCGGCCCAGCCCCGATACCCGCCCAGGCTGGCCGGTTCCGGATCGCCGATGCCCTCGGTGAAGGAATCGCCCAGAGCCACATAACGTGACCACGGATGTTGCTTGGTTCCACTATTCATAGTCCTCAGATCTTTGTCTCAACCACAAACACTACTCTTACGTTAGAGTAGATATGTGCGGTTCTTTCTGCACGAAAAGAGGTGGCTGTCATGCTTATCGGTGAATTCGCCGACCGGACCGGACTCTCTCAACGCACCGTCCGGCACTATGACGAGATCAAAGTGCTTCAGGCCTCCGGGCGTAGCGAGTGCGGATACCGTTTCTACGCTCCCGCAGACCTGGACCGGGCCCGGGTCATCCGTGCCATGCGCGCACTGTCGCTGAGCACAACCGAAATCCGGGACGACCTGGCGATACTGGACCGGGTCGAATCCGCCTCCTCTGCACCAACACCGGCCGATCGCCGGGAGCTGGCCGCAATACTGGCCGACGCCGAATGTCGCGAACACGCCCTGCGTGAACGGATCGGCTTGGCAAGCGATTTCGTGGAGATGCTCCGCGCCCTCTGACTCCCCTGGCACCAGATGCCGTGTCACCGTCCCTTCCCGAGGAAAGAATCAATGATCCATCCCCCAGAGGTGTCCAACCTCGACGTTCTGTCCGAGGCCCTCCGCCGTCGCACGTTCGCGGTGATCTCCCACCCCGACGCCGGCAAGTCCACCCTCACGGAGGCGCTGCTCTTGCACGCCCACGCGATCGACAAGGCAGGCGCGGTGCATGGCAAGGCCGGCCGACGAGGAACAGTGTCCGACTGGATGGCCATGGAGCAGGCCCGCGGCATTTCCGTCACCTCGGCCGCGATCCAGTTCGACTATCGCGACACGGTGATCAACCTGGTGGACACCCCTGGCCACGCGGACTTCTCCGAAGACACGTTCCGGGTGCTCTCCGCCGTCGATGCCGCCGTCATGCTCGTCGACGCCAGCAAAGGCCTCGAGGTGCAGACGATGAAACTCTTCGACGTGTGCCGGCAGCGCGGCTTGCCCGTCATCACCGTCATCAACAAGTGGGACCGCCCCGGCGAGGACGCCCTCGCCCTGATGGACGAGATCCGGGCCCGTACCGGCCTCATACCCACGCCGCTCACCTGGCCGGTGGGCATCTCGGGAGATTTTCGCGGGGTACTCGATCGCCGGTCCGGCGACTATGTGCGGTACACCCGCACGCCCGGTGGCGCCACGGCCGCGGTCGAAGACCGCTTCAGCCCGGCTGACGCGGAAACCGCAGAAGGGGACGCCTGGGTGACAGCGTCCGAGGAATCCAGTCTGCTCCGAGTCGAGGGCCAGGACCATGACGAGGCCCGATTCCTTGCCGGGGAGACCACACCCGTGCTGTTCTGCGCGGCCGTGCTGAACTTCGGCGTGCAGCAGCTTCTGGAAACGCTGGTCGAATCCGCCCCACCGGCCGAAGCGCGAGCCGATATCGCCGGCCGCCGCCGCCCCGTCAACGCCGCGTTCTCCGGATTCGTGTTCAAGGTCCAATCCGGGATGAACGCCGCACATCGCGACCACGTCGCATTCGTCCGCGTCTGCTCCGGAGTCTTCCACCGGGGAATGGTCGTCACCCACGCCGCCAGCGGACGGCCGTTCGCTACCAAGTACGCCCAGCAGATGTTCGGCCAGGAACGCAAAACGGCCGACGAAGCCTGGCCCGGCGACGTGGTCGGCCTGATCAATGCGGCATCCTTGCGCGTCGGAGACTCCCTCTACGACCAGGACCCGGTTGAATTCCCACCCATGCCCCTGTTCGCACCCGAGCATTTCCGGGTGGCACACCCGGCAGACAGCAGCAAACACAAACAGTTTCGGCGCGGCATCGACCAACTCGACCACGAGGGCGTCATCCAGGTCATGCGTTCAGAACTGCGCGGTGACCAGGCGCCGGTGCTCGGCGCCGTCGGACCGATGCAGTTCGAAGTCGTCGAGGACCGCATGACTCACGACTTCGGCGCCGCCATCCGTCTGGAAGCACTTCCTTACCAACTCGCCCGGCGCACCGATCGTGAAAGCGCCGAGATCCTCGGGCACGACCGCCAGGTCGAGGTGCTGCTGCGGTCCGACGGCACCCTCCTAGCCCTGTTCAGCACTCCGTGGCGGCTGCGCAACACAGTCAGGGACCACCCCGAGCTGACACTCGAGGATCTCGCCACGGGCAGCACCGCGGTTCCCACCGACTACTAGGCGCACGTCTCACCGGGTGCACAGATGGGCGGCCGCATTACGCGGCCGCCCATTCGACGTGCTGGTGACGCCGGGCCGGTTAGGCGTCGACGACGACGGAGGTGATGACCGGAATGCGGCGGTACTTGCGCTGCATCCACCGGGTCACGCTCTGGGTGAAGATGTCCTCGAGTTCGGCCCCGTTGACGGTCTTGACCTTGTTCGCGGCGGCGAGGGCGTCGTCGATCGACTTGGTTGCACCTCGAATCCACTCGTCATCCTGCACGAAGCCGCGGGCGATGAACTCCACCGGCTCGACGAGAAGGCCCGTTCGGGTATCCAGGATGCCGAGGATCGTCAGGGCGCCGTCTTCGGAGAGCTGGACCCGGTCGGCAAGGGCCTCATCCGACCCCTCACCGCCCACGGTCATCCCGTGCACGAAGACGAGGTCGGCCGCGACTCGGCCGGTGACCTTGGCGACGCCGTCGACGAGGTCGACGACCACGCCGTCCTCCACGACCAGGACCTGTTCCTCGTCGATACCGGTACGGATGGCGAGGTTCGCGTTGGCGGTGAGGTGGCGCCATTCGCCGTGCACCGGCATGACATTCTTGGGCTTGACGATGTTGTAGCAGTAGGTGAGCTCGCCGGCCGAGGCGTGGCCGGAGACGTGCACCTTAGCGTTGCCCTTGTGCACGACGTTGGCACCCCAGCGGGTGAGGCCGTTGATGACCCGGTAGATCGAGTTCTCGTTGCCGGGGATCAGCGAGCTCGCCAGAAGAACCGTGTCGCCCTCCCCGATCCGGATGGTGTGCTCACGGTTGGCCATGCGGGCCAGGGCGGCCATGGGCTCCCCCTGCGAACCGGTGCAGATGAGCACGACCTTGTTGTCCTTCATCCGTTCCAGGGCTTTGGCGTCCACGAGCAGTCCCTGCGGGATGTCGAGGAAGCCGAGCTTCGCGGCGATGCCCATGTTGCGCACCATCGAGCGGCCGACGAAGGCCACCTTGCGGTCGTGACGGGCGGCAGCGTCGATGACCTGCTGGATGCGGTGCACGTGGCTGGCAAAACTCGAGACGATGATGCGGCGCGGCGCCGTGCGGAACACGGCGTCGATGGCCGGGCGGATGTCGCCTTCGGTGGTGGTGAATCCGGGCACGTCGGCGTTGGTCGAGTCGACCAGGAACAGGTCGACGCCCTCGGTGCCGAGCCGGGCGAATCCGGGCAGGTCGGTGAGGCGGTGATCGAGGGGGAACTGGTCCATCTTGAAGTCACCGGTGTGCAGCACCAGGCCGGCCTCGGTGCGGATCGCGATGGCGAGCCCGTCGGGGATGGAGTGGTTCACGGCCAGGAACTCGAGGTCGAACGGGCCAGCCTTACGGCGCTGCCCTTCCTTGACCTCGATCAGGCGGGGCGTGATGCGGTGCTCTTCGAGCTTGGCGCTGATGAAGGCCAGAGTCAGTTCCGACCCGATGATCGGGATGTCCTTGCGCTCGCGCAGCAGGTAGGGGACCCCGCCGATGTGGTCTTCGTGGCCGTGGGTGAGCACGATCGCCTCGATGTCCTGCAGCCGGTCCTGGATGGAGGAGAAGTCAGGCAGGATCACGTTGATGCCGGGCTGGTTCTCCTCCGGGAAGAGCACACCGCAGTCGACGATCAGGAGCTTGCCCTGGTGTTCGAAGACGGTCATGTTGCGACCGATCTCACCGAGACCGCCGAGGGGCGTGACGCGCAGGCCTCGCTTGGGCAGAGGCGGCGGGGTGGACAGGTCGAGCTGATGCTTGGTCAAAGTAACTCATTTCTTGGTGCGAGGCCGGGCGCATACCAGCGTGCCGGTCTTGATATTCAGTGCCGCCCACATTAGGCGGTGCCTGGTGATGGGTGTAGCAAAATCGGGTGGACCCTGTGGGCTAGGGCTGAGGCTTCTCGTTGCCGAGGAAAACAGGGACGAACGGGTCCGGGAGGAAGTCCGCCACGTTGTTAGCGGTGACGGCCGGCTCGGAATCGGTGAGCCGATCAATGAAGCCGAAAGCGAGCTCCTGGGTTGCTGGTGCGGCCACACCGGTTTTAACGCTGAAGGGTGAAGTCACCCAGAGGGACAGGGCTCGTTGCGGATCGTTGGCGGCGACAGCATCCGTGAAGTCATCGACAAACGTCGAACGGGGTTTGCCTAACCGGCCGGTGTCAGCCGGAGCCTCGGGCTGGGTGCGCGTCACGGCGATGTAGTACCGCGCGACGGTATAGACGAATAGAAACGCCGGGCCGCCGGAGCTGCCCTCTCGCGCCTTCTCGTCCATGGCTCTCATTTCGAAGATCCACTCCGAGCGCTCGGCGTGCCGGGCCAGGAGCAAAGCGATTTTGGTGAGCATGAAGTCCTGGATCAGGTGCTGATCGGTGCGGGCCAGCGGATGAACGAACATGAGTTGCTCCTCTCCAGAGCGCGAGTGGCGAGTTGCCCCCACATCTCAACCCTACCGTAACGTAAGGGATGAGTGGCGTATTCGATGGCGGCCCGGAGCGAACACAACGTCTACCCTCCTCTTACGTAAGAGTAAGGTAAATAGGTCGCATACGCTCGACAACGCCGACGTGCGTTCCCCCTTCCGTGAAAGGTCTCGTGTCTTCTCCCGCAGCACCCCCCAGTACCGAAGCCTCGCACCTGCCGCTCAGCGACAGAGCATCGGCGGGAACGTCCCGCTCTCGTCGGCGGGTCCCGTGGACCTGGGTGAGCCTCGTGGGCGCGGCCGGATTGATCTCGGTCATGACGGCGCCCGGCCAAACGGCCGGGCTGTCGGTGTTCACCGATCCGCTCATTGCCGAGCTGGGGGTCTCTCGCACCGACATCTCCGTCAGCTACCTGATCGGAACGCTCCTGGGCGCAAGCGCCCAACCTGTGGTCGGCCGAGCCCTGGACCGGTGGGGCGCCCGCCCGGTGACCATCGCCCTCGGGGCCGCCTTCGCCCTGATCCTGTTCTCGCTCAGCTTCGTCGGTGAGATCGGTGGACTCACCGCCGGGTTCGTGGGCGTGCGCATGGTCGGGCAGGGTGCTCTGACTCTCGCGACGACGACCGCGGTCGCCCGCGCCATCCACCACCGGCGGGGCCTGGCCCTGGGTCTGACCAGCGCCATCGGTTCAGCCGGGATCTCCCTGGCCCCGATCGGCCTGGAACGACTCATCGCCCTGGTCGGAATCCACAACGCCTGGCGGTGGGAGGCGGCGGCGGTGGCCGTGATCGTGATTCCCCTTGCCTTCGCGTTCCCTCGGCAAACCCGCCGCACGGTACCAACCGGGCCAACGCCGGCATCGCCGCCACTGCCATCGACGGCCCAGATCACCATTCAGGGTCCATCCTGGACGCTGCCCGAGGCAATCCGAACGGGCATGTTCTGGCTCCTCGCCGCCAGCCTGGCCACCTCGGGCATGCTGACCACCGGACTCGCCTTCCACCAGATCGCCCTCCTGGGCGAGCAGGGGCTTAGCCCGCTGGAAGCCGCGGCGAACTTCCTCCCCCAGACGATCACGGGAATTCTGGCCACCGTTCTCACCGGCAGCCTCGTCGACCGGGTCAACCCGAAACTGATCATGGTGTTCGCGATGGGCACGCTGACGGCGACGCTCCTGATGCTGCCACTCGTGGGATCCGGCTGGACCGCCGTCGTCTACGGCCTGGTGCTCGGCGCAGCCGGCGGCAGCCTGCGCGGAATGGAGGCGGCGTCCTATGTTCGTTTCTACGGCACCGTGCATATCGGCAGCATCCGTGGGGTGGCAATGTCGATCGGGTTGGCGTCGACGGCGTTCGGGCCGGTGGCCTTCTCACTGGGATTCGACGCGACCGGAGGGTTCACCGTACCGGCGATGGTGCTGGCGCTGATTCCGATCAGCGTGGCCGTCCTGGCGCTCTTCGTGAAGCCGCCACGGCACTCCTGACTGCGTGACTACGTGACTACTGGCGGCGTAGCAGGTCCAGGAACTCGTCTGCCATTTTCAGCTGTTGCTGCAGCTTCTCGCGCCGCTCGACTGCGAGGCGGATGAAGTTGCCCAGCTCCTCGCGCACCTCCGGGTTGTCCGAGCCCGACTCGCCGCCCTGGAGTATGTCGATGACCTTCAGCAGCTCGATCATTTCCTCGAGCGAGAACCCGAGCGGCTTCATCCGGCGAATCAAAATCAGCCGCGACAGGTCTTCCTGGGTATAGAGCCGGAACCCACCTTCAGTGCGGCCGGACGCCTTGAGCAGGCCGATTTCGTCATAGTGACGAATCGTTCGCAACGACAATCCGGTCTTCTCGGCCAGCTCGCCGATGTGCATCGTTCCGGTCGCTGTATCCGCGGTCATCTGGGATCCTTTCGTTCATCAACTAACACCCAACCCTAACGTTAGAGTAGTGTTGCGAGTGTTGGCTGACACTACGGTGTGAGCCCACCCCCCATTGTCGCCTGTGACAGTGTCGGCGTGCGCATCGCGGCGCCCCCTCCCCCTTTTTTCTGCCCATCCCGGTTTCTTTCAGAGACCCACGCACTGGAGGCCCCATGGCCCTGCTCCAAAAAACCCCCACGCCCAATCGCTACCAGGCTGAACCGACGGTGATGACCGCGCTGCGCACACCGCGCATCCTCACCCGGGAAGTACTCGCCGGCCTCGTCGTGGCGATGGCCCTCATCCCCGAAGCCATCGCGTTCTCGATCATCGCGGGCGTCGACCCCCGCGTCGGCCTGTTCTCCTCGTTCGTCATGGCCGTGTCCATCTCCTTCCTCGGCGGCCGCCCCGCGATGATAACCGCCGCCACCGGCGCGATCGCCCTCGTCATCGCCCCGGTCGCCCGTGACTACGGGCTGGACTACTTCATCGCCACCGTCATCCTCGCGGGCGTCTTCCAGGTCATCCTGGCCGTGATCGGCGTGGCCAAGATCATGCGCTTCATCCCGCGCAGCGTCATGGTCGGCTTCGTGAACGCCCTGGCCATCCTTATCTTCACGGCCCAGCTGCCGCAGCTCCTGAATGTGCCGTTCATGGTCTACCCGCTGGTCGCGGTCGGCATCATCATCATGGTCGTGATGCCCCGCATCACCAAGGTCATTCCCGCGCCGCTGGTGTCGATCGTCGTGCTGACCATCGCCACCGTGGTCATCGCGATCAACGTGCCCACCATCGGCGACCAGGGCGACCTGCCCGACAGCCTGCCCCAGCTCTTCATCCCCAACGTCCCGCTCACCTGGGAGACCTTCACGATCATCGCGCCATTTGCCCTCGGCATGGCCCTGGTCGGCATCCTCGAATCGCTGATGGCCGCCAAGATCGTCGACGAAGTCACCGACACCCACTCGCACAAGACCCGCGAAGCCTGGGGCCAGGGCGTCTCCAACATGCTCTCCGGATTCTTCGGCGGCATGGGCGGCTGCGCCATGATCGGCCAAACCATGATCAACGTGAAAGCCTCCGGCGCCCGCACCCGCATCTCCACCTTCCTCGCCGGCATCTTCCTGCTCGTCCTGGTCCTCGGACTCGGCGACCTGCTCGCGGTCGTCCCGATGGCCGCCCTGGTCTCCGTCATGATCATCGTGGCCTACCTCACCTTCGACTGGCACAGCATCCGCTGGAGCACCCTCAAGCGCATGCCCAAGAGCGAGACCAGCGTCATGGTCTCCACCGTGATCGTGATCGTGCTCACCCACAACCTCGCCATCGGCGTCATCGTGGGCGTCATCGTCGCCATGGTCGCCTTCGCCCGCCGCGTCGCCCACTTCGTCAACGTGGAACGCACCCTGCCCGAGGGTGAAACCGTACCCACCGCCTGCTACACGGTCACCGGGGCCCTGTTCTTCGCCTCGAGCAACGACCTGACGACCCAGTTCGAATATGCGGACGACCCGGAACGCATCGTGATCGACGTGTCGAACTCCCACATCTGGGACGCCTCCACCGTCGCCGCACTCGACGCGATCACCAACAAGTACGAGCGCCACGGCAAGCGCGTCGTCATCGTGGGCATGAACGAAGCCAGCTCCACGATGCACACCCGCCTGGCCGGGAACCTCGGCGGCGGCCACTGAGCCCCGATCCCAACAAAGACGAGTGGCCCCGCCAGCTGGCGGGGCCACTCGTCTTTTTCCCTGTGAGCTCTAAGCCCGGATCGGGGACACTCTCGGCGCATCAGAGATGAAGCGGCCGACGCGGGGCCGCGGCTCGGCGTGGCTGACATAGCCGGTGGCCTCCGCAGTCTGACGGAACGCCAGGGTGACGTAGCCCCCGACCCCGTCGATGCGAGTGGTTGTTGATACGTAGGAATTTGAATTCACTGTGCTCCTTGCAAAGTTGCAGACCGCTCAGCGCGTCGGCGATCGTGGATCGCTGGAGAGCGCGCGAACGAGCCTTCTTGATAATTGTCAGGTTGTTGGCTTCTATGAATGCCAACCAACCCGACCCACAAACTCTACCGTAACGTAAGTGTTAAGTCTTGCGACCGATCACGAGCCCCCGTCATATCCGCCCTGGGACTACTCGGGGAGCAGCTCGAACATGACGCCGGTGTCCAGCACTCTGATGCGCAGACGGTCGAGGCTCGGCACCACGAGGTCAGCGTCAAGCTGGTCGGCCGTGTACGTTCCGACGACACCGATCGTCAGGCAGCCGGCCGCACGGCCGGCTGCGAGGCCGGTGGGGGCATCTTCGACCACGACGCACCGGCGCGGATCCGCGCCCAGTCGTGCAGCCGCCTTGAGGAACGGCTCGGGGAACGGCTTGCCGCGGGGCGTGTCATCCATGGTCACGACAGTCGCCGGGATGGCAAAGCCCGCGGACTCGAGCCGGGCCAGGCACAGCGCACGGGAGCAGGAGGTGACGATGGCCCGGCGGTTTTCGGGCAGGGACCGCATGAGCTCCGCTGCCCCGGGCAGGATCTCGACGCCCTCGAGGTCGCCGAGCTCCAGCTCGAGGACCCGAGCGATGGACCATTCGATTTTGTCCTCTGGGACGTGGCGGGCGACCATCTGCCGTGCCGGCACGCCGTGCTCCACGCCGGTGAACGAGGGCCCGAGGCCCGCTTCCGCACCCCAACGCAACCACGAGCGATTCGCGGCCCGCGTCGAGTCGACCAGGGTGCCGTCCATATCGAAGAGGACCGCATCGAAAACCCGGTCGAGGAGAACGTGTCCCGTGGTGCTCTCTATGGCGGCATCTGTGATGCCATCGGCGGTATTGAGTCCCTGTGTCATGTTGTGTTTCCTTCCGTGAAGCCGTCATCGCCAGCTTCGGTACTTTCCCAATTCTCCCTCGTCTCCGAGCTCAGCCGCTCGAGCCCAGGCCCATCACGTGGTCTCTCGAGGACACTCGAGGCCATCCCAACTGGACCGTGCACCTTGTGAACGAGCGACCGGAACAGGCCAGCGTGGCGGCATAAACGGTGGATAAACGGTACCCGTCTCGAGTGCTCGCCCATCCAATGACTGCAAGATTTGCTGATCACAAGGCACTTCGGGCGAAGCAGCCGGTATTTGAATCCAGGAAAGTCAGTTGATGGGTCTGAATCTCGCTTCTGCTGCGGAAACTAAACACCCTGATCAAGTGAAGTTTTTTTGTAGGGCGGGTGGGACTTGAACCCACGGCCGACGGATTATGAGTCCGCTGCTCTAACCAGCTGAGCTACCGCCCCAATCGACGCAACTGCTCTGACGAGTGTGCGACCGATTCTGTGGTGATCGGGTGGATCACCGGGTTCAACGATACAGGCTCGAAAGGCGGGCTCGCCCGCCTACTCCGCGCCGCGGGCGGCCGCGTCGGAGGTGACCGCGTCGATAACCGGTTCCCCGCGATACAGGCACTCAAACGTGTTCAGGGTGCGGTTGATGTCGTGCACACCGATGAGCCGGAGGGAACTGTTTTTGAGCGCGTTCAGGTCGTCGGGTGCGGCTGTCAGAACTGTCGTGAGCTTGTCGGCGAGGTCCTGAGCGTTTCCGGGCTCGAACAGGTAGCCGTTCTGGCCATCGTGCACGAGGTGTGGGAGCGCCATGGCGTTGGCGGCCACGATCGGCAATCCAGACGCCATCGCCTCCATAGTCGCGATGCTCTGCAACTCCGCGATCGACGGCATCGCGAACACCGTCGAGCGGGTGTAGGCGGTCGCCAGTTCGGCATCCGTCACATAACCCGTGAACGTGACCCGACCACTGAGTCCGAGCGTCTGCGACAGATGTTCGAGGTTGCGCTTCTGGTCGCCGCCACCGACGATCTCCACCTTCACATTGAGGTCGGGCGAGAGCAGGACCACGGCCTGCAGCAGCACGTCGATCTGTTTCTCGCCGGTCACGCGGCCAACGAAAAGGATGCGGTTCTCGGTGCGTGGCGCGAAAGTCGGCGAGTAGTTGTGGGCGTCGATGCCGCATGAGATCGCCAGCACGCCCTCGAGGCCGGTGTAGCGCTCCAGGAACTGGGCGGCTCGCAGGGTCGGTGTGGTGACCGCTTCCGCCCGGCCGTAGGTACGCCTCGCAGCCCGCCAGGCGGCCTTGATGAGGCGATCGTGCAGGCCCTTTGGGACAAGGGTGAATTCCAGCATGTTCTCTGGCATGAAGTGGTTCGTGCCGATGATGCGGATGCCGCGCTTCGCTGCCTCGATCGTGACGGCACGACCCACGTTGATGTGGGACTGGAAATGGACGACATCCGGCTTGACCGTATCAAGGATTTTCCGGGTCTCTCGCGGAATGAACCACGGCAGGGCGTACCGCAGCCAATCGTGCGGGTACCAGCGCCAGCTCTGCAGACGGTGCACGACCATCGGCTGGCCTTCATGCACCTCGGTCCACGTGCCGAACTTGCGTGACGCGGCTGGAGCCATGATGTGCACTTCGTGCCCGCGGCCCACCATCCCGGCGGCAAGACGCTCGGCGAACCGGGCCGCGCCGTTCACGTCGGGGGCAAAGGTGTCCGCCGCGATCAGGATGCGGAGAGGCTTCTTCGCCGGCTCGCGGGGGCACGACTCGCTCGGCAAATCGGTCAAATCTGACAAAAGACAATGTCCCAACGTAAGTGAGCCGGAGTTCGTCATCCGGCGATAAATCATGTTTTCGACGGCGCGTACGCTGACGAAGTCTTCTAGAACCCTATTCTAATCCGGTGCTGCAACAGCCATACCGGGGGCGGCGCGCCCACGCGGACGCCCAACGGAGTGCTTGGAGCGCCGTCAGTCGTCGGCGAGAGGGTGATACCGGGCCAACAGGAAGACCCCGACGATGGCGACGACACCCGCGACGAGGAAGGCGACAGCCGCCCACGGCGGAGCCTGTTCGATCTCGCCCAGAACGACGATGCCGATGCCGACGGCGATCAGCGGATCGATCACGGTGAGTCCGGCGATGACCAGGTCCGGCGGGCCGGACGCGTAAGCGTTTTGCACGAAGTAGGCGCCGAGCACCGCCGCCAGCAAAAGCCCGATGACGCAGGTCAGGGTCAGCCACTCGAAGTTGCCGTTCTGGGTTCGGTTGATGACGACCTTGGCCAGCGTCGCGACGAACCCGTAGAGCACCCCGGCGCCGACAATGTAGAACATCGCCTTGAACTGGGTACGCAGCTTGAGGAACGCGACGCCGAAGAGAGACAACACGACGCCGAGCACGATCAGGATCGTGATCAGGTTGCCGTCGGTGACTGGTTTGTCCACGGCGGTGAACGCGGCCACTGTGACGAAAAGGGCCACGCCGCCGACGCACATCGCGATCGCGATCTTCGACGCGCGGTTGACGGGGACCCGGGTGATGCGGGAGTTCAGGATGGACGTGATCACGAGGGCGACGGCGCCGAGCGGTTGAACCATGATGATGGGGGCGAAGGCCAGACTGGAGAGCTGGAAAACGATCGCCAGCCCGAGCATTATCGTGCCGAAGACCCAGGAAGGCCGACCGAGCAGCAGCATCAACTGGCGCGGGTTGAGTCCCCCGGTGACCTCAGCCGTTTTGGCCTCGACCTTCGTGACGCCGCGATGCTGGAATTGAGCTCCCAACGACAGGAATACGGCACCCACCAGGGCGAGCGGAATCCCTAATGCCTGACGTGGATTGATTGCGATTTCCGCAGCCAGGTCGGTCAGGTCGGGGTTCACTCAAACGAGCCTATCGAGAACCGGCCCGTTATCCTTGAAGAATGGCCGTTCGTTCGATAGCAATTTCAGGAGATCCCGTTCTCCACTTCCCCGCCCTTCCCGTCACTGATTTCGACGATGATCTGCATGAACTCGTGCGGGACATGTTCGAGACAATGGATGCCGCGCCCGGCGTCGGTCTGGCGGCGCCGCAGGTGGGAGTGCCGCTCCGGCTCTTCACCTACAACTACCTCGATGACGACGGCCACCTGTGGCGTGGCGCGGCCATCAACCCGGAACTGTGGATCACCCCGGTTCCCTCGGGCGAGGCCGACGAGAACGAGGACGTCGAGGGCTGCCTGTCTTATCCGGGCGAACGCTTCCCGCTGCTACGCTCCCCCTCCGCCAGCCTGCGCGCGGTGGACCTTGAGCAGAAGCCCTTCGAGATTCACGCCGAAGACTGGCTGGCCCGCATCTTCCAGCACGAGTACGACCACCTCGACGGCACCCTGTACGTGGATCGCCTCGAGCACTTCTACGCCAAGATCGCCTTCAAGGTGACCCGCAAGCGTGGCTGGGGCACGCCCGGGCTCAGCTGGATGCCCGGCGTCGACAACCTTGAAGATTGACCAGGTAGGCCCGGCCTGATCCGCTGGCCCGGCGAAAGAATCAGCCGCGGTCGAGGTCCACTCCGTGGATGCCGTTGTGGAAGCGCAATGACGGGAAGATGGCCGTGACCGTGAACCCGACGCCGGGCACGGTCCCGGCGTTGAAGATGCCACCGAACATCGCGGTGCGCTCGCGCATCTGGGTGATGCCTGCCCCGGCTACGTTCGCACTCAGCGCCTTGAGGTCGTCGTCGATCGTGTACTTCGTGCGCGCGGCGAAGTCGGCGGCGTCGGCACTGTCCCGGCGAGCCACCGCACGGATGCCGTCATCCGCGACCAGCAGCTGCAGCCCGTCCTGAGTCCACGAGATCGTGACCCGAGCCTCCGTGCCTCGTCCTCCATGAGTGAGGGTGTTGGCCAGCGCGCTCTGCAGGATACGGATGACGGCCAGTTCGGCGCCCGGCTTGAGCGGGAACCGCTCGCCTGACTCGGTGAAGACCACGGTGACGCCCGCGTCACGCATGACTCGGAACAGGTCCTTCGCCGACTGCAGGCCCGGCTGGGCGGCGGAGACAGATTCACCCTCGCGCACGATCGTCAGCACGCGGCGCATGTCGGCCAGCGCCACCCGGCCATCGTCGACCAATGCCGTCGCCACCCGCACGGCGCTGGACGGGTCGCTCTCGGCCGTGTAGCGGGCACCTTCGGCACGGGTGATCAGCCGCGCGACGGACAGCACGGCCACGTCCTGAAGATCCCGGATGATGCCGAGCCGGCCCTGTTGTTCGGCAAGAGACAGTTGCAGGTCAATGCGTAGCCGTTCGGCCGCCGTGCGGTCGAAGACCACGCGCCGGGCCCGGACAAGGGTGACCAGCCAGAGGGCGAGCAGCCCGACGACGAGCACGGCCAGAACGGTGCTCACGGTGAGCCAGGACTCCACGGATGCCGCCTTTTCTGCGACCGCGTCGCACGGAAGTGAACGGGATACAAAAAAGGCCACCAGGGGTGGAGCCCTTGGTGGCCTTTCGCTCCCCGACTTGGACTCGAACCAAGAACCTGCGCATTAACAGTGCGCTGCTCTGCCAATTGAGCTATCGAGGAATGTCGCTTGAACAGCTCTGTTACTTTATCAAAAGTTGGTGATCTGCCAAATCGGCGTCAACCGTCAGTAGCCGATTTGAGGGTCAACGACCCCGACGTACCGCCCATCCGCAAGGAAGGCACCCACATTCAGGCGAATCCGCTCGGCCAGGAGCGGGGCGGTCATCTCGGGCGTGTCGGCCGAATGCGGCGTGATCAAGCACCGCGCCTCGGCCCAGAGCGGATGCCCCTGCGGCAACGGCTCCGGATCCGTCACGTCGAGGGCCGCGCCGGCGATGGTTCCTGCGGCCAGCGCTGCCACCAGAGCGTCCGTGTCGACGAGCGGGCCGCGGGCGATGTTGACGAGCACGGTCTCGGGCCGCATCAGCTCGAGTTCGGCCCGGCCGATCAGGTGGCGGGTGCCGCCCGTGAGCGCAGCCGCCACGACGACGACGTCGCTGGTCTGGAGAACGCCGGAGAGGGCGTCCGTCACCACCGTCTGAGCCGCACCGGGCACCGGCTCGGTGCTGCGGCGCACCACTGTGACGTGGGTGCCGAACGGCGCGAGCAGGCGGATCAGCTCACGGGCGATCCCACCAGCGCCGATGATGGTCACGTTGAGGCCGTAGAGCGAGCGCCCCTCGGACAGCGTGCTCCAGCCCTCGGCCCGAGCGCGCTTCGGCAGCACCCGCAACAGCGCCAGGGTGAGAGCCAGGGCGTGTTCGGCGACGGGCTGCGCGTACGCGCCCTTCGCGCTGGTCCAGAGAAGGTCCGGGCGGTCCAGGCCGGCAAGCACCCCACTGAAGGCGTCGACGCCCGCCCAGGGGAGCTGCACCCACCCGATGCCGGGATACGCGTGCAGGGTGGCGCGCAGCTCGTCGGCCCGGCCGTAGTCCAGCCAGATCAGTCCGCGGGTCTCGCCGGAGAGCTCCGTCACGGTTCCCCCGGCAGCCTCGACCGCCCGGGAGAAGGCCGGTTCCGGCCGCGGCAGGATGGTGATCGGACCGGGGGCCGGTCGTCGGTGCGCCGGAAGGGGCGTGACCTCGTCGGTGAGAACGGCCTGGTGTTGCACGGATTCAGTTTTCGATGACATGTTCGTCGGATTCACTCTCGTAATCGTAGTTGTCGTCGTCGTTCTCCTCGTCCGGCGCCTCCCCCATCAGAGCCGCAGCCAGGCCGGCGACATACGGATGCCACGGGTCGTCGAACACCTCGTCGATCGTGCCCAGCCCCACCAGCACGCCCTGGTGCAGCACGGCGATTCGGTCTGCGACCCGGCGAAGCACGCTGAGATCGGAACTGATCACCAGCGCCGAGAAGGCCCGCTCGCGCTGCAGCTCGCCGATCAGGTCGACCACGGCGTCCCGGACGGTGGCATCGACGCCGGCCGTCGGCTCGTCCGCGATCAGGACCGACGGCCCGAATACCAGCGCCCGGGCCAGCGCCACCCGCTGACGCTGACCATTGCTCAGCTCGTAGGGGAATTTGGTGAGCACCGACAACGGAAGCCGCACCGCGTCGACCATGGTCGCCACTTGCTCGTCGAGGATGTGCCGGTCGTAGCGCCGGTCTCGGTCGAGCACGAGCTCGGCCACGATCTCCGCCACCGTCAGAATCGAGGGCAGCGTGTCGGCAGCATCCTGGGCGAGGTGCCCCACCCCGAAGGTGAGCCGGGCCAGCTTGCGCCGACGGATGCCGCGGAGCCGGTACCCGAGCACCGTCGCCTCTCCCCCGGTGATCTCTGGTCGAACGTCGCCGGTGCCCCCGCCGCCGTGGCTGAACGCGGCGCCCGACAGAACCCGGGCCAGCGTGCTCTTGCCCGAACCGCTCTGCCCGAGAAGTCCGAGCACCTCGCCAACCCCGACCTGCAGGGTAAGGCCACGCACGGCCGTGAATGCGCCGCTGGCACCGTGCGGCGGGTACTCGACCGTCAGGTCACTGGTGGAGATCGGACTTGTCGGACTTGTCGGACTTGTCGGTGCGGCGCCGCGGATCATGTGTCTATCCTGCCTCACGCAGTCGGCGCAGTCCCTCCCGGCGCAGGGCCTGCTCGGCCGGGTCCGGCACGGGCAGGGAGGCCAGGAGCCGCTGGGTGTAGGGATCCTTGGGTGCACCGAGAACCTCGGCGCTGGTGCCCTCCTCGACAAGTTTTCCTCGGTACAGCACCGCGATCCGGTCCGCGACGAGGTCGACGACAGCCAGGTCATGACTGATGAACAGCGCGGCAAAGCCGAACTCCCGCTGGAGTTCGGCGAACAGCTCCAGCACCCGCGCCTGCACGGAGACGTCGAGAGCGCTGGTGGGCTCGTCGGCGATCAGCAGTGGCGGCTCCAGGGCGAGCGCCCGCGCCAGGCTCGCGCGCTGGCGCTGGCCGCCGCTCAGCTCGTGCGGGTAACGGTCGCCGTAGGCACGCGGCAGCTGCACGGCCTCGAGGAGCTCGTTGACCCGCGGGCGAGCGTGGGCGGCGTTCTTCGCCCGACCGTGCACCACCAGCGGTTCAGCGACGCAGTCGGCGATGGTCAGCAGCGGGTTGAAACTCGACGCCGGGTCTTGGAAGACGAACCCGATGTCGCTGCGGAACTTCCGGAACGCACGCTCCTTGAACCCGTTCATCTCGTGGCCCATCACGGTCAGAGAGCCACCGGTCACCCGGGTCAGGCCGGCGATGGCCCGCCCGATCGTGGTCTTGCCAGAACCGCTCTCCCCCACCAGACCGAGAACCTCACCGGGCCGGATCAGGAAGCTCACGCCGTCGACGGCGGTGAAACCGGACCGGCCGAGCCGGCCGGGGTATTCGATTCGGAGCTGGTCGGCGACGACGACCGGCGCCTGCTGCTCCCAGCCGGCCGCGCGGGCCGTGGCACGGGCGGCGGCGTGCACGACCCCCTGGCCCACGTGAGGCACGGCGGCGAGCAGCTTCTTCGTGTAGTCGTTCTGCGGCGAGCGGAAGAGGGTTTGGGCATCCGCCTCTTCGACGACCTTGCCCTGGTACATCACCGCAACCCGGTCGGCGAGGTCTGCGACCACGCCCATGTTGTGGGTGATGAGCACGATCGCCGTGCCGAATTCATCGCGGCAGCGGCGCAGTAAGTCCAGGATCTCGGCCTGCACGGTCACGTCGAGCGCCGTGGTCGGCTCGTCGGCGACGATCAGGCCGGGGTCGAGCACCAGGGCCATGGCGATCACGACGCGCTGCTTCTGGCCGCCGGAGAACTGGTGCGGGTAGTAGTCGACGCGGGTTTCCGCGTCGGGGATACCGACCCGCCCGAGGACCTCGATGGCCTTCTTGCGGGCTTCCTTGCGACTGAACTGGCCGTGCGCGCGGATGCCCTCCATGATTTGCCAACCCACCGTGAAGACGGGGTTCAGCGCGGTCGAGGGTTCTTGGAACACCATTGAGACGTCGGTGCCGCGAACCTGCCGCAGCTGGGCTGTGCTGAGCGCGATGACGTTGCTCTCGCTCGAGCCGTCCTTGCTGCTGAGGATGACGGCCCCGGAGGCGGTCGCCGTCTCCGGCAGCAGCCCGAGGATGGTCTTGGCGGTGACGGTCTTGCCGCTCCCGCTCTCGCCGACGATGGCCAGGACCTCGCCGGGAGCGACCCGCAGGGTGACGCCGTCAACGGCCCGAACGGCTCCGGCGTCGGTCGCGAACGAAATGCCCAGATCGGTGATGGTGAGCACGTCGGTCATGGTCGCTCCTCGAGTCCTTCGGTGTGATGGGTTGCGGCGCCTTCCAGTCCGTCGAGCCCGCCGGGGCCGGCGACGAGGGTGCCACCGGGAACGACCGAGGTCTGCGCGACGATCCCGGCCGACTGGCCGACTGCGCGGCGTCCGCGCAGGCGGGGATCGGCCAGGTCGTTGAGGCTTTCGCCGACCAGCGTAATGCCGAGCACGACGAGCACGATGGCCAGGCCGGGGAACAGTGACGTCCACCAGATGCCGCTGGTGACGTCCGAGAGGGCCTTGTTGAGGTCGTAGCCCCACTCGGAGGCGGCCGTCGGTTCAATGCCGAACCCGAGAAAGCCGAGGCCCGCGAGGGTCAGGATGGCCTCCGACGAGTTCAGGGTGAAGATCAGCGGAAGGGTGCGGGTGGCATTGCGGAACACGTGCCGGAACATGATCCGGCCGCTGCCGGCACCCAGCACGCGTGCGGATTCCACGTAGGCCTCCGCCTTGATCCGCACCGTTTCGGCGCGGATCACTCGGAAGTACTGCGGGATGAAGACCACGGTGATCGAGATCGCCGCCGCCAGCACACCGCCGATCAGGTTGGACTTGCCCCCGGAGATGACGATCGACATCACGATGGCGAGAAGCAGCGATGGGAACGCGTAGACGGCGTCGGAGACGACCACCAGGATCCGGTCGAGCCAGCCGCCGAAATAGCCCGACACCAGTCCGAGGAACACCCCGGCGAAGATCGACAGTAGGACGGCCACAATGATCACGAACAGGGCGGTCTGGGCACCCCACAGCACCCGGGAGAGCACGTCGTAGCCGCTGACGGTGGTGCCCAGCGGATGCGCGCCCCCGGGCGGCTGCTGGGCTCCGAAGGCGCCGTCGGCGTCGCGCAGTTGGCTGAAGCCGTAGGGCGCGAGCACGGGGGCGAAAATGGCGGTCAGCACGAAGAGAGTGGTGATCACCAGGCCGGCGACCAGCATCCCGCGCTGGAGTCCGATGCTCTGCCTGAGCTGGTGCACGACGGGGAGGCGGGACCAGACGCTGCGCTTCTGCCGGGCGGAGATCACGGTGGCGTCACTCATCTCAGTACCTCACTCTCGGGTCGATCAGTGCGGCGATGATATCGACGACGAAGTTGGAGAGGGCGACGATCACGGCGAGCAGGGCGACGATCCCCTGCACGGCCACGAAGTCCCGGGCCTTGAGGAACTCGGAGAGCATGAAGCCCAGGCCCTTCCATTCGAAGGTGGTCTCGGTCAGCACGGCGCCGCCGAGCAGCAGGGCGATCTGGAGGCCGATCACGGTGATGATCGGGATCAGGGCCGGCCGGTAGGCGTGCTTCCGCACCAGGCGGAACTCGCTCACCCCACGCGAGCGAGCGGCGTCGACGTAATCGGTGCCGAGGGTTCCGATCACGTTGGTGCGCACGAGGCGGAGGAAGACCCCCGCAGTGAGCAGCCCGAGCGTCAGCGCGGGGAGCACGGCATGCTCGAGAACGTCCCCGAGCACGGTCGGGTCCCCGGTCAGGATGGCGTCGATCGTGTACAGGCCGGTCTGGTTCGGCAACAGCTGCATCTGCAGCTCGGAACCGGTCGAGGCCCGCCCGGAGACGGGAAGCACGTCGAGGTAGACGGCGAAGACGAGTTTGAACAACAGCCCGGAGAAGAACACCGGCGTGGCGTAGCAGAGGATCGCGAAAACCCGGAGGAAGGCGTCCGCGGATTTGTCCCGCCAATAGGCGGCGACCATGCCCAGGGGAATCCCGACGATGAACGCGACGACGAGGGCGTAGAAGACGAGCTCGAACGTGGCCAGCCCATAGGTGACCAGGATCTCGGAGACGGGACGGTTGGTGCTGATGGTCGTGCCGAAGTTGCCGGTGAACACCTGACCCAGGTACTCGATGTACTGCACGAAGATGGGCCGGTCGTAGCCGGCGGCCTGGATGCGCTCGGCCAGCTGTTCGGGCCCGAGACGCCCGCCGAGAGCGGCCGTGATCGGGTCACCGGTCGTGCGCATCAGCCAGAAGACCATGGACACGAGGATGAAGATGGTGGGAAAGATCAGCAGAAAGCGGATCAGGATGTACCGGCCGATCCCGCCGTCAGTTGCGGGACGTTTCTTGCGTCCCGTCGCGCGGGGCGACGGGGGGCGCGTGGTCACAGTGGTCATTCCTGCCTAACGATAGGACTGTGCGATTAGAACGTGACGGGGGCACCCAGCGCGCAAGCGGCTGGATGCCCCCGGGTTTCAAATTAGAAAATGCTAACCGGTTGACGAACTAACCTTTGACCAGTGCCGCGTAACGGAACTTGAACGACGCGTCGAGCGTGTCGCTGGTTCCGGTCACATCGGGGCCGGTGACGGCAACCTGGGCGCCCTGGAGCAGCGGCACGGTCGACAGCTGCGCGGCGACCTTGTCCTGGATCTCCTCGATCAGCTTCGTGCGCTCGGCGGGATCGGCGGTGACGGCCTGCTTCAGGATCAGGGCGTCGACCACCGTGTCGCTGTAGTGGTTCTTGAGGAAGCCGCCTTCGAGGAAGAACGGGGTCAGGTAGTTGTCGGCGTCAGAGTAGTCCGGGAACCAACCGAGCTGGTAGATGGGGTAGACATCCGTCGTGCGGTCCTTCGAGTACTGAACCCACTCGGTGGTCTGCAGGTCGACGGTGAAGAGGCCCGAGGCTTCCAGCTGGTCTTTGACCAGGGCGTACTCGTCGCCGGACGACGGGCCGTAGTGGTCGTTACTGTACTGGAGGTTGAGCTTTACCGGACCGGTCACGCCGGCGGCCTTGAGGGTTGCCGCGGCCTTGTCGACGTCGGGGGCACCCTCACCGTCGCCGTAGAGGCCCTTGAGGGACTCGGTGGCACCGGTCAGTCCGGCGGGAACGTAGGAGTACACCGGGGTGTACGTGCCCTTGTAGACCTGCTCGGCGATTTCGTCGCGGTCGACCAGGTCGGCCACGGCCTGGCGCACGGCAAGGGCCTTGGCCGGGTCGGCCTCGGCGGTCTTGGCGCCGAACGGCTGGGTGTCGAAGTTGAAGACGATGTAGCGGAGTTCGCCGCCGGGTCCGTCGACGACCTTGACCTTATCGTTGCCGCGCAGGTCCTCGATGTCGGTGGCCGACAGGCTACGGAACGCCACGTCGATATCACCCTGCTGCACTTCGAGCTTCAGATTGGAGGCGTCGGCGTAGTACTTCACGTTGACGACGTCGGTCTTGGCCGCGCCCAGGAGACCCTCGTAGTCCGGGTTGGCCTTGTAGCCGACCAGGTTGTTGAAGTCGTAGCTGGTGATGACGTACTGGCCGGCGAACGCGTTGGCGTCGACGATGTCCTGGTCCGGCGTGAGCTTCGTGGCCGAGAAGGTGTCCTCGTCGACGATGGGGCCAGCCGGGCTGGACAGGATCTGCGGGAAGATCTGGTCGTCCGCCTGCTTGAGGGTGAAGACAACCGTGGTGTCATCGGGGGCCGCGACGCTGTCCAGGTTGTAGAGCAGCGAGGAGGGGCCGTTGTCGTCCGCGATCGCCAGCTGGCGGTCGAAGGTGAACTTGACGTCGGAGGAGGTGAGTTCGTTGCCGTTGGCCCACTTCAGACCGGGCTTGAGGGTGACCGTGTACTCGTTGGGGCTGGTGAACGCGGCGGCCGTGGCGATGTCGGGCTCGACGTCCGGACTGCCGTAGGGCGTGTTCATCAAGAATGGGAAGACCTGGTTCTGCACCGCGAACGAGCCGTTGTCGTAGGAACCGGCCGGGTCAAGCGACGTGATCTTGTCGGTCGTGCCGATCGTGATGGCTTCGCCACCCGAGCTGGTCTCGTCGTCGGTTCCGCCGGCGGAGCAGCCCGCCAGGGTCAACGCGGCGACCGCGACAACCGCGGCGGCACTGAGCCCTCTCGCGCGTGAAGTGGATGAGAATGCCATAGCCGTGAGCCTCTTCCTCTAGAAAACCGATGCCGGGCGCAGGAATCGTGCACGGCCAGCATTGCTGTAGGAAAAGAAGTAGCACAGAATGCGCGGTGTCCCGGCGCAATACGATGCATCTTTATCGAGCTGCAACCAAGGAGGAGCCGGGCGAGACGAGCCCGGTCTAATCCTCCCGGAGGTTGCGGCGCTCGGCCTCGACTCGCACCAGCTCCCGCTGGAGCGCCACATAGACGTCGCGATTGGTCGCATCCGCGCGCTGGAGCCGACCGAGCAGTTCGGCCTTCTGGCGAAGCAGGTCCCGGTCGATCAGGGCCACGGTGATGTCGCGCACGTAGCGGCCGATTTCGCGTTCGGACCGTTCGGGCAGGGAAGCCATCGCCAACTCCTTGACCAGGTTTTCCAGCGTGGCCGGGACCTCGGCGACGATGCGGTCGAGCCAGTCGACGGCGTCGTGGTGGGGCGCGGTGGCCGCGATGGCGTCGCGCACCACTGCCAGGGAGGTGTTCACGAAGTTCGTGGCCGCGGCGCGCTGGATCAGATCCACCCCGACGACGGTAGGGCGCTGCAGCATGGCCATCAGGCCGTCGCGTTCCAGCCGGGTGACGGGGTCGGTCGCCAGGTCGATCATGGAGAACGGCTGCTCCCGGGGCACCGGCTCGTTCTCCCCCGGCCGAGCTCCCGGAGTGGCCGTACTGGTGCTCCGGGAGCGCGACAGAGCGGCGGAGACGGCCTTGCCGACCTCGCCGAGCTCCATGCCGAGCATGCGCGCCAGCTCGTGCGTGTAACCGGGTCGCAGGGTCGGGTCACGGATGTCGCCGACGATCGGCGCCGCGGCGCGAAGCGCGGCGACGCGACCCTCCACCGTGTCGAGGTTGTATTGGCCGAGCAACTGCCGGATCATGAATTCGAACATGGGCTTTTTCGAGTCGATCAGTCGGCGCACGGCGTCATCGCCGCGGTGCAGTCGCAGGTCGCACGGGTCCAGTCCCTCGGGCGCGACGGCCACGTACGTCTGGGCGGAGAAACGCTGCTCCTCGCTGAATGCGCGCACGGCGGCCTTCTGGCCGGCGGCATCCGGATCGAACGTGAACACGACCTCGCCGACCCCGCTGTCGTCGCCGAGCACGCGACGCAGCACCTTGATGTGATCGACCCCGAAGGATGTGCCGCAGGTGGCGACCGCGGTCGTCACCCCGGCAAGGTGGCAGGCCATGACGTCGGTGTATCCCTCCACGACGACGACCTGGTGGCCTCGGGAAATGTCGCGTTTGGCGAGGTCAAGCCCGTAGAGCACCTGGGACTTGTGGTAGATCGGCGTTTCGGGGGTATTCAGATATTTGGGTCCCTTGTCGTCGTCGAGGAGCCGACGCGCCCCGAAGCCGATGGTCTGCCCGGTGATGTCCCGGATCGGCCAGACCAGGCGGCCGCGGAACCGGTCGTACACGCCGCGGTCGCCGCTGGAAACGAGACCGGACAGCGTGAGTTCCTCGGTGGAGAACCCCCTGGCGCGCAGGTGGTTGGTGAGCTCGTCCCAGCTTTTCGGGGCGAAGCCGACCCCGAACCGGGCGGCCGCGAGGGAGTCGAAGCCGCGTTCGCCGAGGAAGGTACGCCCGACCAGGGCGCCGGGGCTGCCGAGGCGTTCCACGAAGAAGTCGGCCGCGGCCTGGTTGGCGGCGTACAGGCGGGCCCGATTGGTGTGGTCGGGAGCCTCGCCGGCGCCGCCCTCGTAGTGCAACTCGATACCGACCCGGCCGGCGAGCCGTTCGACGGCCTCACTGAAACTGACGTGGTCCATTTTCTGCAGAAAGGAGTAGACGTCGCCGCTCTCGCCGCAACCGAAGCAGTGGTAGAAACCGACCTGTGGGCGCACGTGGAAGCTTGGGCTGCGCTCGTCGTGAAAGGGGCACAGCCCCTTCATCGATCCCACGCCGGCGGACTTGAGACTCACGTAGTCGCCGACGATGTCGGCGATGTTGGTGCGGGACTTGACCTCTTCGATGTCGTTTTGTCGAATCAGGCCTGCCATAGCTGAATGTTAGTCCTGCCCGTGTCGGTGTTCGGTGTGGTGTCGTCGTTCTGTGCGGTGCTGCCCGTGCTGTCCGTGCTGTTGTTCGCGCGGGTCAGTGCTTTACAAGGCGTTCGTACCAGGCCAGCGCGGACTGGTCGGTAAGGCTGGCGACCTGGTCGACGACGACGCGTTTGCGGGCTGCGGCGTCGGCGGCTGCGTGCCAGTCCTCCCGGTATCCCGCGTCGAGGTGTTCGTCCCCCGTCGCGTGCAGCGTGCGCGCCAACAGGGTGAGCACCTGCCTCTGCTCCACATAGATGGGCCTGCGGGTCTGTCGCGTCATCACGAAGGTCGCCACGATGCCCTTGAGCACGGCGATCTCCGCCTCGACCTCCCGCGGCACGACCACGTGGGCGCCGAACCGAATCAGGTCGCCCCCCGGGTTGGCGTCGCGGGTGGCGCGCACGGCGGCACCGCTGAAGCGGCCGATCAGCTGGCTGGTCAAGTTCTTCAGCAGGCCTTGGTCGCGGCGGCTGCCCGACCAGGTCTCAAGCCAGGCGTTGAGCGAGTCCAGCCGGTCGAAGGCGTCGGCCAGGTCCTCCTCGGAGAGACCATCGCCGGTCCACTCGGTCATCGTGGCCAGAAGCGACTCGTGGTTGGTCCGGCTGCCGAGCTGGCCGACGTCGATGTAGCCGTTGACGACGGCGTCCTCGAAGTCGTGCACGGAATACGCGATGTCGTCGGAGAGGTCCATCACCTGCGCCTCGATGCAGCGCCGGCGCTCCGCGGCGCCGGAGCGCATCCACTCGAAGGCCTCCCTGTCGTCCGGGTAGAAGCCGTACTTGGCGCGGCCGCTCGGATCGGCGACCGACGAGTCGGCCGGCCAAGGGTATTTGCAGCTCGCGTCGAGGCTCGCCCGGGTGAGATTGAGCCCATAGCTGCGGCCGTGACGGCCGAAGACCTTGGGTTCGAGTCGGGTGAGCAGGCGGAGCGTCTGCGCGTTACCCTCGAAGCCGCCGATGTCTGCGGACCAGGTGTTGAGGGCCTTCTCGCCGTTGTGGCCGAAGGGCGGATGGCCGATGTCGTGCGCCAGGCAGGCGGTGTCGACGATGTCCGGGTCGAGGCCCAGCCGCAGAGCGAGTTCGCGCCCGACCTGGGCGACCTCGAGAGAATGGGTGAGTCGGTTGCGCGCGAAATCGAGACCGGCGGCCGGGCTCAGCACCTGGGTCTTCGCGGCCAACCGGCGCAGAGCGCTCGAGTGCAAAAGCCGGGCCCGGTCGCGAGCGAAATCGCTGCGCCTGGAGCCGTGCTCCTCAGGCAGCCAGCGTTCCTCGTCGTGCCTGCTGTATCCGGTCTCATTAGCCACCGCTTGTGTCCCCTTCACCTTCGGTCAGATTGGCGCGTTCCGCCGACACCAGCTCCTGGGAGTCGAGCCAGTGTTCAGGAAGTGAGGTTTTCTTCGGGCTGCCGGCCCGACCCCGGGGCCCCTCGGCGCCCTCGCCGGGGTAGTCCTGATCGCCGTCGAGGGTGCCCAGCAGATCGTCGAGCTGCGCGAGCGAGACGACCGAGGCCAGGCTCGCCCGCAGGTCGCCCCCGACCGGGTAGCCCTTGAAATACCAGGCCACATGCTTGCGGATGTCCCGGCAGGCTCGCTCCTCGCTCTCGAAGAATTCGGTCAAGAGCACCGCGTGGCGGCGGAAGGCGTCGGCGACCTGGCCCAGGTTGGGCTGGATCCTGGCAGCCGCCGCGCCGAACTCGCCGCCGCGGAAAGCCGCGGCGAGGTCACCAAACAGCCAGGGGCGGCCCAGGCAGCCGCGCCCGACGACGACGCCGTCACAGCCGGTCTCCGCGACCATGCGCAGGGCGTCCTCGGCGGACCAGATGTCACCGTTGCCGAGCACGGGCACGCTGGTGACGGTTTTCTTGAGGGTCGCGATGGCGGACCAGTCGGCCTGGCCGGAGTAGTACTCGGCGGCCGTGCGGGCATGCAGGGCGATGGCCGCGACACCGGCGCCCTCGGCCGCCTTGCCGGCCTCCAGATAGGTCAGATGATCGGAGTCGATGCCCTTGCGCATCTTGACGGTAACCGGCACGTCACCGGCCGCGGTGACGGCACCCTCGACGATCTGACGGAAGAGCCCGAGCTTCCAGGGCAGGGCGGCGCCGCCGCCCTTGCGGGTGACCTTGGGAACCGGGCAGCCGAAGTTGAGGTCGATGTGGTCGGCCCGGTCCTCGGCCACAAGCAGGGTGACCGCCTCGGCGACGGTCTTCGGGTCCACGCCGTACAGCTGGATTGAGCGGGTCTTTTCGCTCTCGTGATGGTTGATCAGTCGCATCGACTCCGGCGTGCGTTCGACCAGCGCACGGGAGGTTATCATCTCGCTGACATAGAGGCCTGCGCCGTATTCACGGCACAGACGACGGAACGCCGTGTTGGTAATCCCTGCCATGGGCGCGAGAACGACGGGCACGTCGAGCGTGAGCGGGCCGATCGTGAGGTTCGCCGGGCTGGTCTGGGTTACGGAAGTCATCCGTTCAATTCTCCCCCACGCCGGGACGCCTACCTGACGACCCGGCTAGACGCCGCAGGAGCCGCCGCCGCAGCATCCGCCGGCCGCGGCTTGGCCGAGAAGTTCGATCGTGGGAACGGACGCGGCCTCGGCGGGGGCGACCGGGGCGGTGGTATCTGGTGCGTCGCTCATTTGTTCTTCTCCTCGGATTTTTCGGTGTGCGCCTGGCGGAGGGCCTGGGCGAAGGTGTCGGGGTCCTGGGCGCCGGAGATCCCGTATTTGCCGTCGATGACGAAGAAGGGCACCCCCTGGATGCCGTAGGCGTTGGCCTGAGCGACGTCGGCCTTGACATCCGCGAGGAAGTCGTGGGCGGTCAGGGCGCGGATGACGTCGTCACGGTCCAGGCCGATTTCGGCGGCGAGGTCGGCGAGGTCGGCGATCCGGCCGACGTGGCGGCCGTCGACGAAGTAGGCCTTGAGCAGTCGTTCTTTCATGTCGAGCTGGCGGCCGTGCGCCTTCGCGTAGTGCAGCAGCTCGTGCGAGATGACAGTGTTGGTCTGATGCACGGAGTCGTAGTCGTAGTGCAGCCCGACGCTCTCGGCGATGCCGGTGACGCGCTCGAGCATCTGCTCGACCTCGGCGACCGGCAGGCCCTTGCGCTGACTGAGGTAGTCGACGGGGCTGCCATCGAAGTCGACCGGGGTATCCGGGGCGAGTTCAAAGCTGTGATATTCAACCTCGACGTTCCCGTCGAACAGGGCCGCCCCGGCCTCGAACTTGCGCTTTCCGATGTAGCACCAGGGGCACTGAACGTCGGACCAGATGTCTACTTTGATGGCTTCACTCACTGTGAGGTCAACCGATGGAGCCCCACGTTGTATTCCCGGCCTAGACGGTCGGCGCGTCCACGGCGCCGCCGTAGCGGCGGTTACGGGCCGCGTAGAGCTCGATCGCCCGCCACAGGTCCCCACGGCCGAAGTCCGGCCAGAGGGTGTCCAAAAACACCATCTCCGCGTAGGCGCTCTGCCAGAGCAGAAAGTTGCTGGTGCGCTGCTCCCCCGAACTGCGCAGGAACAGGTCCACGTCGGGGAGGTCCGCGGTGTACAGGTACCGCTGGATCGACTTCTCGGTGATCCCGGCGGGCTTCAGCCTGCCTGCGGCCACGTCCTCAGCCAAGGCGCGCACGGCATCCGCGATCTCGGTGCGCCCGCCGTAGTTCACGCACATGGTGAGGGTGAGCACGTCGTTCCCGGTGGTCAGCCGTTCGGCGAACTGCAGTTCCTTGATGACGGATGCCCACAGCCGGGGCTTGCGTCCGGCCCACCGCACGCGCACCCCCCATTCGTTGAGCTGATCGCGCCGGCGGTGCAGGACGTCCCGGTTGAATCCCATCAGGAAGCGAACCTCGTCGGGTGACCGCTTCCAGTTCTCGGTGGAGAACGCGTAGACGCTCAGGTGTTTGACGCCGATCTGGATGGCCCCGGCGACGACGTCGAGAAGCGCAGCCTCCCCCGCCTTGTGGCCTTCCACCCGAGGCAGCCCGCGCGCGTTCGCCCACCGGCCGTTGCCGTCCATCACGACCGCCACGTGCTCGGGAACGGCCTGCTTCGGCAGGGCGGGCGGGTACAGGCCCGTCCAGTCCAAGGGTTTGAACGGCACCGCATCCTTGTGGGTCAGGGGCTTCTGGCCGAAGGGATTGAGGAAGGGCGCAGGGGTCATCGACTCACGTGTTCCAACGATCGAAGGCCGCGCCCGAGGTGCCACTGCGTGTAGGCGGCGACAACCCCGGTGGCCTGGGCTCTGGTCTGGGGAGGGGTGGATTTGGTGTGCTCCCAGTCGCCGGTCAGGAGGGAGCCGAGCAGGGTGATGGTGGCCGGATCGAGCCTCGGCGAACCAGGGGCTGCGCAATCGTCGCAGACGATCCCGCCAGCCTGCACAACCATCGCTGAGTGGGCTCCCCGGGCTCCGCACCGTGCGCAGTCCTGGAAACTGGGTGCCCAGCCGGCCATCGACAGTGCTCGGAGCAGATAGGAGTCGAGGGTGAGGCCGGCGCCGTGCTCACGGCGGGAGAGCGACCGGAGGGCACCCACGAGCAGCAGGTACTGCTGCAGCGAACCCTCCGCCTCGGTGAGTTTGTCGGCGGTTTCGACCATGGCGCTGGCCGCCGTGTAGCTCGGGTAGTCGGCCGTGATCAGGGCTCCGTAAGAAGCGATGGACTCCGCCTGCGTGATGACGTCGAGGCTCCGCCCCTCCCAAAGCTGCACGTCGGCGACCATGAACGGTTCGAGCCGGGCCCCGAATTTCGACGCGGTGCGGCGCACACCCTTGGCCACCGCGCGCACCTTCCCGTGCTGGCGCGTGAGCATGGTGACGATGCGGTCGGCTTCGCCCAGTTTCTGGGTGCGCAGCACGACGACATCATCACGGTAGACAGGCACCCCTGAATTCTCCCACCTGGCGGGAGCGCGGGGTCGTCAAGCGCGCCGATACCCACCGTTTCAGTGGTTTCATTAGGGGTGCCCTCCACCTCATTCTTCATCCCGCTCTGGCTCGACCTCACGGCCGTGGCCATCGGAGCCGTGCAGGGCGCCATGTTCGCCGGCCGCTTCACCGACCGCCGCTTCGACCTGCTCGGCATCGCGCTGATCGGCGTCACCGTGGGGCTCGGCGGCGGTTTGCTCCGCGATATACTGCTGGGCGGCGTGCCGGCCGCGCTGCAGAGTAACTGGTACCTGCCGGTGTGCGCGGGGGCGGCTCTGCTCGGCATGCTGCTGCAGAGCCTGTTCAACCGGCTCGGCCCGTTCATCATCGCCCTCGACGCCGTGACCATCGGGCTGTTCGGCGCCCTCGGCACGAGCAAGGCACTCGCCGCCGGCCTGCCGGAGATCCCCGCCCTGTTCGTCGGGGTCGTCACGGCGGTGGGTGGGTCGGCCCTGCGGGACATGATGCTGAACGTGCCGATCGCCGTGATGCACGTCGGCTCGTTCTACGCCGTCGCGGCCGGGGTCGGCAGCGGCCTGCTCGTGGTGCTCTTCATGCTGCAGGTGCCCATCACCATCGCCGGGATCGCCTGCGTCGTGGTGACGACGGTCATCCGGATCCTCGCCGCGCGGTACGGCTGGAGCCTGCCGCAGCAGCGCGCGATCGGCAGTTGGCCCCGGTGGCGGCGCGACAATATCGTCGCCTTCCGGCGGCGCAGGAACCGCGGCGCCTGAGGCCCCGAACGGGCCCGAAACTGGTCCACAAACGACGGATTCCGCTCTCGCCTTTCATTGCGTCCCGGGTCAGACTGGTAAGAAGATCTCACGTCGTTTGGAGGAACCTCATGAACATGATGAAGGGCAACGTGCCCGATTCGATGCCGGATTTGATGCCGGTCCTGTCCCGAGGCAAGCACAGAAACCCACGTTCCGGCGCCTGTTTCATGGAGTTCGCCTCCTATCTCGCCGGAGTGGCCTGGAGTGACCACCCTGCCTGCACTCATCCGTTACTCGCCTCCGTCGCTCGGATGGTGAACGACTGCACGTCGGACACCGCCCGGGCCCGGCTGGTCCCGCTGATCCCGTCGGTGATCGGTCTGCGCGGGGACAACGCCCGGGTGCGCCCGCTGATCGCTCTGCGGGCGGCCACATCCGCGCTCCCGGTCACGAGTGCAGACCACCAACGGGCCCTTGCCGTGGGGATCCTCAACTGCGAACGGTACCTGACCGAGGCCAACGGCACCATTCCCGACGACGTCGCCCTGCGCATCCGCAATTCGTTTGACGCGGCACCGGCGACCGAACGGTGGGCGCGAGACTTCATCGCCTCGATGGGATCCTGGTCTCGGAGCAAGTTCACGGACCGCACGGCGGAGACCATCATCCGGGTGTCCGTGCAGGGCATCGCGGAAGCGTGCGTTCCCGACCCGGACGGCCAGCTCTACGACCTGCTCGCCGGCGCGATCGACGACTGCACGATGGTGCTGACCCCTGCGCCCAAGGCACGACCGGCCAGGGCGACTGCCGACCCGACTCACGTCGCTCCGACGCACCGGGCGAAGACGAAGGACACGGCGCGGGTCTAGAGCCGGACTGACAGCACGCAGCCGAGAACCATCGCTCCGGCCGAGCGCCTCCCCCGGGGAAGGCACTCGGCCGGGCTGACGATTTTCTGCTCACGCGCCGACTGAGTTCACGTGCCGGCTGAGTTCACGTGCCGGCTGAGTTCACGTGCCGGCTGAGTTCACGTGCCGGCTGAGTTCACGTGCCGGCTGAGGCTACCCGGGGTCAGGCGGTCGCGTCCGCCAGAGACCGCTTGCCGGCCTCGGCGCGGATGCCGCGGTTGACCGCCGACACCACCGACTTGAGCGAGGCGGTCGAGATGTCCGCGTCGATGCCGACGCCCCAGAACCGCGTGCCGTTGACGTCGAGTTCGACGTAGGCCGCGGCGAGGGCGTCGCCGCCTGCCGACATGGCGTGCTCGGCGAAGTCGTAGAGGGTGATGGCGATGCCGCGTTCGGCCATCACGCCGAGGAACGCCGCGATCGGGCCGTTGCCCGCGCCGACCGCGCTGGACACGGTCGTGTCGTCGCGCAGGTCAACGGACAGTTCGACCGAACCGGAGAGGTCGCTCGAGGTGCGCGTGGCGTGCAGCTCGAACCGACCCCACTTGGCGTCGGGCGTGGTGTGGCTGGCCGGCAGGTACTCGTCGTTGAAGATCTCCCAGATCTGCTCACTGGTGACCTCGCCGCCCTCCTGGTCGGTCTTGGACTGCACGACGCCGGAAAATTCGATCTGCAGCTTGCGCGGCAGGTCCAGGGCGTGGTCGGTCTTGAGCAGGTAGGCCACGCCGCCCTTGCCGGATTGGGAGTTGACCCGGATCACGGCTTCGTAGCTGCGTCCGAGGTCCTTCGGGTCGATCGGCAGGTACGGAACCGCCCAGAGCAGGTCGTCGACGCCGCAGTCCTGCGTGGCGGCATCCACTGCCATGGCCTCGAAGCCCTTCTTGATGGCGTCCTGGTGCGAGCCGCTGAACGCGGTGAAGACCAGGTCGCCGGCCCAGGGGCTGCGCTCGGGCACAGGCAGCTGGTTGCAGTACTCCGCGGTGCGCTTGACCTCGTCGATGTTGCTGAAGTCGATCTGCGGGTCGATGCCCTGGGTGAACAGGTTGACGCCCAACGCCACCAGGTCGACGTTGCCCGTGCGCTCCCCGTTGCCGAACAGGCAGCCTTCGATGCGGTCGGCCCCGGCCAGGTAGCCCAATTCCGCGGCCGCGATGGCTGTGCCGCGGTCGTTGTGCGGGTGCAGGGAGATGAGCACGTTCTTGCGGTGGGCGAGGTGGCGGGACATCCACTCGATGGAGTCGGCGTAGACGTTGGGTGTGGCCATCTCGACGGTCGCGGGCAGGTTGATGATGACCTTGCGCTCCGGCGTGGGCTCGAGGACCTCCAGCACCTGGTTGCAGACGTCGACGGCGAATCCCAGCTCGGTACCGGTGTAGCTCTCCGGGGAGTACTCGTAGTAGACCGTGGTGCCGGGGACGGATGCCTCGGCGGCGCGGCAGAGACGCGCGCCGGCCAACGCGATGTCGATGATGCCCTGCTTGTCTTCGCGGAACACGACCTTGCGCTGCAGCACGCTGGTGGAGTTGTAGAGGTGGACGATGGCCTGCCTGGCGCCCGCGATCGACTCGTAGGTGCGCCGGATCAGGTGCTCGCGCGCCTGGGTGAGCACCTGGATGGTCACGTCGTCTGGAATGGCATTTCCGTCGATCAGGCTGCGCACGAAGTCGAAGTCGGTCTGGCTGGCCGACGGGAAGCCGACCTCGATCTCCTTGTAGCCCATCCGCACGAGCATGTCGAACATGATGCGCTTGCGCTCGGGGCTCATCGGATCGATCAGCGCCTGGTTGCCATCCCGCAGGTCGACGGCGCACCAGCGCGGGGCCGCGGTGATGTGCTTGTCCGGCCAGGTGCGGTCGGGCAGCTCGATCGTGAACTGCTCCTGATACGGGCGATACTTGTGAATCGGCATCTGGGATGCGGTCTGATTGTTTTTCATGATCTGGGATCTCCTCGCGAATGGTGGGTAGCCAACGACGAACTCCGCGACGAGGGAGGCCTCAGATTAGGACTCGTCGCGGCAGCGAAGAAGCAGCTCACCGAAAAACATAAGTGCAGGCTACCACCCTCGGCAGCACCCTCGGCAGCGGATCGGGTCACGCCACCCGATCGCATCCGGCGTTGAACGAATTCGACGGAGAATTTCGGGAAATGGCCGGTTTTCCGGCTGTCCGTGGCCGATACAGGCAAAATCTCCGTCGAATTCGTTCGGGGTGCTGGCGGTTCGGGGTGCTGGCGGAGTGCCGGCTAGAAACCGAGGCGGCCCAGCTGTTTCGGGTCGCGCTGCCACTCCTTGGCGACCTTGACCCGGAGCGAGAGGAAGACCCGCTTTCCCACCAGCGGTTCGATCTGTTTGCGGGCGCGCACACCAACATCCTTCAACCGGCTGCCGGATTTGCCGATGATGATGCCCTTCTGGCTGTCGCGCTCGACGAACAGGTTCGCGTAGATCTCGACCAGTTCCTGGTCGTCGCGTTCGATGATGTCGTCAATCGTCACGGCGATCGAGTGCGGCAGCTCGTCGGTGACGCCCTCGAGCGCCGCCTCCCGGATGTACTCCGAGATGCGCGACTCGAGGCTCTCGTCGGTGACCGCGTCGGCCGGGTAGAGCGGGGCATCCGACAAGGGCAGCAGGCGCAGCAGCTCTGCGCTGAGGATATCGAGCTGGATGCGGCTGGTCGCCGAGATCGGCACGATCGCCTCCCAGTCACGCAGCTGTGACACGGCGAGGAGCTGGTTGGCGACACTGGTTTTGGTGGACATGTCGATCTTGGTCACGATGGCCACCTTGCGGGCCCGCGGAAAGTTGTCCAGCTGCTCGTTGATGAACCGGTCGCCCGGGCCGATCGGCTCGTTGGCCGGAATGCAGAGGCCCACCACGTCCACGCCGGACAGCGTCGACTGCACGAGGCTGTTCAGTCGTTCGCCCAGCAGGGTGCGCGGCTTGTGGATACCCGGGGTGTCGACCAGAATCAGCTGACCGTTCTTCTGGTGCACGATGCCGCGGATGGCGCGCCGGGTGGTCTGCGGCTTCGACGACGTGATCGCGACCTTCTCCCCGACCAGCGCGTTCGTCAGCGTGGATTTGCCCACGTTGGGGCGTCCCACGAACGACACGAACCCCGCTCGGAATCCTTCTACTTCAGTCATGACCGTTCACTCTCTCATCGTCCGACACTCCGAGGAATGCGTTCTGCGCGTCTATCAGCGCTTGGTCTCGTTCAACCAGCACGGTGCTGATTCGTTTGCGGCGGCCTTCGGTGCGTTCGGCGGTGAGGACCAACCCGCTCGCCCTGGCGACCGAGCCCGCCACCGGCAAGCGCCCGAGGGCCTTGGCCAGCAGGCCACCCACCGAATCAACCTCGTCGTCGTCCAGTTCCAGGTCGAACAGTTCACCGAGCTCGTCGACCGGAAGCCGCGCGCTCACCCGGAAGCGACCGTCGCCGAGTACCTCGACCTCCACAACGTCGCGGTCGTACTCGTCGGAGATGTCTCCCACGAGTTCCTCGATCAGGTCTTCAAGGGTGACCAGTCCGGCGATGCCACCATACTCGTCGACCACCATCGCGAGGTGGTTTGACTCGAGCTGCATCTGGCGGAGCAGCGCGTCGGCTTTTTTCGACTCGGGCACGAAGACGGCCGGTCGCTCGAGCTCCCGCACCGTGAGGCTCTCCGCGTTCGGCGGCCGCTCGTAGACGAGCCTGGCCACATCGCGCAGGTACAGGATGCCCGTGACGTCATCCACTTCGCCGTCGATGACCGGCACCCGGGAGAAGCCCTTACTCAGGAACAAGCCCATCGCCGCGCCGATCGATGAGTCCGCTTCGATGGTGACCATGTCGGTGCGCGGAATCATCACCTCGCGCACGACGGTCTCGTTGAACTCGAAGATCGAGTGGATCAGTTCCCGGTCGTCCTCCTCGAGGACGTCGAGCTCGGTGGCCTCGTCGACCATGCTGAGCAGCTGGACCTCCGACGTGAACGTGGCCAGCCGGGTGCGCCCGGGGGTGACCCGGTTGCCGAGGGCGACAAGCGCGTTGGCGATGGGGCCGAGGAGCACCCGGAGGAAGTGCACCAGCGGGGCGGTCGCGGAGAGCAACTCCACGGGGTGGGCCCGGCCCACGCTGCGCGGGCTGGCGCCGACGAGCACGAAGGAGACCGCGGTCATCAGCAGGGAGGACAGTAGCAGTGCCAGCCACAACTCCTCGATCGTGGTCGCGAAGACGAGGGTCACCAGCACGGCCGCCGTGGTCTCGGCGATGATCCGTACAAAATTGATCGTGTTCAGGTGCGCCCCGGTGTCGGCGGCGATCGCCGTCAGGGAGCCCTTGGCACGGGACTTCTCGGCCAGGTCAAGAATGTCGGCCCGGGATTGGCTCGTGACGGCGGAGTCCACCGCGGCCATCAGGCCGCCGAAGGCGACCAACAGGATGGCCGCCGTGAGAAACCACCCGATCATCGGTCGCGGAGGCGTTCCTGCAGGGCGAAGCCGATCAGGATGTCTCGCTGGATGCCGAACATTTCCTTCTCCTCGGCGGGTTCCACGTGGTCAAATCCGAGCAGGTGCAGCACGCCGTGCGTGGTGAGCAGCAGGAGTTCCTCGAGGGCGCTGTGCCCGGCTGTCTCGGCCTGGCCCTGGGCCACCTGCGGGCAGAGCACGATATCGCCGAGCAGCCCCGGCGGGGTCTCGGCGTCTTCGGTGCCCGGGCGCAATTCGTCCATCGGGAAGCTGAGCACGTCGGTGGGGCCCGGCTCATCCATCCATTGCACGTGCAGCTGCTCCATCGCACCCTCGTCGACGAGGACGATCGCCAGTTCGGCGTCAGAGTGCACGTGCATGGAGTCCAGAGCGTAGGCGGCCAGACGCAGGATGGCGGCCTCATCGACCGGGATAGTCGATTCGTTGTTGATTTCGATGCTCAAGAGGATCTCCGTTTCGGAAGGCGGTCGCGGGGAGTGTTGGGGCGGCCGGGTCCGCGACCTGCGAATTCCCGCGCCTGATCGCTTTCGTAGCGCTCGGCCTGCTTCTGCGCGTCGTATGCGGTCCAGGCGTCGACGATCCGGCCGACCAGGGAGTGCCGCACGACGTCGGCACTGCTCAGACGCACGAAACGGATGTCGTCGACCCCGTCGAGCACCCGGCTCACCAAGCGCAGCCCGCTCGAGCCCGCCGGAAGGTCAATCTGAGTGATGTCCCCGGTCACGACCATTTTCGAGCCGAACCCCAACCGGGTGAGGAACATCTTCATCTGTTCGGCAGTGGTGTTCTGCGCCTCATCGAGCACGACAAAGGAGGAGTTGAGCGTGCGGCCGCGCATATAGGCGAGCGGGGCCACCTCGATGGTTCCGGCTGCGAGCAGTTTGGGCACGAGTTCCGGGTCCATCATCTCGTTCAGGGCGTCGTACAGGGGGCGCAGGTACGGGTCGATCTTCTCGGTGAGGCTGCCCGGCAAGAAGCCGAGTCGTTCCCCGGCCTCGACGGCCGGGCGGGTGAGGATGATCCGTTCGACCTCCTTGCGCTGCAGCGCCTGCACGGCCTTGGCCATTGCCAGGTAGGTCTTGCCGGTTCCGGCCGGCCCGATCCCGAACACGATGGTGTCGGTGTCGATGGCGTCCACGTATTCCTTCTGCCCGATGGTCTTGGGGCGGATGCTCTTGCCGCGGGAGCTGAGGATGGCCGGGCCCAGACGTTCGGAAGGGCTCGTGGAGCTGTCCGTGTCGAGCATCCGTGAGGAGGTGCTCACCTCGGACTCGGCGAGGTCACGCCCGCCGCGCACCATGAGCAGGAGCTCCTCGATCAGGCGACGCGCCGCCTCGACGTGCTCGGTCTCACCGATCAGGGTGACCTCGTTGCCGCGCACGTGCACGCTGACGCCGGGGTGTTCCTTCTCGACGGCGGCGAGCAGACGGTCGTCGGCGCCGAGCAGGCGCACCATGGCAATGCCGTCGACCGTGATGTGTACCTCGGCCTGGCCCGGCCCGGGCTCACCGGAAACCAAGCGTTCCCTCCCCGAGGGTTCCGCCGGCGGCCTGCGGAGCGAGCAGGTGAGCGTGGACGTGGAAAACGGTCTGCCCGACGCTGGCGCCGGTATTGAACACGAGCCGAAACTGGCCGTTGGACAGCCGGGCCGCCACAGCATCCGCCACCTCGATGAGTTCGGTCAGCAGCCCGGGGTCTCCGGCCGCGAGCTCGACCACGTTGCTGTACTCGGATGTTTTCGGCGTGATGACGACATGCACGGGCGCCTGCGGGGCGATGTCGGTGAAGGCGATGATCCGTTCGGTTTCGGCGACGATGGTCGCCGGAACCTCGCGCGCGGCGATGCGAGTGAAGATGGACGGTTCTTGGCCGGTGGAAGACATATCTCTATCTTAAGCTCACGCGCTACCAGCGGCCGAGCGTCACGTTCAGGATGGAGAGGGCGGCCGGGCCGGCGGTGGAGGTGCGCAGCACATTGTCGCCCAGGCGCACCCGGGTGGCGCCTGCCTGCTCGAGCAGGGTCAGCTCGGCCGGGGAGATGCCGCCCTCGGGTCCGACGACGAGCAGGATATCCCGGTCGTCGGTCGGCGCCGCCTGCGAGGTCAACCGTTCGCTCGCGGTGGGCTCCAGCAGCAGCATCCGGGTAGTGCCGGCCAGCTCGGCCAGCATTTTGGTGCTCGCCGGTTCCCCGACCGTGGGCAGCCACGCGCGAATCGACTGTTTCGAGGCCTCGCGCACGATGCTGGACCAGCGATCCCGGCCCTTCTTGATTTTGGCTCCCTCCCAGCGCGTCACGGAGCGGGATGCGGCCCACGGGATCACCCCGTCGATGCCGAGCTCCGTGGCCGCCTGCACAGCCAGTTCGTCCCGGTCTCCCTTGGCGAGAGCCTGGACCAGACGGATGCGCGGCGTCAGCAGCGCGGTCACGGTCACCGTCTCGACGCGCAGGGTCAGCAGCCGCGCATCTGCGTCAACGACGGTGGCGGCGAGCATGAGCCCGGCCCCGTTCCCGATCTGCAGGCGCTCGCCCGGGCGCACCCGGCTGACGGTGACCGCGTGCCGGGCCTCGGCGCCACCGATGCCGACGACCGCCCCCGGCACGCAATCGGCGGCGTGGAGCGCCTCATCGATGAAGAAGTGTGCCATCGACGCCTAGCCGCGAAACCGATCGCGCAGCTTGGCGAAAAGTCCCTGCTGAAAGGCGCTGAGGGCAGGAACCGGCGCCTTGTGGCGGGCCGCAAAGGCCTCGATCAGCTCCCGCTCCTTGTGGTCGAGACGGGTCGGTGTGACCACGTGCACGCCGACCTTCAGGTCGCCGCGTCCGTTCCCGCGCAGACGGGTTACGCCGCGGTCCTTGACCGTGATGATCTCGGCGCTCTGCGTGCCCGGCCTGAGCTCGACCTCGATGTCGCCATCGAGCGCCTTGACGGTCGCGGATCTGCCGAGGATGGCATCCGTCATCGGCACCTCGAGGGTGCAGAGCAGGTCGTCGCCGTCACGGCTGAACACGTCGTGGTGGCGCACCTTCATCTCAAGGTAGAGGTCGCCGTTGGGACCGCCGGCCGGACCGGCCTCGCCGCTGCCGGGCATCTGCAGGCGCAGGCCCGTGTCGACCCCCGCCGGGATGTCGACGGGGACCGTGCGACGCGCTCGCACGCGGCCCTGGCCCTGGCAGGTGACGCAGGGAGTGGCGATGATCGTGCCGTAGCCGCGGCAGGAACCGCAGGGGCTGCTCGTCATGACATTGCCGAGCAGCGACCGCACGGCGCGCTGGATGGTGCCGGTGCCGTGGCAGATGTCGCAGGTGACGGGCGCGGTGCCCGGCTGGCAGCACGTGCCGCTGCAGGTCGCGCACATGATGGCCGTGTCGACCTCGAGCTCCCGGTGCGTGCCGAAGATGATCTCATCGAGGTCGAGGTCGACCCGGATCAGGGCATCCTGGCCGCGCTCACGGCGCGACCGAGGCCCGCGGCTGGATCCCCCGCCGCCGAAGAAGGTCTCGAAAATGTCGCCGAAGTTGCCGAAGTTGCCGTCGAAACCGGCGCCTCCGCCGCCGCCCGAGCGGCCGTTGCCGCCACGGTCGTAGTTGTCGCGTTGCTTGACGTCGCTGAGCACGTCGTAGGCGTGCGTGACGGATTTGAAGCGCTCGGATGCATCCGCGCCCGGGTTCACGTCGGGGTGCAGCTGCCGGGCCAGCCTGCGGTAGGCCTTCTTGATCTCGTCGGTCGAGGCGTCGCGGGCAACGCCGAGTACTTCGTAATGGTCAGCCAAAGCTGGCTCTCCTAGGTCTGTTCTGAAATGTGGTGTTCCGCCGGCTTCTCGGCCGAGGGGAACTGGTCAATTCTCGCCGAGAAGGCGTGAAAGGTAGCGGGCGACCGCACGGACGGCCGCCATGTTGTTCGAGTAGTCCATCCGAGTGGGGCCGAGTACGCCGAGGCGCGCCAGGTTGCCGCCCTGCGAGGAGTAGCCGCTGGTGAGCACGGATGTCTCGGCCAGACCGAACGGGGCATTCTCCCGGCCGATACTGACGGACACGCCGTGCTGGTCAGAGGCCATCTCGCCGAACAGCCGCAGAAGCACGACCTGTTCCTCGATGGCCTCGAGCACCGGGAAAATGCTGCCGGTGAAGTCTTCCTCGGTGCGCACGAGGTTGGCGGCGCCGGCCATCACGAGCCGGTCCTGCCTGTTCGCGCCGACCTGGTCCCGCAGGGTGCCGGTGATCAGATCCACCGCCTCCTGCTGCTCGAGCGGGCCGAGGCCGGAGCCGGCGGTGAGAGAGCTGCCGGTAAGGGTGCTGGCGGCCTCGCTCATGCCCAGCCCGACCAGAGCAGAATTCAACCGGGTGCGCAGTTCGATCAGAACGGGTTCAGCCAGAGGCCGGGGCAGGTCGACGACGCGTTGCTCGACCCGTCCGGCATCCGTGATCAGAACCGACAGGAGGCGAGTCTCGGACAGGGGCACCAGTTCGATGTGGCGCACCTTCGCGCGGGACAGCGACGGATACTGCACCAGGGCGACCTGATGGGTGAGCTGCGAGAGCAGCCGCACGCTGCGGGCCAGCACCTCGTCAAGGTCGGCCGACTGACCGAGGAACGTCTCGATGGCTTGGCGCTGCGCCGCCGAGAGCGGGCGCAGATCGGCGAGATGGTCGACGAACAGGCGGTAGCCCTTATCGGTGGGGATGCGGCCCGACGAGGTATGCGGAGCCGCGATCAACTCTTCCTCTTCGAGCAGGGCCATGTCGTTGCGGATCGTGGCCGCCGAGACCCCGAAGGAATGCCGGTCGACGATAGATTTGGAACCGACGGGTTCGCGGGAGGCTACATAGTCCTGAACGATCACACGCAGGACTTCGAGACTGCGATCGGACACCATGGCGCTCGCCTCCTCCCAGCGTCGCGAGTGCAGCATCGATTGGCACTCGCGGTATGTGACTGCCAATCATACCGCGACCGGCTGGGCTTACCCATTGCTCCCCAATGTTGGGGCGCAGTAACTTAGGCATGTAGCACCTCTTCCCCGGTGCACTGAAAGGCATGATCATGAGTAATTTCACTGGTCCCGGACCCGATGATCCGTACCAGGGCCAACGGCCGCCGCAACCGCCCTACCAGCCTGCCGCCCCGGGACCGTCGGCACCCCTGACGGAGGCGGATGACCGCCAATGGGCGTCCCTCGCACATCTGGGCGGGATCCTCATGTTCGTGCCGTCCCTGGTGCTGTGGCTGCTCTTCAAGGACCGCGGACCTCTGACCAGCGTCGAGGCGAAGGAAGCGCTCAACTTTCAGATCACGCTTCTGATCGGCTACTTCGCGATCAACTTTTTTGCGACGGTTATCGGCTTCCTCACATTCGGCATCGGCGGCGTCATCGGCGGTCTCGCCTGGGTGCTGTACATCCTCGGTGTTGTCTTCTCGGTGCTCGGCTACCTCCAGGCGAAGGACGGCAACCACTACCGGTACCCGTTCGCCCTGCGCCTGATCAAGTAGCCCGGCGCACTCGGTTTTTCTTCAGAAGGAGCACCAATGACCAATTCCACCCCACCACCGCCGCCCAACCCGAACCAGGCTCCCACCCCGATGAACCCGGCCGACGAAAAACTGTGGGCCACCCTCGTGCACGTCGGCGGCATTCTGTTCTATTTCGTGCCGGCCCTGATCGGCTACATCGTGCTCAAGGACCGCGGCCCGTTCATCCGGGCACACACCGCGACCGCACTGAACTTCCAGCTCACGCTCCTGATCGCCTACGCGGTCGGCGGCGTCCTGACGATCATCCTCGTCGGCTACCTCGTTCTCCTGGCTGCCTCCGTTCTGATGGTCGTGTTCGGCATCATGGCCGCCTTGGCCGCAAACCGGGGCGAGTACTACACGTATCCGCTGTCGATCAAGTTCGTGAACTGAGTTCAGTCGGCGAGCAGGCGGCGCACGACGGCATCCGCCAGGAGGCGTCCTCTGAGGGTCAGTTCGATCGAACCGAAGAGGGCTGCTTTCGCGTCGATGAGTTCGTCGGCGATGAGTCCCGCCACCTCGTGGCGCCTGAGCGGGCTGAGCGAGTCGATGGGGATACCCTCGCGGATTCGGGTGAGCAAGAGCACCCGCTCCACCTCCTGAGTGGCCGCATCGAGGGTCTCCCGCCCGGCAGCCGGTGAGTCGCCGGCGCGAATCCGATCGCCGTAGGCCGACGGATGCTTGACGTTCCACCAGCGCACCCCACCGATGTGGCTGTGGGCTCCGGGCCCCACACCCCACCAGTCCTGGCTGCGCCAGTAGGCGAGGTTGTGGCGCGAGCGGTGCGCGTCATCCGTCGCCCAGTTGCTGACCTCATACCAGCCGTAGCCTGCCGAGGACAGTAGGTCGTCGGCCAGCTCATAGAACTCGGCCTGAACGTCGTCATCGACAGGGGCCAGTTCGCCGCGCTTGATCTGGCGGGCCAGCTTGGTGCCCTCCTCGACGATAAGCGAGTAGGCGCTGACGTGGGTGGGAGCCTGCCGGATGGCGTGCTCGAGGCTGGTGCGCCAATCGACGAGGGTCTCCCCCGGTGTGCCGTAGATCAGGTCGAGGGACACGTCGAGGCCGGCCTCGCGCGCCCACTGCACCACAAGCGGCACCCGCTCGGGGTCGTGGGTGCGCTCGAGGGTGGCCAGCACGCTCGGTACCGCGGACTGCATGCCGAAGGACACCCGGGTGAAGCCGGAGTCGGCGAGGCGGCCGAGGTAAGCGGCGTCGACGGAGTCGGGGTTCGCCTCGGTGGTCACCTCGGCGCCGGGTGCGATCCCCCAGGTGGAGCGCACGGCCTCCAGCATCCGCACCAGGTCGTCGGCCGGGAGCAGGGTGGGGGTGCCGCCGCCGAAGAAGACGGTCGCCGCCTGGCGGGCCGGCACGCCCGACTGAGTCAGGATCCGGCCAGCCGACTGGACCTCGGTGATCGCCTGGCCGGCATAGTCATGCTGGCTTGCGCCCCGCAACTCGGTGGCGGTATAGGTGTTGAAGTCGCAGTAGCCGCAGCGGACCCGGCAGAACGGCACGTGCAGGTAGACGCCGAAATCGCGCTGGGCTGCTCCCACGGCGGCCGAGGCCGGCAGCAGTCCGTCGCTGGGTGCGGAGTCGCCGAGGGGAAGGGCACTGCCCATGCGGTTAGACCGCGCCGATCGGATGCAGCGCGCGTAGGTACCGAGCGGTGATTTTGGCCTGTTGCCGCCGCACGAACGGCCAGCCCAGCCGGTAGAACCAGTTGCCGGGGCGGGAGAAGGCGCGGATGGTCAGCCAGACCGAGTCGTCCTCGCGTCTGTCGACGATGAACGATTCCTCGCCGCTGGCCGGGTGCCCGGCCATGGTGCCGTATGCGAAGCCGAGGCGGTCGGGTTCATCGATCACGTAGACCACGCGCACGGGGGCATCGATGGTGAAGGGGCCTAACTTGCTCGTGAGGTGCGCGGACATGCCGTTGACGATGTAGGGCGTGCCGTCCTCGGCGAAGACGGCCTCGTCCGGCTCGGGCTTCTGGTCGCGGGCGGCCTGGCCGTCGGCGTCGAAGACGAGTCCCGTGTACTGCTGGCCGGTGCCGTCCAGCAGGTCGGTGACGGTCATTCCGCTCCCCCGCTGCACGCCCCAGGTCATCAGCGACTTCGAGGCCAGCTGGAAGCGCTCCTCACCGCTGCCAAGGCGCACGGTGCGCTCGAGGGGCCGGTAGCCCTTGGGTGGGAACCGGAGCAGGTCAGGGGCGAGGGTGCCGCCGATGGACGCGTAGGTGACGGCGGTATCGGTGAAGGTGGCGCGGCGCATCCGTCTACTTCTTCTTCGGGGGCTCGTCACCGGACAGGGCGGCGATGAACGCCTCCTGGGGAACCTCGACCCGGCCGACCATCTTCATGCGCTTCTTGCCCTCCTTCTGCTTCTCCAGCAGCTTGCGCTTGCGGGAGATGTCGCCGCCGTAGCACTTGGCGAGAACATCCTTGCGGATGGCACTGATGGACTCGCGGGCGATGATGCGGGCGCCGATCGCGGCCTGGATGGGCACGTCGAACTGCTGGCGCGGGATGAGCTTGCGCAGCCTTCCCGTCATCAGCACGCCGTAGTCGTAGGCCTTGTCGCGGTGCACAATCGCGCTGAACGCGTCGACCTGTTCGCCCTGCAGCAGGATGTCGACCTTGACCAGGTCGGCCTCCTGAGAGCCGATGGGTTCGTAGTCGAGCGAGCCGTAGCCGGCGGTGCGGCTCTTGAGATTGTCGAAGAAGTCGAACACGATCTCACCGAGCGGCATCGTGTAGCGGATCTCGACCCGGTCCTCGCCGAGGTAGTCCATGCCGAGCAGGGTGCCGCGGCGGCTCTGGCAGAGTTCCATGATCACGCCGACGTAGTCCTTGGGTGCGAGGATGGCCGCCTTCACGATCGGCTCCTCGACCTTGGCGATCTTCCCGTTCGGGAACTCGCTCGGGTTGGTGACCGTGACAGACTTCTTGTCGTCGGTGGTGACCTCGTAGATCACGCTGGGCGCCGTGGTGATCAGGTCGAGGCCGAACTCTCGGTCGAGCCGCTCGGTGATGATTTCCAGGTGCAGCAGCCCGAGGAAACCACAGCGGAAACCGAAACCGAGGGCGACGGATGTCTCGGGCTCGTACACGAGGGACGCGTCGGAGAGCTTGAGCTTGTCGAGGGCCTCCCGGAGGGCCGGGTAGTCGCTGCCGTCGATCGGGTAGAGGCCCGAGAAGACCATGGGCTTCGGCTCGGTGTAGCCCGGCAGGGCGACGGTGGCGGGGCGGAGCGCGGTGGTCACCGTGTCGCCGACCTTCGACTGGCGCACATCCTTCACGCCCGTGATCAGGTAGCCGACCTCGCCGACGCCGAGGCCCTTGCTGGTGGTGGGCTCGGGCGAGGTGACGCCGATCTCGAGGATCTCGTGCGTGGCACGGGTCGACATCATCTGGATCTTCTCGCGCGGGCCCAGCTTGCCGTCGATCATGCGCACATAGGTGACGACGCCACGGTAGCTGTCGTAGACCGAGTCGAAGATCATCGCGCGGGCCGGGGCGGCCGGGTCGCCGACCGGAGCCGGGATGAGGCGGGTGGCGCGGTCGAGGAGTTCGGCGACACCGACACCGGTCTTGCCGGAAACCCGGAGCACGTCGTCGGGACTGCCACCGATCAGGCTGGCGAGCTCCTTCGCGTACTTGTCGGGGTCGGCAGCCGGCAGGTCGATCTTGTTCAGCACCGGGATGATGGTGAGGTCGTTCTCCAGCGCCAGGTAGAGGTTGGCGAGGGTCTGCGCCTCGATCCCCTGGGCGGCGTCGACGAGGAGGATTGCTCCCTCGCACGCGGCCAGGCTGCGAGACACCTCGTAGGTGAAGTCCACGTGGCCGGGGGTGTCGATCATGTTCAGGGCGTAGGTCTGCCCGTCGAGTTCCCACGGCATACGAACGGCCTGGCTTTTGATGGTGATGCCGCGCTCGCGCTCGATGTCCATCCGGTCAAGGTATTGGGCGCGCATCGAACGGTCATCGACGACGCCGGTGATCTGCAGCATCCGGTCGGCCAACGTGGACTTGCCGTGGTCGATGTGGGCGATGATGCAGAAATTGCGGATGAACTCGGGCGGGGTGGCGGCCGGTTCAAGCGCCGTGAGGGGTCTCGGTGACATGGTCTGACAATTCTCCCATAGGTGGCTGGGTCCCGGTTTCGCCGTTGCCGCGCATCGTTCCAGGCTTGCGCGCGGGAGCGCATCGTTCCAGGCTTGCGCGCGGGAACGGCCGCGCCCGGCGGCTCGCAGCGAACCACTGCCGTGAACCACTGCCGTGGCTCTTCGGCGGGTAGTGTGGCCAATTCAGGAGATCCGACCGGGCGAGGCCGGACATCCGCACCGGTTCCGCACTGGTCCGCGGTGGCCCGGCCACCCGTGCGACGGATGTCCTGAGTTGGCCACAGACGCAGCGCCCGGCCGAGCACTCACCCACGGAAGAGCCAGAAGTGATTGACGCGAACCGGGTGCTGTCACTGCTGATCTGGTGCGGCTACTCCCTGATGTCTATCATCGGTATCGCCGTCACCCTCTCGTGCGGCTGCTCACCAGGAGGAATGAATGACACCCGCCGTCCCGGTTCTTTTCGTGCACGGGATCCGCACGTCGGGCACCATGTGGCGACGACAGCTGTCCATGCTGGGCGAGGCCGGGCATCCGGCACTCGCGATCGATCTGCCGGGGCACGGCGCCCGCATGGACGAAACGTTCACCGTGGCGGGCGCCCTGGCCGCCATCGACGAGGGCGTCGCTGCTCTGGGCGGCCGGGTGCTGCTGGTCGGCGTCTCCCTCGGCGGCTACTACGCCATCGAGTACGCCGCGCGCCACCCGCAGAAGGTGGCCGGGCTGGTCGCCGCGGGAAGCTGCGCGCTCCCGGCCGGCTGGCTGCTGGACGCCTACCGGGGCCTGGCCCGGCTGATCCGCCGACTGCCCGACCAGGGACTGTGGCTCCACACCACACTCGTGCGGGTGCTCCTTCCATCGGCAGGGGCCGCCGACACGCTCGCCGGCGGTGTGCCGCTGACGGTGATGGATGCCGGGCTCGGCGCCACCGGCAGCCTCCGCCCGCTGGACAGCCTGGCTCGCTATCCCGGCCCGGTGTGGCTGGTCAACGGTTCTCTGGATCAGTTCCGGCTGCATGAGCGCCGCTTCCTCGCCGCCTGCCAGGACGGGCGCCTCGTGATCGTCCCCCGGGCGTCGCACCTCGTCAGCCTGGCCCAACCGGAACGCTTCGCCGCGGTGCTGAGCGGCATCCTCACGGAGGTTGCGATCGACTGGCCCGGGCCGATTGTCGACCTGAGCGAATAGCTGGTATCGTTGCCTGTTGGCTTGCGTGTTGGGTCCCACCCCACACGATAATTGCCGTACGGCGCCCTCTACCGCCAAGCGGCCCATCCGAAAAAGAATCTAACGAAAGCGTATAAACGTGGCAAACATCAAGTCGCAGATCAAGCGTATCGGCACCAACAAAAAGGCCCAGGAGCGCAACAAGTCGGTCAAGAGCGAGTTCAAGCGCGCTGTCCGCGCGACGCGCCTGGCGATCGCCGCGGGCGACAAGGACAAGGCTGTTGCCAGCCTCGCCGTTGCTTCGAAAAAGCTCGACAAGGCCGTCAGCAAGGGCGTCATCCACCAGAACCAGGCCGCGAACAAGAAGTCCGCGATCGCCAAGTCGGTCAACGCCCTCGTCTAGTCTGCGCCTGACCGGGATTAGGATCGTTCACCGGCCCTGGCCGGCGTACACAACAGCCCCCGCCATCTCGGTGGGGGCTTTCGTGTGTCCGGGCAGAGGCTCGAACCGTCGGGGACCGGTCACCTGAAATTCATCACGGCCAGGCCCGGTCAGGCGCAGCAGCATCGCCCTGACGGCGGTCCTGGCAGCCGTCGCCTCTCTGCCGCTCGCCGCGCTGATCGTGTCGTGCGCGCCGAGTCCGCCCAGGCCCACACCTCTCAGTTCGGACATCAGTCGGCGCGCACCACGGTGAGCGACCCCTCCCTGGCGCGGAGCTCACCGTCGAGGGTAAGGAGGCGCGCGAAAGCCGGGTCTGGTCAGCTCCCACCGCGGCGGGCGATCACACCGATGAGCCGCTCGAGAGCGAAGACGGGGTCGCGCTCGGCACCCTTCACTGCGGCATCCGTTTCGGCCAGCGCCACGACGCAGCGGGCGAGACCCTCGTCGGACCAGCTGCGCAGGTCACGTTGGGCCCGCTCGACCTGCCAGGGGGCGAGGCCGAACTGGGAGGCAAGCTGGGCCGAGCCGCCGCGCACCCCGCAGAGCTTCGCCATGGTGCGGATCTTCATGGCGAACGCGGCCACCACCGGGACCGGGTCGGCGCCGGAGGACAGGGCGTGGCGCAGGATGACGAGCGCCTCCCCCTGATGCCCGGCGATGGCGGCATCGGCTACCTTGAACGCGTTGGCCTCGACCCTACCGCCGTAGTAGCGGTCCACGGTCGTCTCGGTCACTTCGGTGCCGACATCGGCGATGAGCTGCTGGCAGGCCGCGGAGAGTTCGGCCAGATCGCCGGAAAACGCGGCGACCAGGGACCGCAGCGCGCTGGGAGTGACCCGCTTGCCGGCCGTCTTGAATTCCGCGGAGGCGAAGTCGTGCCGGTCGGAGTCTTTCTTCAGCTCGGTGCAGACGACCTCGATGGCGCCGCCGACGCCCGAACGGATGGTGTCGAGCAGCTTCTTGCCGCGCACGCCGCCGCCGTGCCGGAGCACGACGTAGGTGTCCTCGGCCGGGTTCTGCAGGTAGTCGAGGGCCTCCGCGAGGAACGTGTCGCTGCACTTCTCGACGGAGCTGACGCGGATCAGCCGCGGTTCGCCGAAGAGGGACGGGCTGGCCATGGTGAGCAGTTCGCCGGGCGCATAGCTGTCGGCCTGCACGTCGCTGATCTCCAGGCTGGGGTCTTCGAGTTTGAGGAAGTCCCGCAGCTGGCGGATCGCGCGTTCGGCCAGGAACACTTCGGTTCCGGAGACCAGGATGATCGGCGCCGGCCGCACCTGGTGCCAGGCCAGCTGCGGGATGGCGGCCGACTTCGGCACGGCGCGGGGCGCGGTCCGGCCGGATGAAGCTGTGCGTGCGGCCACTCGGGGTTCCTTCGATTGAGGCTGTGCGGAATCCATTAAGACTATCCGGGGTCGGTGTCCGGCACGGTCTCGCTCCGCACGGTCTCGCTCCAGACCGTCAGCGCACCACCACCTGGCCCCGGAGCGATCACCAGCAGTCCCTGCTGGTCGGTGCGGAGGGGCAGTGTGCCCGCGGCCGCAAGAATGTCCAGGACCGTGTCGGTGGGATGGCCGTAGCCGTTCTCCCTGCCTACCGAAATCAGCCCCACCGTTGCCCGAAGATCGGCATAGAGCTCCGGGCTTTGGTCTGCCGACCCGTGGTGGGCGACCTTGACGACATCCACCTCGCCCGGGCTGGAGCTGCGCCGGAGCGCGTCTTGGGATTCCTCGCCGAGATCCCCGAGGAACAGGGAACGGATGCCGCGACCGTCGAATCCGATCGTCACGCTCCCCTCGTTTCCGGTCTGCATCACCGCTGAGCCCCGCACCGGCCAGAGGATCTCCCAGCGCAGCTCCCCGAGGGTGCCCGTGTCGCCGCGGGCAGCGCCCCGCAGTTCGGCACCGCCCGCGGCGAGGGCATCGTGCAGTCGCTCATCGTCGGCGTTCTCCGGGATGCCGACCAGCGCCGTGTCGACGCGGCCGATCACGGCGGCGACCCCGCCGATGTGGTCCAGGTCGTAGTGGGTCAGCACGAGGATGTCGATTCGGTCGATCCCCAGCGTGTCGAGGCAGTCGGCGAGCAGGGCCGGGTCGGGCCCCACGTCGACGAGCGCGTACCGGTCGCGGTCGCGCACGACGACCGCATCACCCTGCCCGATGTCGCAGGCCGCGATCTGCCAGTCCGTGGGGAAGGCCACGGCCCGGCCGACGCCTGCCCCGATCAGGCTGCCCGCGTAGCTTCCGGCGGCGAGAACCAGCACCGCGATCGCCGCGATCGGCCAGCGCGCCCGAACCTGCCCCCGGCCCCGCATCACCAGCGCCACCGCGGCCACCGTCAGTAGAACGGTCACGAGAACACCGAGCGGGCCGCCCAGCCAGGGTAGGCGGCTGCCGGGCAGCTCTGCGGATGTTCGGGCGATCGCCGCGATCCAGGCGGCCGGCAGCCAGGCCAGGTAGAGCACTCCCCCGGCGACACCGGGCAGCCAGGGCAAGAGCAGGCACGCGATCAGACCGATGACGGTGGCGGCCGGGGCTGCCGGACCGGCCAGCAGATTCGCGGGCACCCCGTAGAGCGGGAGGGTGGGCGTGAGCAGAACGAGCACCGGCTGACAGGCCAGCTGCGCGGCCAGCGGGATGGCGATCACGGCGGCGAGCCAGGTGGGCAGCCACCGATGCAGCATTCGGGTCAGCGGCCCGGCCAGCACGAGTAGGCCGGCCGTGGCCAGAACCGACAAAGCGAACCCGTAACTGCGGGCCAGCCATGGGTCGGCCGCCAGCAGTAGGATCACGACGAGTGCGAGCAACGGCACACCTCGGCCCGGCCGACCGGAGGCAATCCCGAGCAGCAGGATCGTCGCCATCAGAGCGGCACGCAGCACACTGGGTTCGGGCGTCACGAGCACCACGAACCCGAGCAGGGTGAGGAGCGAGATCGCGATCCGGATGCCGCGGCGCAGTCCCAGAAACCCGGTCAGCAGCATGACGCCCGCGATCACCACGGCGCAGTTCGCTCCAGACACTGCCGTGAGGTGGCTGAGCGAACTCGTCTTCATGGCCGCGTCGAGGTCTGCCTCGACCGAGCTCGTGTCACCAATGGCCAGGCCGGGCAGCAGGTCACCGCCGTCGCCGGGCAGATCGCCCGCGGCGGTCGTGAACAGGGTGCGCAGTTCCCCGGCCCAGCCGAGCCACCAGGGTGGTGTCACGAGGAGCTCGGGCGGACCACGCCCAAACACCAGGGCGGATGCCGCATCCCCGGCCGCCGTGAGCCGAAGGGTGGCGTCCAGCCGCACGACACTGCCGATCTGAAGCGCGGTCGCCTGTCCGCTCGCAGTCTCCGCGAACACGACCACCGGAACCGACAGACCCCGCCCAGCACCCTTCCGGGCGACCTCGCCCTGCTCGATCCCGGTCAGGGTGCCGCGGAAGCGCACCCGGGCGGACGCTCCGGAGTCAGAGCCAGCCGGGCCGAAGAGTGCGGGAGCACCGAACGACTGGGTCTGCACCGGGATCGACGCCACCGTGAGAAGCACGGTCACTGACTCCTGCCGGGCGGCGCTCTCCCGCACGGTTTCCGGCAGCCGCCCGGGCGCAGCAACCGTGACCGCGGATGCCATCAACGCGGCCGCAGCGCAACAGACCAGGCCGACACCCCAGGCCGACACCACCCGGGCGCGGACCAGTCGACGCGCCACAACCAGACCCACGCCCAGTGCGGCGGCCCACAACGCGGCCTGAGCGCCGGGTGCCCACCCGGGGAAGGCGATGAGCAACCAGGCCGCCAGCCAGGCAGTCGCCGCGGGGAAAACCAGACGCAGGTCGAGCCCGGTCATGCCGTGATCCGGGCGGCGAGCTACGATGTCGCGCGTAAAATCCATACCGGGAGGCTAGGTGCGCCCGCGGCTCCCCCCGGTGGCCACCGGAATCTGTGCCCGGTTGACGCGGGACCGGGGGTGTGGAGGCGTGCCCGGTGACCTCGCCACCGGTCCGCGGCGACGGAGCGGCTCGTCAAAAACGACACGCTTCAGCCCGCGAGCAGGCCGCCGACGGCGCCCATTGCCGCCAGTCGGTCAGTTTTCAAGCACCGGATACGCCCGCCGCACCGATGCGTCAGGACTTCAGGCACCCTCCGTTCACGGCCACTCTCACACGGTGATCAGGGCTCTGAGCCCCTCGAACGTCTTCTCACCGATACCGGTGACATTGCGCAGGTCCTCGACGGCCGCGAACGGCCCGTTGGCGTCGCGGAAGTCCAGAATGCGCTGGGCCATGGCCGGGCCGATGCGCGGCAGGGTGTCGAGGTCGGCCAGGCTGGCCGTGTTGAGGTTGACCAGGACCGCCGGGCCGCCGCCACCTGGGTCGGATGCGCCGCCGAGGGATGCACCGCTGCCCGGCGGCGGTCCCTCGGGGACTTCGCCGAGCTGGGGCAGGTAGAGCTGCTCGCCGTCGCTGACCTTGCGAGCGAGATTGGTGCCGGCCGGATCGGCGGTCTCGGTCAGCCCGCCGGCGGCGGCCACGGCATCCATCACCCGGGCGCCGGTGGAGAGTTCGAAGAGACCGGGACGCCGCACGGCGCCGAGCACATGAACCAAGATGAGGGCACCGGATGCCGAGGCTGCCCCCGAGGAACTCGGGTCCGGGCCGCTGTCGGCTCCACCGGAACCCGAACCCGCGGTCGGGTGCGCCGGGGACACCACCTGGTGCCCGGCCTGCTGTCCGAGCGCGGACACGATTACCGCGGTGGCCAACGCCAATATCAACAGCACGACGGCTGCGCCCACCCCGATGCGCACGCGCGCAGGAGCGCGCCCCTGCGCGCTCGGGGCCAGGCGGTCGAGTGCCGCGATTACCGGGTCAGGCTCCATCCCCGCAGGCTAAGCCGACGGGTGCCGGTCCCCCAGCGGACGGCCGTACACTGTGGGCGGCGCCGCGAGGTGCCGCCCTGGGGAGGCGAGGCAGGCGGTGCTACTGGCCGCGGGTGACGATGCTGACGAGTTTCGGCGCGCGCACGATCACGTTCATGATCTCGCGGTCACCGATCCGGCGGATGACCTCGGCCGAGGTACGTGCGAGGCGTTCCAGCTCGTCGCCGGAGATCTTCGGGGACACCTCGATGCGGTCGCGCACCTTGCCGTCGACCTGCACGACGGCCGTGACCGACTCCTCCACGAGCAGGGTTCGGTCGGCCTTGCGCCACTGCACGAGGGCGACACACGGCTCATGGCCGAGGAGCTGCCACATGTCCTCGGCCGCGTACGGAGCAAACAGGTTGAGCACCATGGCGGTGACCTCCGCGGCCTCGCGCACCGCGGCATCCGCGGGGCCGACGCCGGTGTCGATCACCTTGCGAGTGGCGTTGACGAGTTCCATCAGTCGGGCGACGACCACGTTGAACTTGAACGATTCGACCAGGCCGGGCGCATCGGCCAGGAAGCGGTGGGTGACCCGGCGGAGACCGGCGTCGCCGGACCTCCAATCGATGTCGGGCGTACTCGTGACGTCGCGGGCGACGCGCCAGGCGCGGGCCAGAAACTTGGCGGAGCCGACCGGCGAGACATCCGCCCAGTCGATATCGTCTTCCGGCGGTCCGGCGAAAGCCATGGTGAGCCGTACCGCGTCGACGCCGAACTGGTCGACCTCCTCGGTGAAGTAGACCAGGTTGCCCTTGCTCTTGGACATCTTGGCCCCGTCAAGGATGACCATGCCCTGGTTCAGCAGAGCCGTGAACGGCTCGGTGAAGCTGACATAGCCGAGGTCGAAAAGCACCTTGGTCATGAAGCGCGCGTAGAGCAGGTGCAGGATGGCGTGCTCGACGCCACCGACATACTGGTCGACGGGCGCCCACTTCTCGGCTTCCTTCGGGTCGAACGCCTTCGTGTCGTCGGTGGGGTTCAGGAAGCGCAGGAAATACCAGGAGCTGTCGACGAAGGTGTCCATGGTGTCCGCGTCGCGGCGTGCGGGGGTGCCGTCGATCGGGTTGGGCACGTTGACCCAGTCGGCCGCGCCGCCCAGCGGCGACGTGCCCTTGGGCTTGAGGTCGAGGCCGTCGGTGGGCGGCAGCAACACGGGAAGCTGGTCTTCCGGCACGGGGATCTCGGCGCCGTCCTGGCCGTGGATGATCGGAATCGGCGTGCCCCAGTAGCGTTGACGGGAGATGAGCCAGTCACGCAGACGGTAGTTCTTGGCGGCGCGGCCGGTACCGTCGGCGGCCAACTGCTCGATCATGCGCTTGATCGCGGTGTTCTTGCTAAGGCCGTTGAGCGCGCCCGAGTTGATCAGGCGGCCTTCCCCGGTCAGTGCGATGCCAGTGCGAGCCGGGTCGAGGGAGGTGAGCTCCTCGGTGCCGTCGATCATGTCCTGCGTGATCACGGGGATCATGCCGGTGACCGCGGCGGTCGTGTCGACGACCACGACCACGGGCAGGTCGAAACGGCGGGCGAAGTCGAGGTCGCGCTGGTCGTGGGCCGGCACCGCCATCACGGCACCGTGGCCGTAGTCGGCGAGCACGTAGTCCGCGGCCCAGATCGGCAGGCGTTCGCCGTTGGCCGGGTTGACCGCGTAGCGCTCGAGAAACACGCCGGTCTTCTCCCTGTCGGTGGCCTGACGCTCGATCTCGGTGCTGTTCTGAACCTGTACCAGGTATTCCTGGAACCGTTCCTTGACGGTGGGCGAGGCATCCGCGACCAGCTCGACGGCGAGGTCCGCGTCGGGGGCGACGACCATGAAGGTCGCGCCGTAGAGGGTGTCGGGGCGGGTCGTGAAGACGCTGATGCGCTCCTCGCGGCCTTCGATCACGAAGTCCACGTCGGCGCCGATGGAGCGGCCGATCCAGTTGCGCTGCATGTTGAGCACCTTCGCCGGCCAGGTACCCTCGAGCTGATTCAGGTCGTCGAGCAGGCGGTCCGCATAGTCGGTGATCTTGAAGTACCACTGGGTGAGCTTCTTCTTGACCACCACGGCGCCGCTGCGCTCCGAGGTGCCGTCGGCGAGCACCTGCTCGTTGGCGAGGACGGTCTGGTCTACCGGGTCCCAGTTCACCCAGCTGTCCTTGCGGTAGGCGAGGCCCTTCTTGTACAGCTGCAGGAACAGCCACTGGTTCCACTTATAGTATTCGGGGTCGCTGGTGTGCAGCTCGCGGGACCAGTCGAAGGATGCCGCGTAGAGCTTCATGCTCTTCTTCTGCTGCGCAATGTTGTCGTAGGTCCAGCCGCGCGGGTCGATGCCGCGCTTGATCGCGGCGTTTTCCGCGGGCAGCCCGAAGGAGTCCCAGCCGATGGGGTGTAGCACGTTGAAGCCCTGCTGACGCCAGTACCGGGCGACGATGTCGCCGAGCGCGTAGACCTCGGCGTGGCCCATGTGCAGGTCGCCGGAGGGATACGGGAACATGTCGAGCACGTACTTGCGCGGACGAACGTCGTCGGGATCGTTCGTGCGGAAGGGGTCGAGCTCTTCCCAGATCGGCTGCCACTTCGCCTGGATGGCGGCGAAATCGTAAACTTTTTCTTCGCTGTCCTGGCCGGTGCGGGTGTGGTCGTACTCGTGTGCCACGTGACTCTCTTCGTTGCAGTGGGGATTGCGCCAGCAGGCACAGGGCCGCGCGGAGGCGGCGTCCAAGCTCTTAGGTTACTAAACCTGGCCCTGGCCCGTGGCGGCTCCGGATCGAGGAACGCCGAGGACGGCCAGGAGCGCCGCCGCTTTCAGCCGGGTTTCCTCGATCTCCTCCAGCGGATCGGACAGCGCTGTGATGCCGCCGCCCGTGCCGATGGAGGCCCCGTCCGGACTGAGCACGATGCTGCGGATGACCATGGCCAGGTCGACCGCGCCGTTTCGCCCCAGATAGCCGAAGGCCCCGGCGTAGAGCCCGCGCGGTCCGCACTCGAGGGCGTCGAGGATGGTCATCGCACTGATCTTGGGTGCCCCGGTCATGGACCCGGCGGGGAAGCAGGACGCAACGGCATCCACCCCGGTCAGCCCCGCGGCCAGGCGCGCCTCGACCGTGCTGACCAGCTGGTGCACGTGCGCGTAACTCTCCACGGCGAGCAAGTTCGTGACCTGCACGCTGCCGAGCTCGGCGATCCGGCCGAGGTCGTTGCGCATCAGGTCGACGATCATCAGGTTCTCGGCGCGCTCTTTGTCGCTGCCCTCGAGCTCGTCGCGGAGCTCGCGGTCCCGGTCGGCCATCCGGGAGCGCGCCCGAGTGCCCTTGATCGGCTTCGTGGTGATCAGGCCGCCCGGGGTCACGGTCAGGAACTGTTCCGGGGAGGCGCTGAGCAGGGCGGTGTCCCCGAAACGCAGCAGCCCGCCGTGGTGGCTGGGGCTGCCGGCGCGCAACGCCAGGTAGGCGTCGACCGGATGCGGCCGCACGTCGACCAGGATCTCGTTGGTGAGGCAGAGCTGATAGGCGTCACCGGCCCGGATGAACGCCTGGCATTCCTCGATCAGCTCGGCGTAGTGGTGCACGTCGTGCCGCCACCGGGCTGCGCCGGCAGCGGCAACGGGGCCGGCAGCGGGGCCGACAGGCCACGTGACCGGCCGGGTCGCGGATGCTGCGGGCGGCGGCTCCGACGTGGCGAGAGCCTTGAGCACGGCATCGGCCCACACCTGCGGGGCATCCGTCGCGTCGCCGGAAGCGCGGCGAGCGAGCGCCCTGACCGTGCGTGCCGCGTGATCGAACACCAGCACTTGGTGCACCTCGAGCAGGGCGGCATCCGGGTAGTGGGAGTCGTGCACGGGCGTGCCGAGGGTCTGGGCGCCGAGTTCGTAACCGAGCCAGCCCACCCAGCCCAGCCGAAAGCCGCCGGTATCGTCGGTGCCGGTATCCTCGGTGGCATCGTCGGGGAAGCCGGCCGGCTCCGCTCGCAGGAACTCGAAGATCGTCCCGGGTGAGAGGTGGCCCGGCACGGACGGATCGCCGGCGACCGAGACCGTCACGGTCCCCTCCGGCACCGAGGCGGTGACGAACCGGGACCCGGGCGACGCAGACCCAAGATAGCTGAGGCCGGTTTCGGCGGCGTTGCCCGCATCCAACCAGAACGCGTACGGGCTGTTGCGGTAGAGGGTGTCGAAGACGCGGGCCGGATCCCACCACTCGGGCAGGAGGATGCTCTGAGTCGGCCCGGTCACACACCCAGCCTAGGTGCCCTGATTCTCCCCGGAGTGCAGCGATCTGCCGCCCCGGCCGCACGCTTGCCGAACTCGGTGCCGTGTCTGGAACGAATTCGACGGAGATTCTCCGGAAAAACGGCTTTTCCCGTGTGTCTGCGCCCGATCCGGGCAAAATCTCCGTCGAATTCGTTCGGACCCACTCATCTGGGTGCCGGGACAGCACCCACGACCCCACCGGGGACGCAGTGGGGACGCCGCCCGCGGGCGGCGTCCCCACCTTTCTCCGTCAGGTGCTGCAGCGTGGCTACTTCACAGCGAGGCTGCCCTTGAACTGGAGCCCCGTCGAGCCGGAGCCGCCGCCCCTGGTCGTGCCGTTGACCGCGGAGGTGGTCTCGCCGAACGTCATCGTCGTGTGGGCGATGGCATCGGCCATCTGCTCCAGCACCTCCGCATTGATGTTCGTGATGTCGTCGCATGCGGCGTGGTAGCAGGCATCGTACGGTGCGCCGGCGACGCCACCGTAGGTGACCGCCTCAGCCTCCGTCATCAGGTCTTCCGCACCGGTGAAGAGCCCGCCGGCGGGAATGCCGTTCTCGATGAACCCGAAGTAGTCGGACCGACCGTCGAACTCGGTGGGTTCTACGGCCAGCCCCTGCGAAGCGAAGTAGTCCAGGAAGACCTTCTCGACCAGCGCCGACCCGTTCGGGCCGGTGGTGCCGAAGGACGAGCCGTCACCGTCGTAGACGAAGCGCACAAAGTTCGGCGACGCGACCATGTCGAAGTTCAGGTTGACGGCATGCGCCTTGATCTGGCGTTTCGTCAGCTGTGACACGTAGTACTCGGAGCCGACCAGTCCATCCTCCTCACTGCCCCAAAACGCGAACCGCACCCGGTTGGTGGGTGCGTTGCCGGAGGCGGCGAGCTGGATGGCGGTTTCCAGGATGGCGGCGCTGCCGCTGCCGTTGTCGTTGATTCCCGCGCCCTCGGCGACGGAGTCGAGGTGCGCTCCGGCCACGACCGTACGGTCCGCGCGACCGGCCGAATCGGCCAGGATGTTGAAGGATTCAGTGACGGTGACCTCAGCATCCACGGCCAGCCGCACGGTCGGGGCAGGCTGCCCGGCCAGAGCCGCGCCGAGCGCGAAGGTCGTTCCGATGACCGGAACGGCGGTCTGCGGGGCGTCCAGAGTGCCGTTGACGATACCGAGGCGGTCGTCGGCGTTGCCTTGGTTGAAGATGATCACGCCGGCGGCGCCGGCCGCGATCGCATTGTCGGCCTTGACCCGGAAGGTGCAGGTGCCGCGTTGGATCAGGGCGACGTTCCCGGCCGTGAAGCCCGCGAAGTCCGCGGCTTCACAGCCGCTGGTCGAGGCCCGGTCGCCGACCAGGTTGATGTCGACCGCCTGTACCGCCGCCGAGACCGTGCCGGAGCCGGAGTAGCTCATCGTGGCAAAGTCGGTGCCGGCAGCGTAGGTGGTGGGGGTGGGCGTGAACTGCGCGAACGACTCCGCGTTCAGCACGAACTGCTCATAGGAGTAGGCCTGACGGATCGGCGTGTAGCCCGCGGCCTTGAGCCGCTCTTCGACGTAGACGGCGGATGCCTCGTACCCCGGCGTGCCGGACGCACGCGTGCCGCCGTTGGCGTCCGCGATCTCCTGGAACTTCTCCAGGTGGTCGATGATTCCGGCTGCCGTAACGGCTTCGCGCAGCGCGCCGGTGTCCGTTCCGTTATCGGCGTAGGCGGGCAGCCCGACGCTGACCGACAGGGCCACGGCCGTGCCGATGGCGGCGAGACGAATATTCCGATTCTGTTTCATGAGGGTCCCTCAGACTGGATCGAACGTGGGCCGGTCGTCCTTGAGCGGCCCTGCAGCGACGCTAGCGTATCCCCCAGTCGCGGGGCAAGGGCAGGTCCCCAGCCCCGCTGCGGGTGCACGGCTTAGGCTGTGGGTCGTGAACGATATCCTCAGCTGGATCCTGGATACGGTTTCCAGCGTGGATCCGGTGCTGCGCACCCTCCTGGCCGGACTCGGCATGCTGCTGGAGACATCCGTTCTCGTCGGCCTAGTCGTGCCGGGCGATTCCATCGTGATCGTGGCGAGCACCGCGGTGAGCAACACGGCCGAGTTCCTGGGGCTCGTCGCCGCGGTGATCGTCGGTGCCCTGATCGGCGAGAGCATCGGCTTCGCGCTCGGCCGCCACTTCGGGCCGTGGATCCGGATGAGCCGCCTCGGGCGCCGGCTCGGGGAACGCAACTGGGCCCGGGCCGAGATCTACCTGGCACGGCGCGGCGGCATCGCCGTGTTCCTGTCGCGGTTCCTGCCCGTGCTGCACTCGCTGATCCCGCTGACCGTGGGGATGAGCCCGATGCCCTACCGCACCTTCATGAAGTGGACCGTGCCGGCCTGCGTGATCTGGGCGGTGGCCTACGTGTCGATCGGTTCGGCCGCCGCCGAAGGCTACCGCGAGCTCTCCGACCGGCTCCACTTCGCCGGATACCTCTTCGTCGGCGCGATCGCGCTCTTCGTGCTGCTCGTGTTCCTGGTCAAACGCTGGCTGCACCGCCGCGAGGAGCGACACATGGAACAGCCGGAGCCTCCGGTCGTCTGACCGCACGCTCGGTCGGGCGACCCCTCGTTCGGCTGTCAAGTTCAGCGGGCAGGTCCGGGCACGACGACCCTCGCGGTGATCAGGTCGTCCGGCACCGGCGTGTGTGAGATGAGCAGCACCGCACGGCCGTCCTCCGCCGCCGTGACCAGGATGTCCCGCACGAGCACGTCGCCTTGCGCCTCGTCGACGTTGGCGGTGGGTTCGTCGACGATGAGCACCGCGAAATCCGCCAGCAACGCCCGCGCCAGCGCGATGCGCTGGGCCTGACCGCCGGAGACCAGGGCACCCCGCTCGCCGACCCGGGCGTCGAGGCCCCCACGCTTGGCGGCCCACTCCCCCAGTCCGACCCGGGCGAGCACGGCCTCGAGGTCGTCGTCGGTGGCCGTCGTGCGGGCGAAGAGCAGGTTCTGACGGATGCTGTCGTCGAAGAGCCAGGGACGCTGTTCGCACAGTCCCACCCGGCGACGCACCTCGGCCGGGGCCAGCGTGCGCGCCTCGACGCCGTCGAGCCGGTACGAGCCCGTGTAGTCGAGGAAGCGCACCAGGGTCTGGGCCAGGGTGGTCTTGCCGGCGCCGCTCGGCCCTGCCAGGTGCACGCGGTCCCCCGGCGCCAGGCGCAGGGTGATGCCCGTGACCGCCGGGGTAACGGAACCGGGCCAGCGGGCACCCACGTCGGTGAGTTCGAGCACCGGGTGGGCGCTGACGCTCGTGGTGGACATCGCATCCGCCGGCGCATCCGTCGGCTCGGTTACCGACTCCGCCGGGATCTCCGTGGGGACGCTGGTCGGCACCGCCGTCGCCACCCGCGCGGCGCTGGAGCGCACCTGGCGCCAGACGCCGAGCGCGAGCGGGATCATTCCGAACACCTCGAACACCGCCATGGGCACGAGCACGACCACGACGAAGCCCGGTCCGCTGAGGCCAGCCGGCCCGGAGAGGGCCGGAATGCCGACCTGGAGCGCGGCGACCGTCGCCAGACCCGCGAACAGTGACAGCACGGCTCCCTGCACGCCCACGCCCAGCGACCGGCGCAGGGAGGCCCGGCGCAGCCGGTCGTCGGCCGCCGCAAGGGTGGCCAGGCGGGCATCGAGGGCCCCGAAGGCGCTCAGCACATCGAGGTTCTCCACCACCTCGAGCACCTCGCCGGCGAGGGCTCCGCGGAGGGGTGCAAGCTGACGCTCCGACCGGGCGGACAGCGCGCTGGAGGTGACGGTGGCGATCAGACCGGCAACGAGGAGCGCCAGCGCCAGCGTGACACCGGCGGCGGGGAGAACCAGCCAGACCCCGACCACGCTCACGCTCAAGAGGATCCCCGCCGTGGCCAGAGGCTGCACCACCCGCAGCGGGAAGTCCTGCAGGTCGTCGACGTCGCGCACGAGGCGACTGAGCAGGTCGCCGCGGCTCGTGCCTCCGAGGCCGGCCGGGGAGAGCGGCAGGATCCGAGAGAAGATGCCCACGCGCAGGTCAGCCAGCTGGCGGAATGCGGCGTCGTGGCTGGCCAGACGCTCGAGGTAGCGGAACGCAGACCGTCCGAGGGCGAACGCACGCACCCCGACGACCGCCATCGAGAGGAACATGACCGGCGGTTGCTCGGCGGCTCGGGTGATCAGCCACGCCGACGACGCCAGGAGGGCCACCGCGAAGACCGCGCTCAGCACGCCCGCGGCCAGGCCGGGGGCGAACCGGCGGGCAGGCGGCTGGGCCAGGCGCAGGACGGCGCGCACCTCGGCCCGGCCGGCC
>NZ_SOGO01000002.1:0-14872 GCF_004403415.1 Cryobacterium sandaracinum
GGGCCGGCTGCCGGCTGCCGGCGCCCGGTCGGCGGCGCCCGGTCGGCGGCGCCCGGTCGGCGGCGCCCGGTCGGCGCCCGCCCGGTCGAAGCGCCCGCGTCTGGCCCGGTGTGGCGGCAATTAGCGCAGGTCGGCTGCAATTACGGCCGCGGCCGTCACAAGACGCGCGCCGATCGCGGCGTCACTCTGCCCGGTGCCGAGGTAGACGACCGCCAGAGCCGCCGGTGCCTCGCCGGGCACGACCAGCGGCACCGCCACGGAGGCCAGCCCCGGAATGACTTCGTCATGACTGGTGGCGAAGCCGCGTGCGCGCACGTCGGCGGCCTCGCCTCGGCGGGCTCCCTCGCCGAGGTCCACCCACTGGGTCGCCGTGAGCAGGGACTGGATGGCGATCCCGGGTGCACCCCGGCCGAGCGGATGCCGCGTGCCGGGGCGCTGCGCGACCGTGGCGTGCGCCTGCCGCGGTTCCACGCTGACCAGAGTGACGACCTCCGCCCGGTCCAGCACGGTCACGAAGGCTGTCATCCCCAACTCGTTCGCGACGCTCGTCAGCTCGGGCAGCGCCGCGGCCTGCAGACCGCGGGAGACACCGCGGGCGAGCGCGGCCATCCGTGGGCCGAGGCGTACGGCGCCCGCGGCATCCCGGATCACGACCCCATGGTCCTCCAACGTGCGTAATATTCGGTAGGCGATCGAGCGGTGCACGCCGAGGGCGGCGGCCACGTCGGCAATGGTCAGGGCCTCGTCGGCGTCGGCGAGAATCTCGAGCACGCGGATGCCGCGCGACAGGGTCTGCGAATGCGGCGCACCGTTCGGGCCGTTGGCACTGGGCCCGCTGGGCTTCCTCTGCTCGCTCATCCCGTTACCCCGCTCATTGACGTCGACACGGTGCCATTCTCGCATTCGTGGTTCAGGGCCCGCGGTCGCCCCAGGAGCTATGCACTCGTAGCGCGCGTGCGCGTGCGTGTGCGTGTGCGTGTGCGTGTGTGCGTGTGTGTGGCCAACTCAGGAGACTCGGGTGCCGCGCGGCATCTGTCGCCCGGACCAGTGCGGGGAGCGAGGGGGTGGTACGGCGCGTCTCCTGAGTTGGCCACACCACCGTGACGGCGCGCCCGCGCGCGAGGGTTCCGGGTCCTCGGGTCCGAATCCTCCTCGTGCATATCTCCTGCAAATTGTGGGGGGCCGCATCGCGCCCCCGTCCGGGTCTTTCGGCGGCCCGGGCCGGCGCCCCCACCAGCGTGCAGAAGTCATGCCGGGTTCGCGGAGGCTAACTCAGGAGTTCCGGGATCGGGGCGGCCGATTCGGCACGGGCCAGTGCGGACCCGTGCGCCACAGGTGCGGGATGGTGGTTTCGCCGCGGTGAATCTCCTGAGTTAGCCACACGGAGCGCTGTCGCCTCGCTGCGCGCATCCGTGCGCTGCCGCCGCGCATCCGTGCGCTGCCGCCGCGCCTCCGTGCGCTGACAGGCAAGACCCACGGGGGAGGCCGGCCTATCGTGAGCCGAAATGACCGCGATCTGGGTGTCCGTGTGCCTGGTCGCCGCCGTCGCGGCGTCCGGCCTGGGAGCGGCGTGTGCGCTCACCGGGCTCCGGATGCCGGGCCGCGCCCTGGTCGCGGCTCCCACCATGGTCGTCATGACCGTCTCGTGCGCCGACATGGTGCTGCCGGGCATGAAGCTGCTCGGCTCCTTGGCCTGGGCGGGGCTCCTGGGCGGGGCTCCTGGTCGGGGCGGCGCTGCTGGCCCTACTTGACCGGCGGCACCGCATGCCCGCCGCGCATCACGCCGTATCGCTGCTACTGATGTCCGTAATGTGGGTCGCGATGCTGCCGGCGGCGTCGACTAAGGCTACGGCGGCTTCGGTTGGCTCGGTCGCGGTGGTCGGCTCGGTTGGCTCGGTCGCGGTGGCCGGCGCTGGCGCCGGAACCAGTGCCATGGCTAGTGCCACGGCTAGTGCCACGGCTGCCGCTGTGCCCGCTGCCGCTGCGCCTGTTGCCGCTGCGCCCGTTGCCGCCGGGACCGCTGTGGGAAACGGCGCCCATGCCGGGCACGCGCCGGCGATCACCGACGGCGGAACGCTGCCGGCCTGGCTTGTGGTGCTGCTGGCTGCGGCATACGTTGCCCCCGCGGCCAGCGCCGTGCGGTCGGCGCGCCGCCCGACCGGGTCGGGGGTCGAGCCGGCCACGCTCCGACTGGAGTCGGCCCAGCACCTGAGTATGGCGCTGACGATGACGTTGATGGCCGCAGGGATGTTCCTGTCGCTGACCGGTTGCTGACGGATGCCGGGCACCCCCTGGCCGGGAGGAATCCGCAGCCATGATCTCACCATCACACGACCCGGCCGATAGCACAGTGCCGCCAGGACCGATCACCCAGGACCGGTCACACGGGACCGTGCCGACACGTCGAGCGGTGCGGCTAACTCAGGAGATGCGCCGCCGCATCCGTTGGATCGCCGCACTGGTCCGGGTGCCGGCTGCCGTCCGCCGCCCGGATCTCCTGAGTTAGCCCCAGGGCGCAACCCTTACCGGTACATAACTCCTGCAAATCGTAGCCCGGCCGAAGCCGTTGCCTGTGCTCCGGGGGCCGTGAATCCGCTACCGGCGGGGCCACTCGGGCGCCGGGGCACCCAGGCTGTCCGTGCCTGACGGGCGGATGAAAGGTGCGGCTAACTCCGGAGACGCGCCGCGGCATCCGTGGGATCGCCGCACTGGTCCGGGTGCCGTCCGCCGCCCGGATCTCCTGAGTTAGCCCCGAGGCGCCCCGCATCCCGCCACCCGCCCCCGCCCCGCGATTAGACTGATCGGATGCCCGTCATCGAGATCAGCGACCTCAGCGATCCGCGGCTTGTGGACTACGCCCATCTCACCGATGTGGCACTGAAAAAGGCGCGCGGCACCGAACACGGCCTGTATATAGCCGAATCGGCATTGGTTCTCGAGCGGGCCCTGCGCGCCGGACACCGGCCGCGGTCGGTGCTCACACTCGGCAACACCGCCCCGGAGGCCGGCGCCCTCGTCGGCGAGGACGTGCCGGTCTTCGTCGGCCCGGGGGCGCTTCTCGCCGAGCTCACCGGCTACGTGCTGCACCGCGGCGTTATCGCCTCGATGCACCGGCCCGAGCTGCCCGACCCGGAGTCGCTACTCGCCGGTGCCCGCCGCATCGTGATCCTCGAGAATGTGTCCGACCCCACGAACGTTGGCGCGATCTTCCGCTCCGCCGGGGCCATCGGCGCCGACGCGATCCTGGTCACACCGCGCTGCTCCGACCCCTTCTACCGTCGCGCCATCCGCGTCTCGATGGGCACCGTGCTGCAGGTGCCCTGGACCCGCGTCGGCGACTGGCCGAGTACCCGCGCGCTGCTCACTCGGCACGGTTTCCACCTCGCCGCGCTCGCCCTGACAACGGATGCCGTGAGCCTGCGCGACTTCCCCGGGCACGAGCACGAGCGGCTGGCGCTGCTGCTCGGCGCGGAGGGTGAGGGGCTCACCCCGGACGCATTGGCGGCCTCCGACACCGTGGTGCAGATCCCGATGAAGCACGGCATCGACTCCCTCAACGTGGCCGCCGCCAGCGCCGTCGCGATGTGGGCGTTCTCGGGCTGACGCCCCGCCTGCCACACCCTAACCTGCACGGCTCACCGCCGCACGCCACACCCGAACCTGCACGGCTCACCGCCGCACGCCACATCCGCACGTCCCTGTCCTGCCGCGTTTGTGGCCAACTCAGGAGATACGTCGGCCGCGTTCTGTTAGCCCCCGGACCAGTGTGGCGGAATCCGCCGGACGACGGCTTCCCCACCGGATCTCCTGAGTTAGCCCCACGCGCGGTCCGTACCCCACGCGCAGCCCGTACCGCATGCGCAGCCCGTACCCCACGCGCAGCCCGTACCGCATGCGCAGCCCGAACCCCACGCGCGGTCCGTACCCCACGCGCAGCCCGTACCCCACGCGCAGCCCGAACCACACGTGCAGCCTGCAGCCTGCAGCCCACACGCGCTCCCCGCTCCGCGCCGCGGTGGCACCAGAAGCCTAGGCTGAGGTCATGAGCAACGAGGCTGTCATTGTCGATGTCGTGCGCACCGCGTCGGGTCGAGGCAAACCGGGCGGCGCCCTCTCGGGCGTGCACCCCGCGGACCTGCTGGCCGGGGTGCTGAGCGAACTGGTCACCCGCAACGGGCTCGATCCCGCGCTCGTCGACGACGTGATCGGCGGCTGCGTCAGCCAGGTCGGCGAGCAGGGCTACAACGTGACCCGCACCGCCCTGCTCAGCGCGGGTTTTCCCGACTCGGTGCCCGGCGCGACCATCGACCGGCAGTGCGGATCCAGCCAGCAGGCGGCCACGTTCGCCGCGCAGGGCGTGATGGCCGGCAGCTACGACATCGTCATCGCCTGCGGCGTCGAATCGATGAGCCGCGTGCCGCTGGGCTCGTCGCTCGGCACGGCCCAGAGCCCGCAGAACCAGCAAGGCGGGCAGAGCCCGCAGAACCAGCAAGGCGGGCAGAGCCCGCAGAACCAGCAAGGCGGGCAGAGCCCGCAGAACCAGCAAGGCGGGCAGAGCCNGCGGGCAGAGCCCGCAGAACCAGCAAGGCGGGCAGAGCCACCAGAACCAGCAGAGTGTACAGATCCCGAATCCGCACGGCACGCTGATGCGCGACCGCTACCCTGACGGGCTCGTCAACCAGGGCGTCTCGGCCGAGCTGATGAACCAGAAGTGGAAACTGGGCCGCGGCGAACTGGATGCCTTCGCCGCCCGCTCGCACCGCCTCGCCGCGGCCGCCGCCGAACGCGGCGATTTCGACGGCGAACTGCGGCCGACGACTCTGCGGGACGGCCGGGTCGTGGCCGCCGACGAGACCATCCGCCCCGGCACCACCCTCGATTCCCTGGCCGCCCTGCCGCCGGCGTTCCGCACCGACGCCCTCGCCGCCCGCTTCCCAAAACTCGACTGGCACATCACCGCCGGCAACTCGTCGCCGCTCACCGACGGCGCCTCCGCGGCTCTGATCATGAGCGCCAAACGCGCCGCCCAGCTCGGCCTCAACCCGCGCGCCCGGTTCCACAGCTTCGCGGTGACCGGAAGCGACCCGCTCTTGATGCTCACGGGCGTGATCCCGGCGACCCGGCGCATCCTGGAGCGCTCCGGTCTCAGCATCGACGACCTCGACGCCTACGAGGTCAACGAGGCGTTCGCCACCGTGCCGCTGGTCTGGCTGCGCGAACTCGGCGCCGACCCGGCCCTGCTCAATCCGCGCGGCGGGGCCATCGCGCTCGGCCACGCGCTCGGCTCCTCGGGCACCCGGCTCCTCGGCACCCTGCTCAACCACCTCGAACTGACCGGCGGCCGCTGGGGCCTGCAGACCATGTGCGAGGGCGGCGGCATGGCCAACGCCACCATCATCGAACGGCTCTGAGATGCGCGTCGACGGATGCTCCGCCCTCGTCACCGGAGCCGCCTCCGGCCTCGGGCTGGCCACCGCCACCGCCCTGGCCCACGCTGGGGCAGCGGTCGTGCTGCTCGACCTGCCCGGCACCAGTGGGGAGCAGGCGGCGGTCGTGATCGGCGGCCGGGCGTGTTTCGTGCCGGGTGACGTCACCCGCACCGAGGACGTGCAGGCCGCCGTCGACGCCGCCGCCGCGATCGCCCCGCTGCGCATCGTGGTCAACTGTGCCGGCATCGCCCCCGGCCAGCGCACCGTCGACCGCACCGGGGCCCCGCTGCCGCTGGACGACTTCGACCGGGTCATTCGCATCAACCTCGTCGGCACGTATAACGTGATCCGGCTGGCCGCGGCCGCCATGCAGGCTACCAGCCCGATCGGCGGCACGGACGGAGCCCCCGGGACGAACGGCACGGACGGCACCCCCGGCACGATCGACCAGACGGCCGGCACCGTCCCGGAGCGCGGTGTGATCGTGAACACGGCATCCGTCGCAGCCTTCGACGGGCAGATCGGTCAGGCGGCCTATGCCGCCTCGAAGGGCGGCGTCGCCGCGATGACCCTGCCGCTCGCCCGCGAATTCGCCCGATCGTTGATCCGGGTGGTGGCGATCGCGCCCGGCATCTTCGACACCCCGCTGCTTCAGGGGCTCCCCGAGAACGTGCGCGAGTCCCTCGCGGCGCAGGTTCCACACCCTTCCCGGCTCGGCAACCCGGCCGCGTTCGCCGCGCTCGTGCGGCACATCGTCGAGAACCCGATGCTTAACGGCGACACCATCCGGCTCGACGGCGCCATCCGGATGCCGCCCCGCTGACCGGGGCCGAGCCTGTGTATTCCCCTGCGGCCCCGACGACGCCAATTTCTTTAGGGTAGGCTTACCTAAAAGCACTGCGGGTCATGCCCGCACGACAGTAGGGACGCAACACGATGATCTTGACACGCCGCTGGGCACTGCTTACCGCTATCGGAACGGTGGCCCTGCTCGGGGTGACCGGGTGCAGCGCACCCGAGGAATCCAGTCCTGGTGCTACCGACGCGTCCACCCCGTCGGGTTCGATCACGGTCTACAACGCCCAGCACGAGGAACTGACCCAGGCCTGGGCCGACGAATTCACCGCGGAGACCGGCGTCACCGTCACGCTCCGCAACGGCGACGACTCGGAACTCGGCAACCAGCTCGTGCAGGAAGGCGCCGCGTCGAAGGCCGACGTGTTCCTCACCGAGAACTCGCCCGCGATCAGCCTCGTCGACAAGGCCGGCCTGTTCGCCCCGGTCGACGACGCCACGCTGGCCCAAGTTCCCAAGCAGTTCCAGCCGTCCACCGGCACCTGGACCGGCATTGCCGCCCGCTCGACCGTGTTCGCCTACAACCCGAGCATGATCAGCGCGGGCGAACTGCCGGCCTCGCTGCTCGACCTCGCCGACCCGGCCTGGGCCGGCCGCTGGGCCGCGTCGCCCTCCGGCGCCGACTTCCAAGCCATCGTCAGTGCGCTCCTCGAGCTCAAGGGCGAAGCCGCAACGAGTGACTGGCTCGCGGCCATGAAGGAGAACGCGGTCGTCTATAAAGGCAACAGCACCGTGATGAAGGCCGTCAACGCGGGTGAGATCCCCGGCGGCGTGATCTACCACTACTACTGGTTCGCAGACCAGGCCGGTACGGGCGAGAACAGCTCCAGCACCCAGATGCACTACTTCAAGAACCAGGATCCCGGTGCATTCGTCAGCGTCTCCGGCGGCGGAGTGCTCGAGACCAGCGCGAACCCCGTGGCCGCTCAGGCGTTCCTCGCTTTCATCACCGGCAAGGCCGGCCAGGAAATCCTGAAGACCGGCACCTCGTTCGAGTACCCCGTTTCCGACGCGGTCGACGCGAACTCCGCGATGGTGCCGCTTCGCGAACTCGACGCCCCCGTCATCGACCCGTCCAAACTCAACAGCACCAAGGTCACCGATCTGATGACCGAGGCCGGTTTCCTCTAGGCTGAAACTGGTGATACCTGCAGCCCCCCCGACCGCGAAACCGGCGCCCGACCCGTCGGACACCGGTCGCGGAGCCGTCGCCGAAACCGGCGCAACGGGGCTTGCGGGGCGCACGGATGCCGCCGGCCGGGTCGGCAAACGACCCTCACCATTCATCGTGGCGGCCGCCGTCACCGTGTCCGTGCTCGGGCTGCTGCCGCTGGGCTACGTCATCGTCACCGGTATCCTGACCGGTTGGCCGACCCTCTCGGCGCTCGTGTTCCGGCCGCGGGTCGGCGAACTGCTCCTGAACACGATCGGGCTGGTCGTGATCACGGTGCCGCTGACCGCGGCGATCGGGGTGGCCGCCGCGTGGCTGGTCGGCCGCACCTCCCTGCGCGGCCACCGGGTGTTCGCCGTGCTCCTGGCGACGCCGCTCGCGGTGCCGGCCTTCGTCAACAGCTACGGCTGGGTAAGCGCCGTACCCTCCTTGAACGGGCTCTGGTCCGGGGTTCTGATCGCCACCCTGTCGTACTTCCCGTTGGTCTACCTGCCCTGCGTCGCCGCGCTCCGTCGGCTGGACCCCACGGTCGAAGAGGCAGCAGAGTCGCTCGGCAGCGGTGCCTGGGGCGTCTTCTTCCGCGTCATCCTGCCCCAGTTGCGGCTGCCGATCCTCGGCGGCGCCCTGCTGGTAGGGCTGCACCTGCTCTCCGAATACGGCGCGTTCGCGATGATCCGCTTTGACACCTTCACCACCGCCATCGTGGAGCAGTACCGGTCCACGTTCAACGGCCCCGCGGCCAACGCCCTCGCCGGCGTTCTCGTGCTGCTGTGCCTGTTCCTGTTGATCGGGGAGTCCGGTGCCCGCGGACGCTCCCGGTACGCCCGCATCGGCTCGGGTGTGGCCCGGGTCACGCCGCGGCGCTCCCTCCGCGCCTTCACGCCGGTCGGCTACCTGTTCCTCGGTGGGCTGTTCGCACTCGCGATCGGAGTCCCGTTCTGGAGCGTCATCCGCTGGCTCTACCAGGGCGGCGCAATCGTGTGGACCGATGCCGTGCTGGTCCAGGCCCTGCTGCAGACCGTGGGCTACGGCCTCGTCGGCGCCGCGGTCACCTGTGTACTCGCGTTCCCGATCGCGTTCCTCGCGGTGCGCTACCCGAGCCGGCTGTCCCGCGGCCTCGAATCGGTCAACTACCTCACCAGTTCCCTCCCTGGGATCGTCACGGCCCTCGCGTTGGTGACCATCAGCATCCGTTTCGTGCAGCCGCTCTACCAGACCACCGTGCTGGTGATCGTGACGTACTTGCTGATGTTCCTGCCGCGCGCGCTGGTGAACCTCCGGGCCGGGCTCGCACAGGTTCCGGTCGGACTGGAGGAGGCGGCCCGGTCGCTCGGCAAGCATCCGTTCGCCGCGTTCCTCAGTGTCACCACCCGCTTCTTCGCGCCCTCGGCCCTGGCCGCGGGGGCGCTCGTGTTCCTTGGCATCGTCACCGAGCTGACCGCTACGCTGCTGCTGGCCCCGAGCGGCACCCGCACCCTCGCGATACAGTTCTGGTCGAAGGTGAACGACATCAACTACGTCGGCGCCGCGCCCTACGCCCTGATGATGATCGTGCTGAGCCTGCCGGTCACCTACCTGCTGTTCGCCCGCTCCCGGCTGACGAGCGTGTCATGACCGCCGCCGTCGAACTGTCCGGGGTCAACAAGAGCTTCGGCAGCACCCGTATCCTCGAGGACATCGCCCTCTCGGTGCCGGAGGGTAGCCGCACGGTCGTGGTCGGCTCGTCCGGGTCGGGCAAGACCACCCTGCTGCGCCTGATCAGCGGCTTCGAGCTGCCCGACTCGGGCACCATCAGCGTGCTCGGTCGCACCGTGGCCGGCCCGGGCGCGGCCGTGGCCGCGCATCGGCGCGGGATCGGCTTCGTCGCGCAGGACGGCGCCCTGTTCCCGCACCTCACCGTGGGCCAGAACATCGCGTTCGGCCTCGGCCCGGCGCTCCGCGGCGGCACCCGCAAGCAACGCGCCCGCGCCGTGAGCGAGCTGCTCGAGATGGTGTCGCTGAGGCCCGACTTCGCCGCCCGCCGCCCCGACGAACTGTCCGGCGGCCAGCAGCAGCGCGTGGCCCTGGCGCGGGCCCTCGCCCGCCAGCCGCGGGTGATGCTCCTCGACGAACCGTTCTCCTCCCTCGATGCCGGACTGCGGGCGGCAACCCGCGACATCGTCGCCGAAACGCTGGAGCGCGTCGGCATCACCACGGTGCTCGTCACCCACGACCAGGCGGAGGCGATGAGCTTCGCCCACCAGCTCGCGGTGCTTCGCGACGGCAACCTCTGCCAGGTCGGGCCGCCGCGCGAGGTCTACTGGCGCCCCGTCGACCTGTTCACGGCCCGGTTCCTCGGCGACGCGGTCGTGCTGCCGGCCACCATCTCGGACGGTTTCGCCGCCTGCGCGCTGGGCACAGTCGCGGTCGCCCCCACCAGCCTGCGCGGCGACGCCTGCATCATGCTGCGCCCGGAGCAGATCATGGTCGAGCACTGCGAGTCCGGAGGGGCGGATGCCGTCGCCTCCTGTACCGGCCAGGTCGAAGCGGTCGATTTCTACGGGCCCGAGGTGCAGCTGGCGGTGCGCCTGTTCTGCGTGGGCGCCCCGGCGTCCGGCTTCCCCCAGAGCCCCGGGACGCAGAGCCCCGGGACGCTGGTGCACGTAAGGCAGCACGGCACGATGGGCACCGTCGTGGGCAGCCGGGTCAGCCTCACCGCCCGTGGCACCGCCACCGCGTTCGCCGCCCGCCCCTGACCCTCGCCCTGCCGCCCGTCGGGCCGCTCCGTCGGGCCCTGCCCGCGCCGAGCCGCCCGTCGTCCCCTGTCCGCGCCGAGCGTACGCTGTTCATCACCGAGGGAGCGCCGTGTCCGGTATCGAACCAATTCGACGGAGATTCTCGCAAAAAGAAGCAGTTTCGGAGCGTTCGGGACCGTTTCTGCCAAAGTCTCCGTCGAATTCGTTCGACGGAGACGGAGACGAAGTCGTCTTCGTCGACGGATGCCCCGACGACGTAAGTGGCTCAGCGCCAGGATCCCCACTACTCCGCGGCGTGCGCCTCGAGGAACTCGTAGACCTCGGTGTCGTCGACGCCGGGGAAGGTGCCGCTGGGCAGCGGCGACAGCACGTGCGCGTGCAGCCGGGCGCTCGGCCAGGCCTTGCCGGCCCAGCGCGAGGAGACCTCGGAGGCCGGGCGGCGACAGCAGGACTCGTCCGGGCAGCGGGACACCGCCCGCTGCGTGGTCTCCCGGCCGCGGAACCACTTGGCCTGCACGAAGGGCACGCCGACGCTGATCGAGAACTCGCCGGCATCCGTCGCCCCGGTCTGGGTGGCGCACCAGAAGGTGCCGGCCGGCGTGTCGGTGTACTGGTAGAACTCGGTGGTGCGGTTGGTGTGGGTGAAGGCGCTGCGGGCGCTCCACTGCTTGCAGACGAACTGGCCCTCGATCGAGCCGGTCACGTCGGCCGGCAGGGGAAGGTCGTCGTTCTCGTAGCCCTTCTGCAGGGCGCCGTCGCCGGTGACGCGCAGGAAGTGCAGCGGCATGTCCAGGTGCGAGGTGGCCAGGTTCGTCAGTCGCAGCGCCGCGGCCTCGTGGGTCACCCCGAAGGCGTCGCGGAAGTCCTCGACCGAGAGCTCGCGTTCGCGCTTGGCGTGGGAGAGGAACGCGACGGATGCCGCCTGCGGCATCAGGCAGGCGGCCGCGAAGTAGTTGATCTGCAGCCTCTGCCAGAGGAACTCGGCGTAGCTGCCCGGCCGCTCGTGGCCGAGCAGCCGGTGCCCCATGGCCTGCAGCGCCATCGAGCGCAAGCCGTGACCGCCGGGGATCGACGCCGGCGGCAGGTAGATGCGGTGATTGACCAGGTCGGTGACCGACCGAGTCGAGCCGGGCAGGTCATTGACGTAGATGAGGTTGAAGCCGAGCTGCTCGGCCATCACGCTGACCTCCCGGTGGGTGAGGGCGCCCGACACATGCCCGGATGCCCGCACTCGGTCTTCGGCGAGCTGCTCGATGTCGGGCATGAAATTATCTTGTTCGCGCATCTGTTCGCGCAGTTCCGTGTTCGCGCGGCGGGCCTCTTCCGGCGTGGCGATGGCTTCGCTGGCGCGGCGAGCGAGTTCGCGGTGCAGACCGAGAAGGGACTCGAGCGCCGCCATCGGCATGCCCTTGGTCATCTTCACCCGCGGCAGGCCGAGGGCGCCGTAGAGCGGATTGCGCTGCGCGCGCTCCAGCTCGATCTCGAGTGCGGCCCGCGTGTTCGGCGCTTCGTTTTTGAGCAGGTCGGTGAGCTCCACGTCGACGGCGGTGGCAATGTCCTGCAACGTCGACAGCTTGGGGGAGCGGCGGCCGTTCTCGATCAGGGAGAGCTGGCTCCCGGCCATGCCGACCTGCTCGCCGAGCTGGTCGAGCGTGAAGCCGCGCTCGGCCCGGAAATGACGGACACGGAGTCCCAGGGTGATCAGATCAGCGGCACGTGTCGACATTCCTTAACGATAACGAAAGATTCGCTGTTCTTAACCTGAGCACTTCCGGCACCGGTGGCATCGGTGGATCATTGTGGAGAGAGCGGGCGTATTTGCGTCCCCCCACGACTGCAGACCACTGGTTCACGCCGGATTGACCACGAAAGGCCAGGAGATGACAATCGCGAATTCCCGACTTGAGACCGGCGGGGGCGAGTCCCGCTACGTCGCCGGCACCACCGACCCCAACCTTCAGGCCTGGGTGGACGAAATTGCCCGTCTGACCCAGCCCGACGCCGTCGTCTGGTGCGACGGATCGTTGCGCGAAGCCGATGTGCTCGCGAAACAGCTCGTAGCCGAGGGCAAGCTCATCCACCTGAACCCGGAGTGGCGCCCCAACAGCTACCTGGCCCGCACGAGCCCGTCGGACGTGGCGCGCGTCGAGGACCGCACCTTCATCTGCTCGGTCGACCCGGGCGATGCCGGCCCCACCAACAACTGGGCCGACCCGGACGCGATGCGGGGCGAGCTGCAGGGAGTCTTCGCGGGCAGCATGCGCGGGCGCACGATGTACATCGTGCCGTTCTCGATGGGCCCGCTTGGCGGCCCCATCTCCCAGCTCGGCGTGGAGATCACCGACTCGCCCTACGTGGTGCTGAACATGGGCATCATGACGCGCATGGGCCAGAAGGTGCTGCACATGATCGAGGCCGGAGCCCCCTGGGTGCACACCGTGCACAGCGTGGGCTACCCGCTGGTCGACGCCGAGGGGCGCCGCCGTGGGGACCTCTCCTGGCCGTGCAACGACACCAAGTACATCGTGCAGTTCCCGGAGACCCGCGAGGTGTGGTCCTTCGGCTCGGGCTACGGCGGCAACGCGCTGCTCTCGAAGAAGTCGTTCGCGCTGCGGATCGCATCCGTCATGGCCCGCGACGAGGGCTGGCTGGCCGAGCACATGCTCCTGATCAAAGTCACCTCCCCGGAGGGCGGCGTCTCGCACCTGGCCGCGGCGTTCCCGTCGGCCTGCGGCAAGACGAACCTGTCGATGCTGCGTCCGACCATCCCCGGGTGGAAGGTCGAGACCATTGGCGACGACATCGCCTGGCTGCGCCCCGGGCCCGACGGGAGGCTGTACGCGATCAACCCGGAGGCCGGCTTCTTCGGTGTGGCCCCCGGAACCGGCGAGGTCACCAACCCGACCGCCGTGGCCACCGTCTGGGGCAACACGATCTTCACGAACGTCGCACTGCGCGACGACGGCGACGTGTGGTGGGAGGGTCTGACCGAGACCACTCCCAGCCACCTGATCGACTGGGAGGGCAAGGATTGGACGCCCGCCTCCGGCCGCCCGGCCGCCCACCCCAACTCCCGCTTCACGGTTGCTGCGGCGCAGTGCCCGTCGATCGCCGACGACTGGGAGGCCTTCGGCGGCGTGCCGATCGACGCCATCCTCTTCGGCGGACGCCGCGCGACGAACGTGCCGCTGGTGGCCCAGGCCCGCAGCTGGAAGCACGGCGTGTTCATGGGCGCGACCATCTCCTCGGAGAAGACCGCGGCCGCCGAGGGCACCGTCGGCGAGTTGCGCCGCGACCCGTTCGCGATGCTCCCCTTTTGCGGCTACAACATGGCGGACTACTGGGCGCACTGGCTCAAGGTCGGCCGTGGTCTCGGCGGCAAGGCGCCGGAGATCTTCCAGGTGAACTGGTTCCGCAAGGGCGCGGACGGAAGCTTCCTCTGGCCCGGTTTCGGCGAGAACTCCCGCGTGATCGAGTGGATCGTGCGCCGCGTCGAAGGCTTCGCGGATGCCGTGGACACCCCGATCGGACACCTCCCGGTCCAGGGCGGCCTCGACCTGAAGGGTCTGGACTTGGCCGACTCTGATGTCGAGCAGCTCTTTGCGATCGACCCGGCCTCCTGGCTGGCCGAGTGCGACCTCACTGAGGAGTACTTCGCCAAGTTCGGCGACCGGGTGCCGCCGGCGCTGCTCTCCGAGCTCGCGAGCGTGCGCTACAACCTCCGAAACGCGTAGCGGAGCTCGGCGCCGCTGGTGCGCTGCGGCATCCGTTGCTGACGAATTCGACGGAGATTCTGCTCCCGTGGGGCTGTTTCGGGTGTGTAAACCGCTTCAAATCCGAAAATCTCCGTCGAATTGGTTCACGAGCGCCCGCAGTGGCGGACGTGCGGGGCCGGGGGGTGGTCGTACGATGCTGCCAGTCGGGCGGCGGTGCCCGGCGGGAAGTCGCAGGTGCGGTGCAAGACGACGGCGGACTCGTGGAGAAACGCATCGACCGGTTCGTGCGGGCGCGGCTGCGCCCGGCGGTGCACCGGGCATCCGTGTCGCTGCGGGCCGGCGCCGGTATCCCCGAGGCGGTCGCGGAGGGGTACCGACTGAACCTGCCGCTTTGTTCGGTGACCGGGGTGAGAGCGGCCCGCGTGGATCCGTTGATCGAGGTCGACCACCCGGCCGTCATGGTCGAGGCGGTCAAGCTGGCCGAGGACCGCAGCGGGGATCTGATCGTGCGGCTCTACGAGGCGCACGGGTCGCGGGTGCGGGTGCGGGTCATCCGTCACTTCGCCGCGACGGATGCCACCGAAACCGACCTGCTGGAACGCCCCCTGACCGCGCCGCGGGCTCCGTTCGCCGCCGATGGCTCCGCGCTGACGCTCGAGCTGCGTCCCTTCCAACTGGTTACCCTGCGCTTCGCGCGCCGCTGACCGCCCGCGGTCCCGGCCGCACTACTACCCGCCCTGTTACCCGCCCACCTACCCGCTGTCCGCGCGCTGACAGGGCCACATGCGCCTTACGAATTCGACGGAGATTTTGGCTCTCCTGCTTCATCCGTGGGTTAAACCCGGCCGGGGAGTGCGGGTTTGTGGCCGCCGAGGCTGAGCATGGCGAGGGCGATGAGGGCGTCGGGTGATTTGAAGCCGAAGGCGATTCGGGTGAGTAGTCGGATCTTGGTATTGACGGATTCGA
>NZ_SOGO01000026.1:0-97670 GCF_004403415.1 Cryobacterium sandaracinum
GCGGTAGCCGCCCCGGGCGGCTCCCCGGTCGCTTCGCCGGCGCTGCGCGCGTGCTGCGCCGCTCCGCGCACGACACGCCACGCGCGGGGCGGCGCATGACCGGCGCGCCGAATCCGAGCCACCCATCTCCGACTTCGAGAAGCTCGAGGGCTGCGTCACCTGCCTGAGCGTACGGGTGCGCTGAATCCCGATCCCCGAATTCGGCGCTTGCGCCCGAGGCCCCGGAACCGTAGTCTGAGAGGCTGCCTGATCAGGGGGGCACAGCTCAGACACCACGCGCTCAGGAGGCCGACATGACCAAGACAGCACCGTTCACGATCGCAACGTGTGCGAACGACGGCGCGCGCCTTGGCGCAGCCACCTCGTTCCCGCGCGCCGCTTAGCCTGCCCCCTCCCGCGATCTCCCGCCCCGCCTCGGGCCTGACCCCGGGCCGCTGACACCCAGCGACCGGCTCCGCCCCGCAGGCCGGCAGCCATGCTGCCCCCGGAAGCTACGGCTTCCACCCCCGCCGACCGACGTGCTCGTCTTCGGCCTCCCGGCGCCGCGCGCCGCCGTTCACTGGAACCAGACTCGTTCAGGACTCACTCGTGACCACGCTCACCGACCACAGCCATCCGCCCGACCCCGACCCCGCAGCGGGAACCGACCCCGTTGCCCTGCCCCGGAGGAACACCCTCCAGGTGCTGCTGCGCCTCTACCCCTTCGCCCGGCCGGCCCTGCCGCGGCTGGCCCTCGGCATGCTCGCCGCCCTGCTGGCGGCGCTTGTGGCGCTCACCATCCCGCAGGTGCTGCAGCGCCTCGTCGACGGGGCCCTGACTCAGCAGGACGCCGCCCAGATCTGGCCGGCCGTCATCGTGGTACTCGCCCTCGGCGTGATCGAGGCGGTGCTGATCGCACTGCGCCGCTGGTTCGTTCTCGGCCCCGGCACCCACATCGAGGCCCGGATGCGCAACGCGCTCTACGCCCGGCTGCAGGACCTCCCGGTCACATTCCACGACAAGTGGCCGAGCGGCCAACTGCTCTCCCGCGCCGTCAGCGACCTCAACCTGATCCGCCGCTGGATCTCGTTCGGCCTCGTGCTGCTCATCGTGAACGTCGTCACCGTTGTGATCGGCGCCGCCATCCTGGTGTCGATGAACTGGATCCTCGGCCTCATCTTCCTCGTCTGCTCCGTGCCGCTGTGGATCGTCGGCTACCTGTTCGAGGAGAAATACTCCGTCGTTGCGCGGCGCAGCCAGGACCAGGCCGGCGACCTCGCGACGGCCGTCGAGGAGTCGGTGCACGGCATCCGGGTGCTCAAGGCCTTCGGGCGCGGCAAGTTCGCGTTGAAGAATTTCTCCGACCAGGCCGAGAGCCTGCGCGGCACCGAGATCGAGAAGGCGCGCGCCATCGCCGGCATCTGGCTGTGGCTGCTGATGATCCCGGATGTGGCCTTCGCCCTCTGCCTCGTCGCCGGTGTCTGGCTGGCCGGCCAGGGCGAGTTCAGCGTGGGCGGGCTCGTGGCCTTCTTCGCCACGGCCACCGTGCTGCGCTGGCCGATCGAGTCGGTCGGGTTCCTGCTGTCGATGACCTTCGATGCCCGCACCGCGACCGACCGGTTCTTCGACGTGCTCGACGCGCCGAACGCCATCACCGACCCCGAGCATCCCGTCACCGTCGACCGGCCCCGCGGCCGCCTCGCGTTCGAGAACGTGCACTTCCGCTACCCCGACTCGCCGAGCCGCTTCCCGGACCTGCTCGACGGCGTGGACCTGGTGCTCGAACCGGGGGAGACCATGGCGCTCGTCGGTCTGACCGGCTCCGGCAAGTCCACCCTGACGGCGCTCACCACCCGCCTCTACGACGTGACGGAGGGGGCGGTGACCCTCGACGGGGTCGACGTGCGCTCCCTCGGCCGCGAGGAACTGCGTCGCCACCTGTCGATGGCGTTCGAGGATGCGACGCTGTTCTCGGCATCCGTGCGCGACAACGTGCTGCTCGGCCGTCCGGAGTGGGCCGAGCGCTCGCCCGAAGCGGATGCCGCACTCGAGGAGGCGCTCATGGTTGCCCAGGCCGGCTTCGCCCACGACCTCCCGGAGGGCGTGGACACGCTCGTCGGAGAGGAAGGGATGAGCCTCTCCGGCGGCCAGCGGCAGCGGATCGCGCTCGCGCGGGCGGTGGCGGCGAAACCCGCCGTGCTTGTGCTCGACGACCCGTTGTCGGCGCTCGACGTGAACACCGAGTCCCTTGTCGAAGCCGCGCTGCGCGAGGTGCTCTCCGCGACCACGGCGCTGATCGTGGCGCACCGGCCGTCCACCGTGATGCTCGCCGACCGGGTGGCGCTGCTCCAGAACGGGCGTGTCACCGCGATCGGACGGCACTCCGATCTACTCCGCGAGAGCGAACACTACAAGTTCGTCATCTCGAGCCTGGAAGACGAAGAACGACGAGAGTCCGCACGAGAGGAGGCGGCGCGATGACCGTCACCGGTGTCGAGGGCGAAGACCGCAGCAACTTCACCGCCGCGGAGAGCAAGCAGATCCGGGGCCGGTCGCTGCGCCTGCTCGGGTCGCTGCTGCACCCGGTGCGCTTTTCGGTCCTCGCGGCAATGCTGATCGTGGTCGTGTCCACGGCCGCGCAGGTGGCCGGCCCGGCCCTGATCGCGTTCGGGATCGACCGCGGTCTGCCCGCGCTGATGGAGCAGGACTGGGTGCCGCTGGCCGCCACGGGGGTGGTCTACCTCGCCACAGGTGTGGTCGGGGCCATCCTGATCGCCTGGTACACGATCATGTCGGCGCGGATCAGCCAGGCCGTGCTGATCGACCTGCGCAAGAGGGTCTTCCTGCACACGCAGCGGCTGAGCCTCGAATTCCACGAGTCGTACACCTCGGGGCGCATCATCTCCCGGCAGACCAGCGACCTCGACGCCATCCGGGAACTGCTGGATTCGGGCATCAACCAGCTCGTGCAGGGGCTGCTGTACATGGTGTTCACGGCGATCGCCCTGTTCCTGCTCGACGGTACGAGCGGGCTTGTCCTGCTCGCGTCGATCGTGCCGTTGGCGCTGCTCACCCGCTGGTTCCAGGTGCGCTCGCAAACGCTCTTCCGCCGGTCGAGAACGGCGTCGGCGAGCCTGATCGTGCAGTTCGTGGAGACCATGACCGGCATCCGTGCGGTCAAAGCCTTCCGGGCGGAGAAACGCAACGAGAAGGTGTTCGGCGAACTGGTCGAGGACTACCGCAAGGTGAATGAGCGGGTCATCCAGCTGTTCGGCATCTTCGATCCGGGTCTCGTGTTGATCGGGAACGTGGCCGTCGCGGTCGTTCTCCTGGTCGGCGGGTTCCGCGTCGTCGACGGCCAGCTCTATATCGGCGCGCTGCTCGCGGCCCTGCTCTACACCCGCCGGTTCTTCGACCCGATGGAAGAGATGGCGATGTTCTACAACTCCTACCAGTCGGCCGCCGCGGCGCTGGAGAAGATCTCCGGGGTGCTCGAGGAGCATCCCGGAGTGCCGGACCCGGTGACGCCGGTCGACCTCTGGGCGGCAAAGGGTGCGGTCTCGTTCGAGAACGTGCAATTCGAATACCAGAGCGACCGGGTCATCCTGCCGCAGTTCGACCTGACGATCCCGGCCGGGCAGACCATCGCCCTGGTTGGGTCGACCGGGGCCGGCAAGTCCACCCTGGCCAAGCTGATGGCGCGTTTCTACGACCCGTCGATGGGTCAGGTGACCCTCGACGGCGTCGACCTGCGCGACCTGCACCCCAAGGACCTGCGCCGAGCGATCGTCATGGTCACCCAGGAGGCCTACCTGTTCAGCGGTTCGGTCGCCGACAACATTTCGATCGGCAAACCGGATGCGACGCCCGCCGAGATCGTGGCGGCGGCCCGAGCGGTCGGCGCGCACGACTTCATCGCGGGGCTGCCGAACGGGTACGACACCGACGTGAACAAGCGCGGCGGGCACGTCTCCGCCGGGCAGAGGCAGCTGATCTCGTTCGCTCGGGCGTTCCTGGCCGACCCGGCGGTGCTCATCCTCGACGAGGCCACCTCGAGTCTGGACATCCCGAGTGAACGCCTCGTGCAGCAGGCGCTGCAGACACTGCTCGGGGGACGCACCGCCGTGATCATCGCGCATCGCCTATCGACTGTGGCGATCGCCGACCGGGTGCTCGTGATGGAGCACGGGCGCATCGTGGAGGACGGCACGCCCGACCACTTGATCGCCGGCACCGGCCGGTTCGCGCAGCTGCACGCCGCCTGGCGCGACTCGCTGGTGTGATCGGCGACGCGACTCGCGGCGCGAGCGGTTAGGCGAACCCCCAGGCCTTTTCCTCGTCGCTCGAGTCGTCGGAGAGCGGCGTGCCCGTCAGGGGGCGGTTGGAGGCGACCGGTCCGAGCGGGTGGTAGCTGGGATCCCGCGGGATCGCGGGCGATTCCTTGAGTTCGACGAAGATCGCGTGCGTCGGCGTGCGGCCGATGTTCACGCCGGCGTGCTCCTGGGCCGGCAGCCAGCGGGTCTCACCGGCGGGCAGCTCGACGTCGATTTCGCGGCCCTCCGACGACAGGCGCCGGGCGTAGGCGCTGAGCGTGATCATGACGCTGTCGGGATGCTCGTGGGGATTGGTCTCATCGCCGGGAGCGTCGAGGAACTCGAGCACGCGAACGCGGTCGTTCTCAAGCAGTACTCGGTAGGCGCCCGGGTCGGTGACGACGGGATCGAGGGCGGTGTGTGCGGCTGTGCTTTCGCTGTCCATGAAAAACGGTAGCATCCGGCGCAGCCTCGAACCAAGCATTGCGGGCAACCCCGGGCGGTGATCGCTATGCGGGGCTCCAGCGCGCCGCCGCGTAATCGATGCGGTAGCCGTATGCCCCGGCCTTCAACGGGGTGCCCTCCGCGGTGTAGTGGGGGAGCGCGCGCTCCTCGTGCCCGATCGGCGGGCGTCCGCCGGCCCGGATCACACGCCACCAGGGCAGCGCGGCGCCGTGGCGCGCCATGATCTGCCCGACCAGGCGGGCCCCACGGGAGCCGAGCACGGCCGCGACATCACCGTAGGTCATCACGCGACCGGCCGGGATCGACTCCACGATTCCGAGAACGTGCGTGACGAAGGCAGGTTCCCGGGTGCCGGCATCCGTCATCGGCTGCGAGTCAGAGCTGCAATGCGCCGATAATCTCGCCGTAGACGGTTTGGCCGATGTCGCTGAAGCCCAGGCGGTGGAAGAACGACTCCGGCCCCTCTTCGCCGGGTTCCCAGATCACGGTAATGTGGTCGAAGCCGCGCTTGCGGGCCTCGGCGGCGAGTGCGTCTGCGGCGAACTTGCCGACACCCTTGCCCTGGGCCTCCGCGTCCACGTTGATGCGCCAGATGCAGGCACGGAATTCTTCGTGCGGTGAGTCGGGGTCAAAGTTTCCGTGAATGAAGCCGGCAACCTCGCCGTCCAGCAGAACGACGCGCTGCCAGGCGGTCGCGGGGTTGATGACGGACGCCGCGACCGCGTAGGAGACGGGGGCGATGAACTGCTCCTGACCCGGTTTCAGGCTCAGGCTGTTCGCCGCGACGATGTTGCGCGCGGACAGTTCTTCCAGTCGTAGTTCACCCATGCGAACAGGCTAACGTGCACCGGAGCCGGCCGGTAGTCGGGTTTTCGGACGACAGGGCGTGGGGGGGGGGGGGGCCCATCCGGAAGATCCGGAAACTGTCTCGATGTCAAGATAGTTGCGTCGCTCCACTAGAATCGGTGTGGCTATTCTTGCCCCCCGATATTCTGAGGAGATTTCCATTNAGATTTCCATTGGCGAAGATCAAGGTTGAAGGCACTGTCGTCGAGCTCGACGGGGACGAGATGACCCGCATCATCTGGCACGCGATCAAGGAGACCTTGATCCACCCGTACCTCGACATCGACCTCGAGTATTACGACCTGTCGATCCAAAAGCGCGACGAGACCGACGACCAGATCACGATCGACTCGGCCCGCGCCATCCAGAAGCACGGCGTCGGCGTCAAGTGCGCGACCATCACGCCCGACGAGGCGCGCGTCGAGGAATTCGGCCTGAAGAAGATGTGGGCGTCGCCCAACGGCACCATCCGCAACATCCTCGGCGGCACCATCTTCCGCGAACCCATCATCATCTCGAACATCCCGCGCCTCGTGCCGGGCTGGAATAAGCCGATCATCATCGGCCGCCACGCGTTCGGCGACCAGTACAAGGCCACCAACTTCCGCTTCGAGGGCGAGGGCACGCTCAGCATGACCTTCACCCCGAAGGACGGCTCGGCCCCGCAAGAGTTCGAGGTATTCCAGGCCCCCGGCAGCGGCGTCGCGATGGGGATGTACAACCTCGACGACTCCATCCGCGACTTCGCCCGCGCGTCGTTGAACTACGGCCTCGAGCGCAAGTACCCGGTCTACCTGTCGACGAAGAACACGATCCTCAAGGCTTATGACGGCCGCTTCAAGGACATCTTCCAGGAAATCTTCGACGCCGAGTTCAAGGCCCGCTACGACGCGGCCGGCCTCAGCTACGAGCACCGCCTGATCGACGACATGGTCGCCTCTGCCATGAAGTGGGAGGGCGGTTACGTCTGGGCCTGCAAGAACTACGACGGCGACGTGCAGTCGGACACCGTCGCGCAGGGCTTCGGCTCGCTCGGCCTGATGACCAGCGTGCTCTCCACGCCTGACGGCAAGGTCGTCGAGGCCGAGGCCGCGCACGGCACCGTGACGCGCCACTACCGCCAGCACCAGCAGGGCAAGGCCACCTCGACCAACCCGATCGCCTCGATCTATGCCTGGACCCGCGGCCTCGCGCACCGCGCCAAGCTTGACGGGAACCCGGCGCTCGCCGAGTTCGCCAACACGCTCGAAGACGTGGTCATCAAGACCGTCGAGAGCGGCAAGATGACCAAGGACCTCGCGCTTCTCGTGGGCCCGGAGCAGGCCTTCCAGACGACCGAGGAGTTCCTCGCGGCCATCGCGGAGAACCTCCAGGCCCGCATGGCCTAACCCGCAGCGACAGGGCGGCAGTCTCACCCCCCCCGGGGTGAGGCTGCCGCCCTTTTTTAGGCGTTTTTCCGGGTTTTCCCGGCCCTGAGGGGAGGCTTTCCTTGCTGGCGGTGGCCGGCGAGTGAGGCAAGAATATGACCATGTCGTCTCTGGTCGCCGCCGTTCGTCGTTACCCGCTCGTCGCCACGACCGTGCTGCTCGGGCTCATCGGCGCGGTGCTCGCCCTGGGCGGTCAGACGGATGCCGTGCGCTGGCTGTTCAGTGGATTCGGCCTGCTGGTCGCCGGTTACGAAACGATCGGCATGGTACGACGGCTGCTGCGCGGCACCCTCGGTGTCGACGTGCTCGCGATCACGGCCATCGTCGCCACGGTGCTGGTGGGCGAATACGTGGCCACCCTGATCATCGTGCTGATGCTCACCGGAGGCGCGGCCCTCGAAGACTTCGCCGTGAACCGGGCCAAGCGCGAGCTCGACGCCCTGCTCCGGCGGGCCCCGCAGATCGCGCACCGGCTCGGCGCCGGCGCCGGCACCGATACCGATACCGATACCGACACCGGAAACGGCGAGGTCGAGGACGTGCCGGCCACCGACGTGCGGCCGGGCGACCTGCTTCTCGTTCGCCCTGCCGAGATCGTGCCGGTCGACGGCGCTCTGGTCTCAGTCAGCGCAGTCTTCGACGAGTCCTCGCTCACCGGGGAGAGCCTCCCGGTCGAGCGTGAAGCCGGCGACGCCGTGCTCAGCGGGTCGATCAACGGCCAGGCTGCCGCCACCATCCGAGCCACCGCGACCGCCGCGGACAGCCAGTACCAGCAGATCATCGCGCTGGTCGAAGAGGCATCGGCCAGCAAGGCCCCCGTGGTGCGCCTGGCGGACCGCTACGCCGTGCCGTTCACTGCGGTCTCGCTCTCGATCGCCGCCCTGGCCTGGATCGTCAGCGGCGACCCGGCCCGGTTTGCCGAGGTGCTGGTGGTGGCGACCCCCTGCCCACTCCTGATCTCCGCACCGGTCGCCTTCATGGGCGGCATGAGCCGGGCCGCCCGCAACGGCATCATCGTCAAGGGCGGTGGGGTGCTCGAAATGCTCTCTCGGGCCAAAACCGTGGTCTTCGACAAGACCGGCACGCTCACCCACGGCAGCCCCACCATCGCCCGCGTGCTTCCCGAGCCCGGCTTCGACGAGGACGAGTTGCTCGTACTCGCCGCGTCCGCGGAGCAGTACTCGTCGCACGTGCTCGCGGCATCCGTGATCGCGGCGGCCCAGACCCGCGGGCTGGAGCTGATCGGGTCGGAGACCGCGAACGAGGTTCCCGCGCACGGCGTCGTGGCCCGGCTGGGCGCCCGCGAGGTCACCGTGGGCAAGCTGTCGTTCATCCGGGAACGGGCGACGGATGCCGTGGCCGCCCCGATCGAGGGCGGCGAACTGGCCATCTACATCGCCGTCGACGGGCGCTTCGCCGGCAGCATCGTCGCCAGTGACACGCTGCGGGAGAACGCACCGCAGACTCTGGCGGATCTGCGGGCGCTCGGCCTGCGGGACACCGTGATGCTCACCGGCGACGCTCGGCCCACCGCCGAGCACATCGCGGCGCTGGTGGGGATCGAGCAGGTGCAGGCGGACTGCCTGCCCGCCGACAAGGTCAACGCCGTGCGTGGCCTGGCCCACCGCCCGGTGATCATGGTCGGCGACGGGGTGAACGACGCACCCGTGCTGGCCGTCGCCGACGTCGGTATCGCCATGGGAGCCCGCGGGGCCACGGCCGCGAGCGAATCGGCCGACGTCGTCATCTTGATCGACGACCTGACCCGCGCGGCCCGCGCGGTCGCGATCGGCCAGGACACCATCCGGATCGCGCTGCAGAGCATCTGGCTCGGCATCGCTCTGAGCCTCGGCCTGATGGTCCTGGCCGCGTTCGGCTTCATTCCCGCCACCGCGGGAGCACTATTGCAGGAATTCGTCGACCTGGCCACGATCCTGAACGCGTTGCGGGCGATCGGCGGCCGCCGGGACGCCTCGGTGCAGGCCCAGATCGCCGCTCGCAAGCCGGCGGCGGCCGGCGCGCTGAGTCGCTGAGTCGCTGAGTCGCGTCACCCTACTGTGCTGGATGCCCCCAGTTCAGGTGTCAACGCGTGCAAGTTGCACAGTCTGAGGTCGAATTCAGCTAGCTTCAAGTTCATGTGCCTCCGTTGGGGGTCAACCTTTCGTCGTTGAACGGATTGGATGATGCACGTGAACTCACGAAATCGGCATTTCTCACCCTGGGACCTCGACCCCCGGCCGCCGCGCGCACTGTGCAGGGCCACCGCGGTGGCCCTGACCGTCGGGCTGGTGGCTACCGCGGCCCTCGTCGGCGGCACCGTCGCAGCCGGCGCCGCACCGCAGCAGGCTCCGCGGTTGGCCATTGAAAAACCGGCCACCGCCTTCGAGGCCGGCCGCTACGTCGTCACGCTGGCCGCCAGCGCGGTCGCCGCCTACTCCGGCGGCGTCGCCGGTTTCGACGCCACCAAGCCGGCCCCGGGCCGGCAGCTCGACGCGAGCTCGAAGAACGCGACCGCTTACGCCGCGCACCTCGCAACCGAGCAGAGAAGGGTCGCCGCGGCCGCCGGGGTGAGCGTCAGCGTCTCCTACACGACCGCACTCAACGGATTCGCCGCCGAACTCACCGCGGTCCAGGCCGCCGCGCTCTCCGCGAACCGAGAGGTTCTCGCCGTCGAGAAGGACGCGATCCGCCGGGTCACGGCGCAGTCCTCGACCGACTTCCTCGGGCTCGGTGACGCCGCCGGCGTCGGCGGGGTCTGGGACGCGGTCGGCGGCGTTGACGCGGCCGGCGCCGGCGTCGTCGTCGGTATCATCGACACCGGCATCGCCCCGGAGAACGGGTCCTTCGCCGGCGACCCCCTCGGCACCGATCTCGGCGACGCTCCGTTTCGCACGGCCGACGGCGGCATCCGCTTCGGCAAGTCCGACGGCGGCACCTTCACCGGCGCCTGCGTCGTGGGTGTGCAGTTCACCGCAGACGACTGCAGCACCAAAATCGTCGGTGCCCGGTACTACGTCGACGGGTTCGGCGCCTCCCGGATCGGTGCCGAAAGCGTCGGCGAGTACCTTTCGCCGCGCGACGGCGACGGCCACGGCTCACACACCGGCGGCACCGCAGCCGGCAACCACGCCGTCGGCGCGTCGGTCGGTGGCATCGACTTCGGCACCATCTCGGGCGTTGCGCCCGCGGCGAAGATCGCCGCGTACAAGGTCTGCTGGTCCGGCCCCGACCCGGTCAGCCAGGACGACGACGGATGCGCCACCAGCGACCTCCTCTCGGCGATCGACCAGGCCACGGCCGACGGTGTCGACGTGATCAACTTCTCGATCGGCGGCGGTGCGGCCCAGACCACGGTCTCCGCCACCGACGTCGCCTTCCTGGGCGCGGCATCCGCCGGCATCTTCGTGGCGGCGTCGGCCGGTAATGCCGGTCCCGACGCCTCCACGCTCGATAACGCGTCGCCGTGGATCACCACCGTGGCGGCCAGCACCATTCCGAGCTACGAGGCCACCGCCACCCTCGGCAGCGGCCCTGCCTATGGCGGCGGCTCGATCACGGTCCCTGCCGTCGGCGTGACCGGTGCGCTGGTGCGCGGTGACCTCGTCGCCGCCCGGCGCGGAACAGACCCCTTGCTCTGCGGGCCGAACTCGCTCGACCCGGCCAAGGTGACCGGCACGATCGTGTTCTGTCAGCGCGGCGTCTATGACCGGGTCGCCAAGTCCGTCGAGGTGAAGCGTGCCGGGGGTATCGGCATGGTGCTGGTGAACAAGACGGCCAGCTCGCTCGACCTCGACCAGCACGCGGTGCCGACGGTGCACCTCAACGCCGAAGCGTTCGCCACGGCCTTCGCCTACGCAGGCACCGCCGGGGCGACCGTGACCCTCACGCCGGGCAATGCGCTCGGGACCACTCCGCCCACCCCGCAGGTCGCCGGGTTCTCCTCGCGCGGACCGGTACTTGCCGACGGCAGTGACATCATCAAGCCGGACGTCTCGGCGCCCGGGGTTGCGATTCTCGCCGGCGGTGCCAACGCTGCGGGCGCGGCAGGCACGTACCAGTTCCTGTCCGGAACGTCTATGTCGTCGCCGCACGTGGCGGGCCTTGCCGCCCTCTACCTGGGCCAGACGCCGAGCGCGAGCCCGGCCGAGGTGAAATCGGCCTTCATGACCACCGCCTACAACACGGTCACCGGCTCCGGCGCTGCCGTGACCGACCCGTTTCTGCAGGGCGCCGGCCACATCGACCCGACGAAGTTCTTCAGACCGGGACTCGTCTACCTGAACGGGGAGAGCGACTGGATGTCCTACATCAAGGGCGCCGGCTACACCGGGGGCGGCCTGGACGCCGTCACCGCGGTCGACCCGTCGAACCTCAACCTGGCCTCGATCGGCATCGGTTCGCTCACCCGGCCGGAGACGATCACCCGCACGGTGACGTCGACCCAGGCGGGCACCTTCGACGCCTCGGTGTCCGGCCTCGCCGGCATCGACGTGACGATCGAGCCGTCCACGCTGATCTTCGGCGCGGCAGGGGAGACTCAGTCCTACACGGCGACGTTCTCCCGAACGGATGCGCCCGTCGACACGTTCGCGACCGGCTCGCTCAGCTGGACCAGCGGCGCGACCGTCGTGTACAGCCCGGTGGCGGTCAAGCCCGTCACCCTCGAGTCGCCGATCACCGCCGACGGAACCGGTCTGGCCGGCTCCGTCGGCATCCGCGTGACGCCCGGCACGACAGCCGACATCCCCCTGGCGACCGACGGCCTCGCGGCCGGCGTGCTGCTCAGAGAGAAGAAGGGCGGCCCGGGCAAGGCCTACACCGGAACGGGGCTCCCCGGAACGGAGATCGTCTTCACCGTGCAGGTTCCGGCGGGAACGGTGTTGCAGCGCTTCGACCTTGATTCACTAACCGACGCCGCCGACCTTGACCTGGTGGTCAACCGATTGAGCGGCAAGGGCGGCACGCCGATCGAAGGCTGGCAGTCGGCCACGGCGGCGACGGACGAACACGTCGACCTGCTGAACCCGACGGCCGGGTACTACCAGGTTGTTGCGTCGGTCTTCAGTGGCACCGACCGGTACGACCTGACCACCTTCACGGTCGCGCCGGGTGCCGGCGCCGGAGCGTTCACCGTTGCCCCGAACCCTCTCCCGGGAGTGCAGGGCGTTGAAGCGACCTACACGGCCTCGTGGAGTGGTCTGGCCGCGGGCACGGATTACCTCGGGCTGGTGCGCTACGGCGACACTGGCTTCTCGACGGTCGTGGCGGTGGAGAACTAGCGGCCGCCAGGTTCGTCAGCGAGGTCGGACTCGCCCCCTGCGTCCGGCGTCGAACCAATTCGACGGAGATTTTGCGACACGAGGCCGCTTGCGAGCTGTTTCGAACCCGCTTTGGGCAAAATCTCCGTCGAATTCGTCAGGGGTGCGGTTCTGGGCGGGCGGCGGACGGACACCGAGCGAAGGCTTACCCTGAGGGAATGCGATTCGCACGAATGCGCCGAGGCGGCGAGACCCTCGGCGTGAGCCTGCCGCGGCTGTCCCGAGAGGTCTACGTGCTCGGCGTGATCGCGTTCTTCGTGATGGTGGGCTTCGGCGTTGTCGTGCCGGTGCTGCCCGTCTACGTGCGCAGCTTCGGGGTCGGCTACCTGGAAATCGGCGCCGTCGTCTCCGCGTTCGCGCTGATGCGCTTCGTCTCCAGCCCGTTCACCGGGCGCCTGATCGACTGGGCCGGCGAACGCGTGATCCTGGCCTCCGGCATCGGGATCGTCGCCGTTTCCAGTGGGCTGGTCGGCGTGGCCCAGAACTATCCGCAGCTGCTGCTCCTGCGCGGAGCCGGCGGCGTCGGTTCGGCCATGTTCACGGTGGCGGCCATGACTCTCCTGCTCGGCTCCACGGCACCGGGATTCCGGGCCAGGGCCATCGGGTTCTACCAGGGTGGGTTCCTGCTCGGCGGGATGGCCGGCCCCGCGCTCGGCGGACTCCTCGCCACGATCTCGCTCACCGCGCCGTTCTTCTTCTACGCCGCGACACTCGCCGTTGCCGGCATCCTCGGGCTCGTGCTGCTGCGCCCGGTGCGGGGTGGGGTCGTCGCCGCGGCCGGCCCGGCGCCCGAGCGCATCCCGTTCCGAACGGTGCTGCGGGACACCCGGTTCCGCGCGGCGTGCATCGCCAACTTCTCCACCGGCTGGAACTCGTTCGGCGTGCGCAACGCGCTGATCCCCGTGCTGGTCGTCGAGGTGCTGCGGGGTCCGACCGCCTGGAGCGGCATCGCCTTCGCCTTCGCGGCCGTCGCCCAGACGGTGGCACTCGCGCCGGCCGCGCGGTTCGTCGACATTGTGGGCCGTCGCCCGGCCATCATCGGGGCGTTCCTGGTTGCCGGGCTGACCATCCTCGCGGTCCCGTTCTCACCCAACATCATCGTGCTCACCATACTGCTCTGCCTCTACGGCGTGGCCTCGGCGTTCATGGGCACCGCCCCGGCCGCATCCGTCGGCGACGCGGCCGGCGCCGGTGGTGGTCGACCCGTGTCGGTCTTCTCGATGTTCTCCGACCTGGGTGCCATCGTCGGCCCGCTCGCGGCCGGGTTTCTCGTTGACAGCGCCTCCTATCCGGTCGCCTTCGGCGTCGGCGCCTTGCTGTTCTTCGCGACCTCTGTCTACGCACTGCGGATGCCGCGGCAGGCCCGCCCGGCGTAGTCCCGCCCCGAGAGGGGTCGAATAGAGCTACGAAACTGTCACCAATAAATAGTGACAGACACTCGACTTCATGTGCGCAACGAGGTATCGTCGTAACATGACGAACCTCGCGGAAGACCTCAGGCAGGCGGCCGACGCCGTCGCGCTGTTGGGTTCCTCGAGCGCCGACCTCGCAGCCCTTCCCGACGCCGAGGCGCCGGCCGGCCAGAAGCGAATCGCATGCGCCCGCCGTCTGCTCGACACCTATGCCGCGTTGATGGCCGCAACCATTGCTGACCGTTCGAGGCCGGAGCTCGGCCATTCGGGGTTTGCCGCGCAGCAGGGGTACTTGTCCCCGGAAGCCCTGATCCAGAACTGGACGGGCTCGTCCAAGGGTGACGCCTACAAACTGGTCGCAGTCGGCACGATGATGGCCGACACCGAGGCGGCCGAGAAGCTGGTCAAGGAGGCGCTCTCGTCGCCCGACACGGATGCCGCCGAGGTCGCCGAATTCGTCGCGAAGGTGCCGTGGCAGGCGCCGATCGCCCGGGCCGTCACCGCCGGCACGCTCTCGGTCGACGCGGCCGAGTCGATCCGCGGCGGCCTCGGCCAGATCGACGCCGCCGTCACCGCCGAGAAGCACGTAGCGGCGCTGGAGTCCCTGCTGGCCGAGGTGTCAACGTTGAACGCCGACGAGGTCTTCAAACGCGCAAGACGGATGCGTGACCACCTTGACGAGGCCGGCATCGCCGCCCGGGAGAAGCAGGCCCACGACGCCCGCTACCTGAAGGTCTACCGGCTCAGCAACGGGAACGTGCGCCTGAACGGCCTCTTCGCCACCGAAGACGGCGAGTTCGTGCTTTCGACCTTTGACTCCATCACCGGCCCGCGCCGCGGCGGGGTGCGATTCGTCGATAAGGAGCGGGCCGCCTGGGCCGAGAAGATGCAGGCCGACCCGCGCAGCAACGAGCAGATCAACGCGGACTCGCTCGTCCAGCTGCTCACGATCGCCGGCGAGGCCGACCCCGGCCGCGTGTTCGGCGGGCGACACCCCTCGGTGCGCGTGATCGTGACCGAAAAGACGCTCAAGACGGGGCAGACGGTGCAGGCCGGGCAGACCGGGCAGGCCGGGCAGCCGGCTCCGGTTCCGGCCGGGCAGACCGGGCCGGATCAGGCGGCCGAACCCGCCGCGCACGGGCAGATCGAGGGCAACCCGGTCCCGATCTCGCAGGACACCATCGACCGGTTGCTCTGCGACACCGGCACCCGTGGCATCAAATTCGAGGAAGACGGTCAGATCGTCGGCCGTGACGAACGACTCTTCACCGAGGTAGAGCGCGCCACGATGGCAGTGCGTGACGGCGGATGCCTTTGGGTCGGCTGCGACCGATCACCGGCCTAGAGCGAGGCCCACCACATCAGTGAGTGGCTCACGGACAATGGATACACCGACCTCGCCAACGGAGTGCTGCTGTGCCACCCGCACCATTTGCTGCTGCATAATCAGCACTGGAAGATAACCCGCACCAAAACCCAGTACTGGCTGCGTCCACCGGCGGAAGTCGACCCGGAGCAGACGCGTATTGTATTGCAGAGCAAGAGGACCGGGATGTAGGGCGGGGGTCTGGCCCTTGGTCTCGACAGGCTCGATCAGCGTCGCGGGAACCTCCGGAGGACCGGTCGCCGGGTCTTGACAAGCTCGACCAGCGTCGGGGGAACCTTGGGAGGGTTCGTCACCTGGTCTGACAAGCTCGGCCGACGTCAGGGGAACCTTGGGGCCGGGATCCTCCCGGCTCAACCCGGCTCAAACCGGTTCTGCACGGTTCTGCCCGATGCGGCCGCCAGCGCCAGCGCACCGACTCTCCCCGAGCAGTTCCCGGTGCAGCATCGCGGTTGCCACGTTATCCTTCGGGAACCTCATCTCGGCCACGGTGCCGAGCACGACCAGGCAGACTCCGGTCCCCTCGGCAAGCAGGATGGTGCCCAGCGGGAGGGTCGCGAACTTCGCCAGGAGCAACTGGCAGCGCCCGATCGGGTTGGAGACCAGGAGGTCAATGGTGCCTCGGGCATCGGCGCCTGCCCGGTTGTCGGCCACGGCATGCCTAACAGCAACCGGATGGTCGACGTCTTTCCGGCGCCGTTCGAGCCAAGGCAGCCTGACTGTGCGGCGGCCGCCCTCAATGCAGTTCTGCGCGGCCCGAGATGACGCCGCTGACCGTGGCCACCAGGGCGAAGATCACGGCGACCAGCGGCAGGCCGAGGTCCCACCAGGCCAGCGCGGCGGCCCCGAAGACGCTGATCTCGACGATGGCCTTGCCGAACGGGTCTAGGCGGAAGACCGCCTTGGGCGAGCGGAACAGCGCCCAGAGCACAATGGCGAAGGCAGGGGCCAGGATGCCCATGAGCATGCCCGGCCACGGCAGCGGCCACGCGGTGAAGCCCCAGATGCCCAGGCTGATGAACGCGAACAATTCGAGCAGGAAGCGCACGATGTCGTTGGGGCTGGTACTGGTCGTCGCGCTCGTATCGGTCACTCGCCCCATCCTACCGAGAGGCGGGAGGCTACCTGAAGATGATGGTGCGGGCGCCGTCGAGCAGGACCCGGTGCTCGGCGAACCAAGTGACCGCCTGGGTCAGGGTGCGGCTCTCCTCGTCCTGTCCGATGGCGACGAGTTCGGCCGGGCTGCGCGAGTGGTCCACCCGCACGACGTTCTGCTCGATGATCGGACCCTCGTCGAGGTCACCCGTGACGAAGTGGGCCGTCGCCCCGATCAATTTCACCCCGCGGGCGTGCGCCTGCTTGTAGGGGTTGGCGCCCTTGAACCCGGGCAGGAAGGAGTGGTGGATGTTGATGGCGCGGCCTTCCAGCAGCGTGCAGAGTGCGGGGGAGAGGATCTGCATATACCGGGCGAGCACCACGAGCTCGATGTCGTGCTCGGTGATGGCATCGACGACGCGAGCCTCGAAGGCCGCCTTGCCGGCGGCATCCGTCACCGGACGCGACTCGAACGGCACCCCGTAGAAGCCGACCAGGTCGCGCAGCGTGCCGTGGTTGCTCAGCACCAGCGGAACCTCGATAGGCAGCTGACCCCCGCGCTGGCGGAAGAGCATATCGTTGACGCAGTTTCCGGCGGTCGAGGCCAGGATCAGGGTGCGCTTGGGACGCCCGACGATATCGATGACGGATTCCATGGCGTATCTGCGCACGACCGGGGCGAGCTCGTCCTCGAGATCAGCCTGGCTCGCCGCGGATTCCACCTGCAGCCGCATGAAGAACCGGCCGGTGTCGGCGCTGGTGAACTGCTGGCTCTCGGTGATGTTGCCGCGCGCCCGCACGATCGCGCCGCTGACCGCGTGCACGATACCCGGCTGGTCGACGCAGACGAGAGTGATCACCCAATGGTGGCGCGGGTTCGGTGCAAGGGAAGAGGTCATCGGACTAGGTTACCGGCCCCCTGCCGCACACTCGGCCCGTCGGCTAGGCTGGAAAGCGGTCGGCGCAGCACGCCGGCCCCGGGCGCGCACGTCGGCGCGCAGTCGATCCGGACCGGCCCGCGGCACACCCGCGCTGCCCCTGTTCCCGTCTGTGAGCCACAGAGCCATGTCATTCACCGCACCCATCAACCTGCCCTCGCTTGAAGCGCTGGAAGCGCCGCACGCGCCGGAGAGCATCGCGGCCGCCGCCCGACCCTTCCCCTGGGTGGGCCTACTCGCCCTGGCCGCCGCCGTCTTCCTCTCCGTCACCTCCGAGATGCTTCCGACGGGCCTTCTACCCGACATGAGCCGGGCGCTCGGGGTCACCGAGGGACAGGTCGGCCTGCTCGTTTCCTGGTTCGCGTTCACCGTGGTGCTCACGAGCACCTCGCTCGCCCACCTCACCCGCCGCCTGCCGCGGCACGGTCTGATTGTGCTCGTGCTCGTGGTGCTGGCGATCAGCAATGTGCTCACCGCCATCGCCCCCAACTACGCCTTCATGGTCGGCGGGCGCATCATCGGCGGAATGGCCCACGGCCTGTTCTGGGCCGTCGTCGGCGCCTACGCCGCGCACCTCGTGCCGCGGGAACAGATCGGCCGCGCCGTGGCCATCACCGTCTCGGGCGGCACGCTCGCCTTCGTGTTCGGGGTGCCCATCGCCACCGCCGCCGGGCACCTGCTCGGCTGGCGGCTGTCGTTCCTGGCCCTCGCCGCCCTCATGCTGATCGGCGCGGTCGTCGTCTGGCGGTTCCTGCCGCCGGTGTCGCACTATGGTGCTCGTGTGACGGATGCCGCGGCTAGCGATCCGACCGCGGCCGGCAACGCGGGGGCCGCCGCCGCACATGCCGCCACTGCTATCGCTGAACCGCGTCGCGACCCGACCATGCGCGCCGTGATCCTGCTTTCCGTGATCACCGGCCTGACCATGGTCGGGCACTACACGTTCTACACGTACATCGCCCCGTTCCTGATCGACGAGATGGGCGTGGACTCCGGCGCGGTCGCCCCGCTCCTGTTCGCCTATGGGATTGCCGGTGCGGTCGGCCTGGTGCTCTCCGGCACGGTCTTCGGCCCCCGGCCGCAGCTCGGGCTCGTCATCGGCATCGCCGTGTCGGCGCTGAGCGTGACCGTGCTGGCCCTCTTCGCGGCGACGCTGCCGGTTGCCATCACCGCCTTCGTGCTCTGGGGTCTGGCCTTCGGCATGCTGCCGCCGCTGCTGCAGACGCGGCTGCTGCGTACGGCCTCGCTCCGCATCCGTGACACCGCCAGCGCCATCTACACGACCGCGTTCAACGCCGGGATCGGCGGTGGCGCCCTTCTCGGCGCCGCGCTGCTCGGCTCGGCCGGAATGCAGGCCGTGCCGCTGGTCTACGTCGGAATCCTGGTGCTGGCCTTCGTGCTGGTGATCGTCAGCGACGTCGTCGTGCGCCGCCGGGCGGCCTGACCGGCGGCGTGTCGACCTGAAACGGCTGAGACGACACGATTGCGGGGCGCGGAAGCATCCGCACCCCTCAATCGTGTCGGTTCACCGGCCGCCGGTGTACGGGACCGCTGCGAGGATCTCGATCTGGATGCTGACGTTGGTCGGCGTCGTGTACGCGACGGTGTCGCCGACGTGGGTTCCGATGATGGCCTGGCCGATCGGTGACGAGGGGGAGTACACGTCTACCTTCACTTCAGGGTCGAGGGAGACAAGTTCACGCTCGCCAAGGAGGAACACGGTCGCCCGGGTGTCGCCGGAGAGCATCGCGGTGATCCTCATCCCGGGCTCGACCAGGCCGTCGTCCGGTTTGACCGAGGCCTCGGCCTGGCGGAGGGTCGTGCGCAGCTCCCGGATTCGCTCGGACGTGGCCGCGTTCGGGGTGGGGTCGCTGCCCAGCACAGCGAGTTCCTCGATCAGGAGGGCGAGCGAGCGGGGTGGCAGCCACACCGATTCGGTGGTCATAGAGTTCTCCGTAAATCGCGAGGCAATCTGCCGCGCAGTGATCAGTCGGCCATGCTAGCCGCCCCGGCTCCACGCATGGGGGAATCGGCGATCGGTGGCGTGGCGGCTACTCCTCGCGGTCGGCGTCCTTCCGGTCGGCGCCCCGCAGCTGGTCCGACAGCGGGCGGCTGGGAAGGATCGGCACCTGGCCGGTGAACCCCTCGCGGGCGCTCGCGATCTCGAGAATGCGGCCGCGGCAGGCGTACCAGCCCACGATCAGCAGCGGGATGATGATCACGAGCGAGCTGATCGTGAGCGTGCCGACCGGCCAGTCGAAGGCCATCAGCACGAGCACGGCGACGAGGAAGACCAGGCTGGCGTACCCCGAATACGGTGCTCCGAACATCCGGAACGCCGGTCGCCGCAGGATGCCGAGCTTCGACCAGGCGTGCAGGCGCAGCTGGCAGAGCACGATCATGCCCCAGGCGCTGATGATGCCGATGGCGGCCATATTCAGCACGATCTCGAAGGCCTTGTCGGGCACGACGGCGTTCAGGGCGACGCCCAGCAGGGTGACCACGCCGGTGAGCAGGATGCCGCCGAACGGCACACCCGTGCGGCTCACCTTGCCGGCGAAGCGCGGCGCCGATCCCGCCAGCGCCATCGACCGCAGGATGCGCCCGGTCGAGTACAGGCCCGCGTTGAGCGAGGACAGGGCCGCGGTGAGCACAACCAGGTTCATGATCACGTCGACGCCGCCGACGCCGATGGTGCCGAAGAACGTGACGAATGGGCTCTCGCCGGCCTTGTACGCGGTGTAGGGCAGCAGCAGGGAGAGCAGCAAAATCGAGCCCACGTAGAAGACGGCGATGCGAATGATGACGGTGTTGATCGCCTTCGGCATCACCTTCTCCGGGTTCTGGGTCTCCCCGGCGGTCGTGCCGACCAGCTCGATCGAGGCGTACGCGAAGATGACGCCCTGCACCACGAGAACGGATGCGATCAGCCCGTTCGGCAGCCAGCCCCCGTTGTCCCCGATCAGGCTGAAGCCCGTCTCCTGGCCGGGGATCGGCGTGCCGAAGATGACCATCCAGGTGCCGACCAGCAGGAAGGCCACGATGGCGAGCACCTTGATCAGCGCGAACCAGAACTCGAGTTCGCCGAATACGCTCACTGACAGAAGGTTCAGGGACAGCACGACGGCGAGGGCGGCGAGCGCGTACAGCCACTGCGGCACATCACCGAAGGGTGCCCAGTACTTCGCGAAGAAGTTCATGTACAGCGCCACGGCCGTGACGTCGACGATGGCGGTCATCACCCAGTTCAGCCAGTACAGCCAACCGGTGACGAACGCCGTCTTCTCGCCGAAGAACTCGCGGGCGTAGGAAACGAACGAGCCCGACGAGGGGCGGTGCAGCACGAGTTCGCCGAGCGCGCGCAGGATCAGGAACGCAAAGAAACCGCAGATCGCGTACACGAAGACGAGGGAGGGCCCGGCGATGGCCAGGCGTCCTCCTGCCCCGAGGAACAGGCCGGTGCCAATGGCCCCGCCGATGGCGATCATCTGCACCTGGCGGGCCTTGAGGCCCTTGTGCAGCCCCTCATCCTCGTGCACATTGAGGGCGTCCGAGATGTGCTCGAACGGCGTCTCCACGCCACGACCGTGGTATTCGGGGTGGTCAGGTTTAAGGGGGAGTTGTGGCTTCCGGCTTGCACGCGTCATGGGGCTCTTCCGATAGATCCGGTTTTGGCCAACCCTAGCCGCCCCCGCACGGGGTCGGCGTCCACGGCCTCCGGTAGACTGACTCGATATTCTGACTTCACGAGAGCCGGGAGGCCGCATGGCGACAATCCTCCTGACCTTTGTTGCCCTATCCACGCTCACCCCGATCCTCACGCGGTGGCTCTCGCTGCGTGTTTTCTACGTCATCGCATTGCTCCCCGCGACCGTCTTCGGTTATACCCTCACCCAGACCCGGGCCGTGTCGAGCGGCGGAGCGATCACCGAGAGCGTCCCGTGGATTCCCGCGTTGGGTATCTCGCTCTCATTCCGCGTCGACACCCTCACCTGGCTGCTCGCCCTCGTCGTGACCGGGGTCGGCGCGCTCGTGCTGGTCTACTGCGCCCGCTACTTCAGCGCCGACGAGCCGGCGCTCGGGCGCTTCGCCGCGGTCCTGCTGGCGTTCGCCGGCGCGATGTACGGCCTGGTGACATCCGACGACATCGTCGTCATGTTCATCTTCTGGGAGATCACGAGCGTGCTCTCCTACATTTTGATCGGGCATTACACGTTCAAACGGGCGAGCCGCGGCGCCGCCCTGCAGGCGTTGCTGGTGACCACCTTCGGCGGGTTGATCATGCTCGTCGGGGTCGTCATCCTCGCGGTGGAGGCCGGAACCACGTCGCTCGCAGCGATCGTCTCCGACCCCGTCACCGGCCCGGCTACCACCTGGTCGGTGCTGCTCATCCTGGTCGGCGCGCTGTCTAAGTCCGCGCTCGTGCCCTTCCACTTTTGGCTGCCGGCCGCGATGGCGGCGCCCACCCCGGTGAGCGCCTATCTGCACGCGGCGGCGATGGTCAAGGCCGGCATCTACCTGGTGGCGCGCCTCGCCCCCGGCTATGCCGACACGCCGGGCTGGATGCCGGTGCTCGTCACCCTCGGCGTCGTCACCATGCTGGTCGGCGCGTGGCGTTCGCTGCGCCAGTACGACCTCAAGCTGGTGCTTGCCTATGGCACGGTCAGCCAGCTCGGGTTCCTGATGGTCGTCGTCGGCTTCGGCACCCGGGACGCCGCGCTCGCCGGGGTGGCATTGCTCCTCGCCCACGCCCTCTACAAGTCGGCGCTGTTCCTGACCGTCGGCATCATCGACCACCGGGCCGGCACCCGCGACTGGCGACAGCTCTCCGGCGTGGGGCGCAACGCGCCCGTGCTGGCCGTGATCGCCCTGCTATCGGTCGCATCTATGGCCGGTATCCCGCCGCTGCTCGGCTTCGTCGCCAAGGAGTCCGTGTTCACGGCATTCCTCGAGGCAGGCCTGGCCGGCGACGGATGGGGCTGGGTGGCCCTGGTCGGCACCGTGGTCGGCTCCGTGCTGACGGTCGCCTACAGCGCCCGCTTCTTCTGGGGTGCCTTCGGCACCCGGGTCAGCCTCGCAGACACCGCCCTGCACCCCGCCCGCTGGGACTTCCAGCTGGCGCCGGGACTGCTCGCCGTGGCCACCCTCCTGCTCGGCCCCCTCGTCTTCCTGCTCGACCCGGTGCTGGTCTCCTACGCCGACACCGTTCCCGGCGGCGGCGACTACCGCCTCGCGCTCTGGCACGGCTTCGAACCGGCGCTCGCCCTGAGTGCCGTTGTTCTCCTGCTCGGCGCCGTGCTGTTCTGGAAGCGGCCGGGCGTGGCCCGGCTGCAGGGCACGGTGCCGGCCTACATCGACGCCGGTCAGGGCTACGGCTCCACCGTGCGCGGCATCGACCGGGCCGCGGCGCGCATCACCCACTTCGCCCAGCAGGGCGGGTTGCCGCAGTACCTGTCCACCATCCTCGTCGTCTTCGTGCTGGCCCTAGGCTTCGCGGCCTTCGTCAACCGCAGCTGGCCCGAGGAGGTCGTGCTCTGGGACTACCCGGGCCAGGTCGTGATCGCCCTCATCATGGGCATCGCGGCGGTGATGGCGGCTCGCGTCGGTGAGCGCATCACTGCCGTGCTGCTGGCCGGCGTCACGGGCTACGGCCTCGTCGCGTTCTTCGCCTTCCACGGCGCTCCCGACCTGGCCCTGACGCAGGCCCTGGTCGAGACGATGACCATCGTCGTCTTCGTGCTGGTGCTGCGCCGGCTGCCGCAGAAGATCGCCCAGCACAACCGGCCGATGCACCGGCGGCGGCGCGTGCTGATCGGCGTGCTGGTGGGCGCCGTGATGGGCACCATCGGCGTGATCGCGCTCGGTGCACGGGAGGCCCCAAGCATCGCGGCGGAGCTTCCGCGCCTCGCGGTCGAGGAGGGGCACGGACGCAACATCGTGAACGTGATGCTCGTGGACATCCGTGCCTGGGACACGATGGGTGAGATCTCCGTGCTGATCGTGGTGGCCACCGGCGTCGCCAGCCTCCTCTTCGTCTCGGGCCGCAACGCGGTCGTGCCCCGGCTGCGCGATTCCCGCAAACGCCGGTCGCTGCCGCACCGTCGCAAGGTCGTCGCCGACCCGGCCGCGTCCTCCGAGGGGCATGCGGTCACTCGCCAGTCCTGGCTCCTGGCCGGCCGTACGGTTGCCGAGAAGGACCGGTCGATCATGCTCGAGGTGCTCGTGCGGCTGCTGTTCTACCCGGCCATGATCGTCTCCGTCTACCTGCTCATCGCCGGCCACAACGCTCCCGGCGGCGGCTTCGCCGGTGGCCTGATCGCCGGGCTGGCGCTCGTCTCCCGCTACCTCGCGGGAGGCCGCTACGAGCTGGGCGAGGCGGTACCCGTCGATCCGGGCAAGATCCTCGGGCTCGGCATCGTGCTGGCGGTCGGGATGGCCGTGGTCTCGCTCTTCTTCAGCGGCATCCCGCTGGAATCCGCCTACTTCGAAACCACGGTACCCGTGCTCGGCCCCCTCTCTTTCGGCACCTCCACCATCTTCGACATCGGCGTGTACCTGGTCGTGGTCGGTCTCGTGTTGGACATCCTGCGCAGCCTCGGCAGCGAGGTCGATCGACAGCAGGAAGCCGGCGAGACCGAGCCGCACCCGCAGTCCGAGCAGGGCGCGGTGGTAGCCGGATGAGCGCCTCCCTCACCCTCGTGATCGTGATGGCGGTCCTGTACGCCGCCGGCGTCTACGTGATGCTGGAGCGCAGTCTCACCCGGGTGCTGATCGGATTCCTGCTGGTGGGCAACGCCACGAACCTGCTGATCTTCATCATGAGCGGCCGCCCCGGCAACGCGCCCATCGTCACCGGCACGGCCGCCGACGCTGCGATGGTCGACCCGGTGCCCCAGGTGCTCATGCTCACCGCCATCGTGATCAACTTCGGCATCACGGCGCTCATCCTCGCGCTGATCTACCGGTCCTGGTGGCTGGCCCGGCTGGGCGACGAGGGTGACACGGTCACCGACGAGCATGCGGCCGAGACCGTGGCAAGCACGGAGGAGTCCTTCCGCTCGGTCACCGAGGACGAGGCAGCCAGCCAGGAAGACCTCGACGCGAGCGAGCGCGAGAGCGAGCTCGGTGCCCCTGCCAACGCGCCGGACAAGGGGATGAAGCTATGAATCTCCTCGTTCCTCTGGTCGTCACCATCCCACTGCTCGGAAGCGCTCTGACCCTCGCCCTCGGCCGCCGTCGCCCCCAGCAGATCGTGGTCAGCGTGATCGCCCTGACGCTGGTGGCGATCATCGGCGCGGTCCTGCTGGTGCAGGTCGATCAGATCGGCCCCGCCGTCGTGCACGTGGGCGGCTGGGATGCGCCGTGGGGCATCGTGCTCGTCGTCGACCGGCTCTCGGCGATCATGCTTCTGGTCTCCGCGCTGATGCTGCTCGGCGTGCTCCTGTTCGCCGTGGGGCAGGGCATCGTGGACGGAGACCGGGAAACCCCGGTTTCGATCTTCCATCCCACCTATCTCGTGCTGGCGGCCGGGCTGTTCAACGCGTTCATCGCGGGGGACCTGTTCAACCTCTACGTTGGTTTCGAGATGCTGCTCTCGGCTAGTTACGTGCTGTTGACGCTCGGCGGGACGGGTGCGCGCATCCGTGTCGGTGTCACCTACATCGTGGTGAGCCTGGTCTCCTCCATCCTGTTCCTCAGCGCGATCGCCCTGATCTATGGGGCCACGGGCACCGTCACCATGGCGCTCATCGCCGAGCGGGTGGCGGACCTCCCGCCGGACGTGCAGCTGATCCTCAACCTGCTGCTCCTGCTGGCCTTCTGCGTGAAGGCCGCAGTGTTTCCGCTGTCGTTCTGGTTGCCCGACTCCTATCCCACGGCCCCGGCGCCGGTCACTGCGGTGTTCGCGGGGCTGCTCACGAAGGTCGGAATCTACGCGATCATCCGCGCTCAGACCCTGCTCTTCCCCGAGAGCCCGCTGTCGGTGCCGCTGATGGTGGTGGCGTTGCTGACCCTGATCGTGGGCATCCTCGGGGCGCTCGCGCAGGCGGACATCAAGCGGCTGCTGTCGTTCACGCTGGTGAGCCACATCGGCTACATGATCTTCGGCATCGCGATGGGCACGCCGCTGGCGATCGCGGCCACCATCTTCTACGTCGTGCACCACATCACGGTGCAGACGACCCTCTTCCTCTGCGCGGGGCTGATCGAGCGGGTGGGCGGCACCACCTCGCTGGCCCGGCTCGGCGGACTGTTGACGGCGGCGCCGTTCGTGGCCTTCCTGTTCTTCGTTGGGGCGCTCAACCTCGGCGGCATCCCGCCGTTCTCGGGCTTCCTCGGCAAGATCGCCCTCTTCCAGGCCGGCGCGGACATCGCCGAACCGGTGACCTACATCCTGATGGGCGCCGGCGCCGCCACCTCGCTGCTCACGCTCTACGCCTTGGCCCGCGTCTGGAACATCGCGTTCTGGCGGGGGGCCGGCGAGGTCGAGGACTACGAGTCGCCGATGCTCGATGCGCTCCTGGACGACCCGGACGACGAGGGCACGGTCACGACGCGCACCATCTCGCCGCTGATGACCGGCGCGACGACGGCGCTGCTGCTGCTGACCGTCTCACTCACCGTGTTCGCCGGGCCGGTGTTCGCGTTCACCACCCGTGCGGCGGCCAACATCGAGAACCCGGCCACGTACATCGACGCCGTCTTCCCGAACGGCACGCCATGAGCACCCCGAAGCAGCGCCTCGTCGCCATCGCCAACCAGGCGCCGCTGTTCCTGGGGCTCGTGCTGCTGTGGATGCTGCTCTGGGGCTCGTTCTCCTGGCTCAACCTGCTCACCGGCACGCTGCTGGCCACCCTCGTCTCCGTGGGCTTCTACCTGCCGGCCGTGGAGCTGGGTTTGCGCCTTAACCCGTGGTACACCGTGCTCTACTTGATCCGGCTCGGGTTCGACATCGTCCGGGGCTCGCTGCAGGTGGCAGTCCTCGCGCTCTCCCCGCGCTACACACCCAGCAACGCGATCGTGGCGGTGCACCTGCGCACCCGCAGCGACTTCATCCTGACGCTGACCGGGGTGTCGACGTCCATCGTTCCCGGGGCGATCGTGGTCGATGTGGACCGGGTGCAGTCCACCCTCTATCTGCACGTGCTGAACGTGGCGCATCCGGAACAGGTGGAGCGGTTCCGGAACGGCGTGCTGGCCGAGGAGCGCCGGATCGTGATGGCCCTCGGGTCCCGGGAAGACGTGGAACGGCTCCACCGGGTGAGCGGCGAGGACCGGAGTGAGAAAGACCAGCGCGCACGCGACCAGCATGCGAATGAGAAACTGAAGCGGGGAGGAACCGCCTGATGCACATCGTTGCCGTCATTGCCGGGGTGCTGTTCGGGGCCGGTGCCCTGTGCGCCCTCTATCGAATCGTGCGGGGACCGACCGTGCTGGACCGGGTGATCGCCTCGGATGTCCTGGTCGCGACCGTGATCTGCGCCATGGGTGCGGAGATGGCATTCAACCGGCACACCGACACGCTGCCGGTGCTGCTGGTCCTCGCCCTCTTCGCGGTGCTCGGCTCGCTGAGCATCGCCCGCTTCCTGCCCGTGCGGGATACCGAATGACCGACGAACTGCGCGACGTGATCTCGGCTGTCCTGGTGCTCGCCGGGGCCGTGATGTGCTTCGCGGCCGGAATCGGCGTCATCCGTTTCCCCGACGTACTATCGCGGCTGCACGCCGCCACCAAACCGCAGATCTTCGGCCTCATGGCGATCACGGCCGACGTCGCTCTGAACAACTTTACCGTGGGCACCGTCACCCTCGTCATGGCCATCGTCGTGTTCCAGGCGTTGACCGCCCCGGTCGCAGCGCACATGGTGGGCCGGGCCGCCTATGACACCCACCATGTGCGTGTCGATGTGCTCATAATCGATGAGCTCGGTACCCGGCCCGACTGATAAGATCGTCTCTGTCGCGACTGGCGTAGCACGAAAGATGGGTCACCATCGGGGAGCGACTGACACGGTTAGTGACCGCACGCCTGGGCCACGACGATTGATCATCACGTCGTTAAACAAGAAGTCTGAGGAGACCCCGTGCCCGAATCCGTGCCATCCACCGTTCTGCGGTCCACATTCAACGAGCCCCTTGAGGTCGTCGACCCCGAGATCGCCGCCGTTCTCGAGCAGGAGCTCGGACGCCAGCGCGACTACCTCGAGATGATCGCCAGCGAGAACTTCGTGCCGCGCGCTGTGCTGCAGTCGCAGGGCTCCGTGCTCACCAACAAGTACGCCGAGGGTTACCCGGGACGCCGCTACTACGGCGGCTGCGAGTACGTGGACGTCGCCGAACAGCTCGCCATCGACCGGGCCAAGTCCCTCTTCGGCGCCGCGTACGCCAACGTGCAGCCGCACTCCGGCGCCACCGCGAACGCCGCCGTGCTCTCGGCCATCGCGACGCCCGGCGACACCATCCTCGGTCTGGAACTTGCCCACGGCGGCCATCTCACCCACGGCATGAAGCTCAACTTCTCCGGCAAGCTCTACAATCCCGTCGCCTACGGCGTCGACCCGACCACCTTCCTGGTCGACATGGACGTCGTGCGCGAGACGGCACTCGAGACCAAGCCCAAGGTCATCATCGCCGGCTGGTCCGCCTACCCGCGCCACCTCGACTTCGAGGCCTTTCGCAGCATCGCCGACGAGGTCGGCGCCCTGCTCTGGGTCGACATGGCCCACTTCGCCGGACTCGTCGCCGCCGGCCTGCACCCGTCGCCGGTTCCCTACGCGGATGTCGTGTCCACCACCGTGCACAAGACCCTCGCCGGTCCCCGCTCCGGTCTGATCCTCTCGCGCGACATGGCGCTGGCGAAGAAGCTCAACTCCAACGTGTTCCCCGGCCAGCAGGGCGGCCCGCTGATGCACGTGATCGCCGCCAAGGCGACCGCGTTCAAGCTCGCGGCCGAGCCCGAGTTCAAGGAACGTCAGGAGCGCACCCTGCGCGGTGCCAGCATCCTCGCCGACCGTCTGATGGCGGATGACTCGCGCGCCGGCGGCGTCGACGTGCTCACCGGCGGCACCGACGTGCACCTCGTGCTCGCGGACCTCCGCAACTCGCCGATCAACGGACAGCAGGCCGAGGACGCCCTGCACGCGGTCGGCATCACGGTCAACCGCAACTCGGTGCCGTTCGACCCGCGCCCGCCGATGGTCACCAGCGGCCTGCGCATCGGAACCCCTGCCCTGGCCACCCGTGGCTTCGGCGATGAGGAGTTCACGGTCGTCGCCGACGTCATCGCCGAGGCGCTCAAGCCCGACGCCGACATCGAGGGCCTCCGCGCCCGCGTCAAGGTGCTTACCGAGGCCTTCCCGCTGTACCCCGGTCTGCAGCAGTAACGTCCGCCGCGCACCCGGCCGCCCTCGACCCGGGTGTCAACGCCGCAGGCTCCGCACCCTGGCGTACGGCCTGTGAACGATTTCGACGGAGATTTTGCTGCGAAAGCCCGCTGAAGGCATCCGTCACCGGCGTGTTGCCCAAAATCCCCGTCGGATTCGCACGCGCCTTCGGCACCTGCGCACCTGCGCACCGGAGCACCGGAGCACCTGCAAACGTCAGAACGACCGACTGAATGGATCCACAATGACGGCAATAACCCTCGACGGAGTCACGACCGCCTCCGTGGTCAAGACCGAGCTCATCGACCGGATCGCGGAGCTGCGCGCGCACGGGATCGTGCCCGGGCTCGGCACGCTCCTGGTCGGCGATGACCCGGGCTCGCGCTCGTATGTCGCGGGCAAGCACCGCGACTGCGCCGAGGTCGGCATTGAATCGATCCGGGTCGACCTGCCCGCGTCGGCGACCAGCGCCGATGTGCGCGCCGCAATCGCCGACCTGAACTCCGCCCGCGAGGTGACCGGCTACATTATTCAGCTGCCGCTGCCGGTCGGCCACAACGACAACGCCATGCTCGAACTGATCGACCCGTCGAAGGATGCCGACGGCCTGCATCCGACGAACCTCGGCCGCTTGGTGCTCGGCATCGAGGGCGAGCTGGACTCGCCGCTGCCCTGCACTCCGGCCGGCATCGTCGAGCTGCTGCGCCGCTACGACGTGCCGATCGTCGGCCAGCGCGTCGTCGTCGTCGGGCGCGGCCTCACCGTCGGGCGCCCGCTCGGACTGCTGTTCACCCGCAAGGGTCTGGATGCCACCGTCACCCTGACGCACTCCCGCACGGTAGACCTGCCCGGCGAGGTGCGGCGCGCCGACATCGTCGTGGCCGCCGTCGGCGTGCCGCACCTGATCCAGGCGGACTGGGTGAAGCCCGGCGCCGCCGTGCTCGACGTGGGCATCACCCGGGTGACCGACCCGATCACCGGCAAGGGCACCCTGACCGGTGACGTGCACCCGGGTGTCGCGAACGTCGCCGGCTTCCTGTCCCCGAATCCGCGCGGCGTCGGCCCGATGACCCGTGCCATGCTGCTGTGCAACGTGGTGAAGGCAGCCGAGCTGTCGCTCAGCAGGTAGTCGGGCGCCACGGGCGGTCGCCTCGTAACGGTCGCCTCTCCGGGCTCGCGCAGGTGGCCGTGCGGGCGAGGCTCGGTGGTACCGCCGTCGCGGCGCACGCTGTGGAAGCCGGCGCACGGTATTCCCTGCGCCGTGAGCCGTAGCCCGCGCCGCGACCGTGAGGCAGACCGGCTCAGCGCTGCGGCAGCGCCGTCACCGAGGCGTGCAGGGCGCAGTGACGCAGATACTCCGCTGCGTTGTGGCCGAGGCCGGCCACCTCCTCATCCGTCAGGGGCCGCCGCACCTTGGCGGGAACGCCGGCGACCAGCGATCTGGGCGGGATGACGGTGCCCTCGAGCACGACGGCTCCGGCGGCGACGAGGGACCCGGAACCGACGACGGCGCCGTTCAGCACCGTCGCCATCATGCCGATCAGCGAGCCGTCCTCGACCGTGCAGCCGTGCAGCACTGCCCCGTGCCCGACGGACACATTCCGGCCGACGATCAGCGGGAATCCGTGGTCCACGTGGCAGGAGACGTTGTCCTGCAGGTTGGAGCCGGGGCCGATCCGGATGGGTTCCGCCTCGGCGCGCAGCACGGCGTTGTACCAGACGCTGGCGTGTTCGGCCAAGGTGACGTTGCCGACGACCACGGCGCCCGGGGCGACGTAGGCGGTCTCGGCCACGACCGGTCCGGGTCGGTCGGGCAGGGTGATGATGCGGGCGGCGCTGTCGGCAGTCATACGCGTCAGCCTATCGGGCTGCCTCGCGTGCAGGCTCTAGGATTTCGGCATGGTCAATTCCGCGCATCCGTCCGTCGATCGGGTTCGGGAGGCTCTCCGCGCCCACGGCCTGGACCCGGAAATTCGCTGGTTCGACGATGCGGCCACAACCGCCGCCGCCGCCGCGGAGGCGCTCGGTATTTCGCGCGGCGCCATCGCGAATTCGCTCGTCTTCACCCTCGATGGTGAGCCGTTGCTCGTGCTCACCTCGGGGGCTCACCGGGTCGATGCGGCGTGGCTGGGGGACAGACTGGGCGGCACGATCGGACGTGCCTCGAAGGATGTCGTCAGGCAGGCCACCGGTCAGGTGATCGGCGGGGTCGCGCCGCTGGGACATCCGTCGCCACTGCGCACCCTGGTCGACGTCGCCCTCGCCGAATTCCCGGTCGTCTGGGCGGCTGCGGGCCACGCGCACACCGTGTTCCCGACCACGTTCGACGAACTCGTGCGAATCACCGGCGGCGAGCCCACCGCCGTCTCGCCCTAGATCCCGACGGCCTGATCTCCGCCACTCGCGCACCGCCGGGCCGGGAGAATGGCTCCCTCGCCGGTGGGCAAAGTCACAGTTCGGCGGCGTACGGCGACGGATGCCCGGCACGTCCCGGGCGCGACCGGCACTGAACATAGACTCGGCAGAGTTGCACCTCTGATCACTTCGATGGCGAAAAATTCACAAAGGATGCTCAATGCGCGCTCGACATGCTCTCCCGGCCCTGGCCGCCGTGGCCGCCCTCCTGCTTACCGCCTGCGTGGACAACTCCACTCCGACGACTGGCGTCACGGAGGGATCCGCGGCCGAGGTGGTGACCACCGACGAGGAGGCCGCCGCGCTCCTCCCGGAAACGACCGCGACCCCGGGCAAGCTCGTCTTCGGCACCAGCCCGAATTACGCGCCGAACGAGTTCAAAAACGACGCCGGTGAACCGATCGGCTGGGCGATCGACCTGAGTGATGCGATCGCCGCCAAGCTCGGGCTCGAGGCCCAGTACACGGTGGCCAAATTCGAGAACATCATCCCGAATGTCGTCGGCGGCAAGATCGACGTCGGCATGTCGTCCTTCACCGACACGGCGGAGCGTGAAAAGCAAGTCGATTTCGTGAACTACTACCTCGCAGGCATCCAGTGGGCCTCGCCCGCGGGCACGACCGTCGACCCCGACGATGCGTGCGGACTCAAGGTCGCCGTGCAGTCCACGACCTACCAGGACACCGTCGAGATCCCGGCGAAGAGTGACGCCTGCGTCGCCGCCGGCAAACCGCCGATCCAGAAGGTCCCCCTCGACACGCAGGATGCCGCGGCGAATGCCGTCGCGCTGGGCCAGGCCGACGCTTTTAGCGCCGACTCCCCGGTCACCCTCTACGGGATCGCACAGTTGACGGGCAAGCTGCAGACCGCGGGAGAGACGTTTGAGGCGGCACCATACGGTATGGCCGTGCAGAAGGATTCCGGGATGGCCGAGGCCGTGCAGGCCGCGCTGCAGTCGCTGGTCGACGACGGCACCTACGAGGCGATTCTGGACGACTGGGGGGTCGTCGACGGCGGCCTCGACACGATCACACTCAACGCCGGCGCGAGGGGCTAGGCACGTCGCCGCCGCTGGGCGCCGCCTCGACCCCGGGCACCGGTTTCGGCCGTCGCGTGCGTGGCTAACTCAGGAGATCCCCGCCGAACCTCGTTCGCACCCGCACAGGTCTGCGGATGCGCACGGGCGGCGGCACGACTTCTCCTGAATTAGCCACGTGGGGCGAGTTCCCGCTGTGTTATTGCTCCCGCGCCGCCCCGTCGGCCGCGCGCACCACGAACAGGTCCGGGGCCGCGAAGCCCCGGGCTGCGAACGCGGCCGTGACCGCCGCCGTAACCGCGGGGATCAGGGCGCGCGGGGTAAGGGCGATGGCGGCGCCGCCGAAGCCGCCGCCGGTCATCCGGGCGCCGATCGCCCCGGTGCCGCGCGCGGTCTCCACGGCGAGGTCGAGTTCGGGCACGGAAATCTCGAAGTCGTCCCGCATTGACAGGTGCGAGGCGTCCAGGAGGGCGCCGATCGCGGTCGGTCCCTGCTCGCGCAGGGTGCGCACGGTGCCCTGTACGCGCTGGTTCTCGGTGACCACGTGCCGCACCCGGCGGAACGTCTCGTCGTCGAGCACGTCGGCGGCCCGGCCGAGGTCGTCCACGGTGAGGTCGCGCAGGGAGGGGACCCCCAGCATCCGTGCACCCAGTTCGCAGGATGCCCGGCGCGAGGCATACCCGCCGGTCGAGTGCGCGTGGCTCACCCGCGTGTCGATGATCAGCAGGTCGAGGCCGGCCCCGTCGAAGCCGAGCGGGATCACCTCGGCCTCGAGGGTGCGGCAGTCCAGGAAGACGGCGGAGTCGGCCTCGCCCAGCAGGGACGCGGACTGGTCCATGATGCCGGTGGGAGCCCCGACGGCCCGGTTCTCGGCCAGCTGGCCCACCCGGGCGAGCATGCGCCGGTCGAGTCCGAGCTGCCAGAGGTCGTTCAGGGCCAGGGCAACCGCACTCTCGATCGCGGCGGAGGACGACAGTCCGGCCCCGATCGGCACGTCAGAGTCGATGAACACGTCAAATCCGGGCCGGGTGGCCAGGTCGGCGCCGAACTGGCCGAGGGCCCAGGCCACGCCGAGCGGGTACGCCGACCAGCCGGCCAGGTTCTCCGGAGTCAGGTCGTCGAGGGAGAGCTCCACCGTTTCCGCGGCGAACGAGCTCGCCACCCGCAGCTGGCGGTCGCCGCGCAGGCCGAGCCCGACGAGCGTGCGCCGGTTGATCGCGAAGGGAAACACGAACCCGTCGTTGTAGTCGGTGTGCTCGCCGATCAGGTTGACGCGGCCGGGGGCCGACCAGAGTCCGGCCGGGGCCGCGTCGAAGCGGCTCGTGAAGCCATCCGTCACGGTCTGGATGAGATCGGTCATGCGTGGGCCTGCCCTTCGAGTGTGGTGCTGATAGCGGGAACGGATGCCGCGGCGCCGGCCGCCGCTTCGGTCGCGTCCGTCCCGGCGGAGCGTTGGACCGCGCGGCGAATGTTGTCGGCCGCCTGCTCGGGCGTGACGTCTCCGATCCAGGCGCCCATGGCGGCCTCCGACCCGGCCAGGAACTTCAGCTTGTCTGCGGCCCGGCGAGGACTCGTCACCTGCAGCATCAGCCGGATCTCGTCGCGGCGCACCGAGACCGGGGCCTGGTGCCAGGCCGCGATGTACGGCGTCGGGGTGTCGTAGAGGGCATCGATGCCGCGCAACAGCCGCCGGAAGAGCACGGCGAGCTCATCGCGCTCAGCCAGGCTGGTCGCCGCGAAGTCGGGCACGTGCCGGTGCGGCAGCATGTGCACCTCGATGGGCCAGCGCGCGGCGAACGGCACGAAGGCGGTCCAGTGCTCGCCGGTCAGAATGACCCGGCCCCCGGCCTGCTCGCTGGCGAGGATGTCCGCGAACAGGTTTGGTCCGTACTGGTCGAGGGAGGCGATCACGCGCTGGGTGCGCGGCGTGACGTAGGGGTAGGAGTAGATCTGGCCGTGCGGGTGGTGCAGCGTGACGCCGATCGCCTCGCCGCAGTTTTCAAACGGGAAGACCTGTTCCACGCCGGGTAGCTGTGACAGGGCGTACGTGCGCTCGGCCCAGGCCTCGATCACCGTGCGGGCGCGCACGACCGACAGGCTCGCGAACGAGCCCTCGTTCTCGGGGCTGAAGCAGACGACCTCGCAGCGGCCGACCGAGGTGCGGACGCGGTTCAGTCCGATGGTGTTCAGGTCGTCGAGCCCGGCGGGGGCGTCGGCGTCGGTGAGGAGGGGCCCGAACGAGGGCGACTTGTTCTCGAACACGGCCACGTCGTAGTTGCTGGGCACTTCTGACGGGTTCCCCGGCGTCGACGGGGCGAGCGGGTCCAGGTGCGCGGGCGGAAGGAACACGCGGTTCTGGCGGGCGGCGGCGATCGAGACCCATTCGCCGCTGAGCGGGTCCTGGCGCATCCGGGCGGTGGCCGGGCGCGGGTCGAGTTCGCGCAGGTCGGCCGCCCGATCCGGCGGCAGGCTGGACTGCGGGTCATCGAAGTAGATGAGGTCCCGGCCATCGGCGAGGGTGTGGCGGTGACGGATGATGCCGGTGTCGGCTACGAAGTCTGGTGTGTTCATGGCGAAAACAACGTTATCTGATTTGCACATGTGAAACCAGGTCTTTCCGGTTGATAACCAAAGTAAACTAAGTGAAGATTGGGTATGGCTCCTCGCGAATCGACCGAATCGACCGCCACGGCCGACCTCATCGACGTGAGCGACCGGCCCGGCGACCGCGACACGCTCCCGGCCCACCAGCGGCGGGAGCAGATCCAGCGCCTCGTCGGGGAGCGCGGTTTCGTACGAGTGCGCGAGTTGCGCGAGGCGTTCGGAGTGTCCGGCGTCACGGCGCGGGCCGACCTCGACGTGCTTGAGTCCGCCGGGACGGTGCAGCGCGTGCACGGCGGGGCGGTTCCGGCCGCGCCACTCAGCGGCCGCCCGCTGCGGGAGTTCTCCTTCGAGGAGGCCCTCGCGTCATCCGTGCTGCCCAAGCAGCAGATCGGCGTGCTCGCCGCGGCCCTCGTCACGAGCGGGCAGAGCATCCTCCTCGACGTCGGCACGACCACCCTCTCTATCGCCCACGCGCTGCTGGCCCGCACCGATCTGACCGACGTCGTCATCATCACGAACGGGCTCAGCATCGCCCTCGCCCTCGAGCCGGCCATCCCTCGGTTCACCGTGATCGTCACGGGCGGTTCGCTCCGCCCGCTGCAGCACTCCCTGGTCGAGCCACTCGCACGGACGGTGCTCAGCCAGGTTCACGCCGATTTGGCTTTCATCGGCTGCAACGGCGTCGATGCCGGCTACGGGGTCACGAACATCAACCTCCCCGAGGCTGGGGTCAAAACGCTCATGCTGGCCGCCGCGACCCGGGCGGTCGTCGTGGCCGACGCCTCCAAGCTCGGCCAGGTGCACCTCGGGCAGGTCGGCCCGCTGCGCGCGTTCGACACCCTGGTGACGGATGCCGCGGCCGACGAGGTCATGCTGGCGCCCCTCCGCGAGGCCGGCCTGACCGTTCTGCAGCCGGAGTAGGTTGACACTATGCGCGCTGCAACGGGTTTCCAGTATGAGTTGAGGGTAGCCACGCCGAGTGGGCCTGCGCTGGCGATCGTCACCGAGGTGGCCGCCGGCCTCCGGCTGTATTCCGTGGACGGCATAGACCTCGTCGAGCCGTTCGCGCCCGAGGCCACCCCACCGTGGGGCGCCGGCATCGTGCTGATGCCGTGGCCCAACCGCATCCGGGACGGCCTCTGGCGGCACCAGGGCGTCGTGCAGCGCCTGCCGCTCACCGAGCCGGAACAGCAAAACGCGATCCACGGCCTGCTTCGGTATTCGTCCTATCGCATGCTCGACCGCAGCCCGAGTTCGGTCACTCTGGCCGCCACGGTCTTTCCGCAGGCCGGATACCCGTTCCTGCTCGACACGACCGTGCGGTATGCGCTCACCGACAACGGTCTTGCGGTCACCCACACGGTGCGGAACGTAGGCCGGGACGCGGCCCCGGTAGCGCTCGGCGCGCATCCGTACCCGAAGATCGGCGGCGTTCCCACCGAGGACCTCGTGCTCACGATCGCGGCGCGCACCCATATCGACGTCGACGACCGGCAAAACCCCGTCGGGGAATCTTCCGTCGTCGGCACCAGGTTCGACCTGCGCACGGGGTGCCGGGTGGGCGACGTCGATCTCGACGACGGCTTCGGCGGGGTGGGGCCTGAGGCTCCCGAGGTGCGGTCCGACGTGACCGGCGAGGAGTCCGGCACCGCCAGCGTGGCCTCCTTGACCGCGCCTGACGGCCGCAGCGTCACGATCTGGGGCGACCGGAACGTCCGCAACGTTCAGGTCTTCACGCCGCGCAACTTCCCCTTCCCGGGGCCGGGCGGCCCGTTCCTGGGCCTGGCGGTGGCGATCGAGCCGATGACGGCCCCTGCGAATGCCTTCAATTCGGGCGCGGGGCTGCGCTGGGTCGAACCAGGGGAGTCTTGGTCTGTGCGCTGGGGCATCCGCCACCAGGGATTCCGCCTCTGACCCGGCATCACCGCGCCCATCACGGTCCGACGGGCAGAGAGACGGGGTGTCCGCCTCGCGGCGGTCACCCCGTTTCACGGCTTGCCGGCTACGAGAGGACGTCCTTGACCAGGGCCTCGTTCTCGGTGTGCGACCAGAGCGAGTGCAGGTAGCCGACGAGCAGGAGCACGAAGGGCAGGGACACGAGCACCCAGCCGATCGGGCTCAGGCACCACGATGACATCGTCGGGTCCACGCCCTCGGCCACCGTGCCGGCGAGGAGCCCGAAGCGGCTCATCAGCAGGTACTCGCCGAGGATCAGACCGATGGTGGCCAGCACCGGGGCGATGATGGTCTGGACCACGTTCTCGCTGCCCGCATTGCGGTGGAAGAACGCGATCACGGCGATGCAGACGAGGATCTCGATCAGCACGATCGCCACCACGGCGAGACCGCTGAACCAGTAGAACATGTTGAGCACCGGGTCGAGCCGGAAGACGGCGAAGGTGACGATGACGAGATCCGTGAGGACCGACGTGGCGAGGGAGGCGGTGCTCGGGGCGCCGCGACCGTTGACGTGGCTGAGCGGCGCGGGCAGCGCGCCGCCGCGGCCGAGGGCGAAGAGGTACCGGCTGGCCGCGTTCTGAAAGGCCAGCGGTCCGGCGAACAGGCTCGAGATCACCAGGACGCCCATCACGGTGGCCATCCACGGTGCCACGTACTGGGTCGCGAGGGAGAAGAGCACCGCGGCCGGGTCGGCCAGGGGAACCCCGTCGAGACTCGACAGCTCCACGGTCTTCTCGACGACCGAGGATGCACCCATTCCCGTGACCATGGCGAACGCCGTCAGGGCGAACAGCGCCGTGATCACTCCGACCGCCAGGTAGGTGGCGCGGGGGACCACCGTCTTCGGGTCCTTGGATTCCTCGCCGTAGATTGCGGTGGCCTCGAAGCTGATGAAGGACGCGAACGCGAAGGCGAACGCGATGCCCGCCGAGCCGGCCAGCCCGCCGGCGAGGATCGCGGCCGGGTTGAACGAGGCCCAGAAGTTCAGGCCCTCCGGCCCGCCGTCGGCCAGGATGGCGACCGAGGTGACGACCAGTGCCAGGAGTTCGAGCAGCATCAGCACGCCGAGCACCTTGGCGCCGACGTCCACGCTCACCAGGGGAGCAGGCCGACCTGGGCGCCGAGCAGTCCGCCGAAGAACCCGTAGATCGCGAGCTGGATGGCGAGGTAGGCGAGGATCGAGACGAAGGCCGACGCGCTGCCGAGCTGGTGGCCGAGGCCTCGGCCGATATAGGCGAAGAAGGCTCCGGCATTGGTGACGCGCTGGCTCATCGCGGCATAGCCGACGCTGAACAGCAGCAGGGTGACGCCCACCACGAGGTAGGCGCCCGGGGCGGCCGCGCCGTTACCGAGAACGATCGCGACCGGGACCGCACCGGTCATGCCCACGAGCGGTGCGGCCACCGCGACCACGAAGAAGACGATGCCGATCACACCGAGGCGTCCCGTGCGTAGGGTGGTCTGGGAGTCGGACTGAGGGGTACTGCGAGTGGTCGTCATGGGTTTACTCCTCATTGAGTTGACGAGTGAGTGAGTTGACGAGTGAGTGAGTTGACGAGTGCGTGAGTTGACGAGTGCGTGAGTCGACGAGTGCGTGAAAACGAACGGATGCCGCGAAAAACCCGTGCGGCTAGCTGCGGTAGTGCATCCAGACGCCCTTGACCTGCGTGTACGCGTCGATCGAATCCGGACCCATCTCGTTGCCCCAGCCGCTGGTCTCGAACCCGCCCCACGGCGCGGCCATATCCGGCACCGGTGGCATGTTCACGAAGATCGCACCGGCACGGATGCCGTTGGCCAGGCGGTGTGCCTTCTCGAGGTCCTTCGTCCAGAACGTGGCGGCGTGCCCATAGTCGGTGTCGTTGGCCCGGTTGATGAGCTCCTGCAGGTCGTCGTCATCGTCGTAGGACATGATCGAGAGCACCGGCCCGAAGACCTCGTCGGTCGCGATGGCCATGTCGTCGCGCACACCGGCGAACACCGTCGGCTGGAAGAAGGAGCCGACCTCGCCGGCCCGGGCGCCACCGGTCACGAGTTCCGCGCCCTCGGCACGGCCGACCGTGACCATCCGTTCGACGTGGTCGAGGTGTCTTTGAGAGACCAGAGGACCCAGCTGGGTGCTGGGGTCCATCCCGGCGCCAAGCTTCATGCCGGAGACCCCGGCCGCCATTTTCTCAACGAATTCGGCCTCGCGCTTCTTGTTGACATAGAACCGCGTGTAGGCCGCGCAGACCTGCCCGGAATTGAGCGTGACGCCCGCCAGGTTGCCGCCGAAGGCCGCGTCGATGTCGGCGTCCGCAGTTATGATGAAGGGGGCCTTGCCCCCGAGTTCGAGGGTGATCCTCTTGAGGTTCGAGGCGGCGGAGCCGGCCTGCCTACATCGAAGCCGACCGCGACATCGACGGCCAGGACATCGTGCTCTGGCACACGTTCGGCCTCACCCACTATTCGCGCATCGAGGACTGGCCGATCATGCCCGTGGACACCGCTGGTTTCAAGCTGAAGATCGATGGCTTCTTCGACCGCAGCCCGGTGCTCGATGTGCCGCCGTCGACGCCCGTCGAAGAGGGACACTGCCACTGCTGAGTATGCAGCGCGCCGGGGTCGAGGGAAGACGGGTTTCCCTCCCCGGCCCCGATCCGGCAGTCTGGGAGGATGGCCGAGAAGATGAGGCAGAAAGACCAGACCGAGACCGGTCCACGTGCAGCACGGGCGGCAGCCGCCGCCCGGCCGCCGCTGAGCCTGCCGGACGCCGTGCGCCTGACGGCCCTGATCCGCATGAAGCGGCTCGCCATCGGCCTGCTCCTCCTGATGGCGGTAGTGTTCGCCACCTCGTTCGCGCTGCAGGAGAGCTACCCGTGGCTGCAGTACGTGCGCGCCGCGGCCGAGGGCGGCATGGTCGGCGCCGTAGCGGACTGGTTCGCCGTGACGGCCCTGTTCCGGTACCCGCTGGGCCTGCGCATCCCGCACACGAACATCATCGCCAGCCGCAAGGACGAGATCGGGGCCAGCCTGGGTGAATTCGTCGAGACGAATTTCCTCTCCGAGGCGGTCATCCGTGGCAAGCTCGAATCGCTGGGTGCGTCCCGTCGGCTCGGCGCGTGGCTCTCCCAGGAGGAGAACGCGCGTCGGCTCACCGACGAGGTCGCGGTGGCGGGCGCCGGTCTGCTCAACCTGCTCAGCGACGACGCGATCCAGGAGCTGATCGAAACCGTTGCCCGCGAGAACCTGCTGAAGCCGGAGTGGGGTCCGACAATCGGGCACGTGGGGGCGCGGCTGGTCGAGTCGGGGCAGCAGCACGCCGCCGTCGACCTGCTGCTGGAACGGGCCGAGGGCTGGCTGTTGGAGCATCCGGAGGCCTTCGGGCGGGCCGTGTCCCAGCGTCTGCCGACCTGGCTCCCCGGTTTCGTCGACAAGCTGGTCGACGACAAGGCGCACCGGGAGGTGCTCGCCTTCGTGGCCACCGCGCGTGCGGATGCCGCGCATCCGCTCCGCCAGGCCATCGATCGTTACCTCGTCGAGGTGATCGACGACCTGCAGCACGAGCCGGCGATGATCGAACGGGTGGAGGCGCTCAAGCTCGAACTGCTCGACAGTGCCCGGCTGCGCGATTTCGCGAGCAAAACCTGGGAGGCCGTGAAGGTCTCCCTGACGGCGGCGCTGAACGACCCCTCGAGCGGGTTGCGCACGGGCATCCGCTCGACCGTCATGGAGGTCGGCGGGAGACTGTCGACCGACCCGGCCCTCGGCGCCCGCGTCGACCGGTGGCTGGCCGACAGTGCAAGCTACATCGTGCGCCGGTACCGGCACGAGAGCGCCGAGGTGATCACCGAAACCGTCGCGCGGTGGGACGCGGCCGAGACGGCCGAGAAGATCGAACTGCAGATCGGAAAGGACCTCCAGTTCATCCGCATCAACGGCACCGTGGTGGGCGCGCTTGCCGGCCTGGTCATTTTCGCGCTCGCCCAAGCCGTTGTGGCACTGGTGTGACGCGGCCCTGGACCCTCGCCCCGAATGGGGGATACTTGAAACCCGGTCTTGGATACACCCTTGTGTCTTAGCAACAAAGGGGCATCTGTGCGGGAACTCATACGATGGGCGCTGGCTCCCGCCATGCGCACCTGGGCCGCCGCGTCCGAGCGCGGCTTCGGCGATGTCCCCATGCCCACGGATGCTCCGCAAGCGCACTCCGCGGGCATTGATCCCGACCGGATCCTCATCCTCGGTTCGGGGCTGGCGGTCGGCCGCGGGGTCGTGAGCCACAACCTGGCCCTGCCCGGCTCGCTCGCCCGCGCCCTGTCCGCGCAGACCGGCCGCGGGGTCGACGTCGACCTCATCGCGAATCCCCGCATGACCGTCGCTACGGCCCTCCTCGAGCTGACCGGGGTGCGGCTCACCCGTTTCGAAGCGATCGTGCTGGTCCTGGGCGTGAACGAGGCCGTGAACTTGGTCTCCGCCCGGGCCTGGCGGCGCGATCTGGCGAATCTGCTCCGGTTCCTCACGGCGTCATCGCCCCGCAGCACCAGCATCATCGTGGCGGGAATCCAGCCCATCCGGTCGATCCCGGTGTTCGATTCCAGGCTCGGAAATCTGGCTGACCACCACGGCCGGCTCCTGAACCGGGTGACGGTACGACTCGTCGCCGACAGCAGCGACGGGGTCGCGTTCGTACCGTCCAGTGCGGCGCCGACGCCGCCGCCGGGCCGATACCGGTCCACGGATACGTATGCGCACTGGGCCGACGTTCTCGCCTCCCGGATGGCGCCGCTCCTCGGCGCCGACCGGGTCGCGACCCCTGACGCCGAACCGGTGCCCTCCGACGACCAGGCGAGGGCGAAGGAGGCGCGGCGCCAGCTCGCGGTCGACCAGCTCGGGATCGTCGACACCCCGCCCGAGGAGCGCTTCGACCGCATCGCGGCACTGGCGCGGACCCTGTTCGGCACCCAGTCCGCGGCGCTCACGGTGATCGATGGCGATCGCCAGTGGCATAAGGCCCGCATCTGCGTGGCCGATGCCGAGTCGCCGCGGTCCAATTCGTTCTGCGAGGTGACCCTCACGGGCACCGCGGCTATGGTGATACCGGATGCCCTCCTCGACGACCGCTTCCGAGACAATCCACTCGTGGTGGGCGAGCCGAAGATCAGGTTCTACGCCGGATTCCCGATCGAGTCGCCGTCGGGGGAGCTCATCGGGGCTCTCTGCGTGTTCGACTCGGAGCCGAGGGCGGCAGGAACCATCGACCTCGTGCTGTTGCGCGAGTTGGCGCTGATGGTGCAGCGAGAACTCGCAAGCCCGTTCACCGCCGAGTAGCGGACGCGCCCGTAGACGCACCCGTAGACGCACCCCTAGGCGGCGTGGGCGACACCGGCGGGTGCCGATCCGGGCGACAGGCGCGTGCGCGGGGCCGCGCCAATCACGGCGTTGTCCGGAACCCGCAGATCGCGTTCGACGACCGCTCCGGGGCTGAGCCGTGCCCCGCGACCGATCCGCACATAGCTGCCCAGCCGCGCGGCGCTGCCGACGACCGCGTCCGCGCCGACGTGCACGTTCTGGCCGATGAACACGTGAGAACCGATGACCGCGTCCTGGTCGATCCAACTGCCGGGGCCGATCCACGACTCCGCCCCGACCCGCGCGCCGCTCTCCACGTAGGCGGTTCGGGATACGAACGCCTCGGGGTGCACGCGTGCGCTGGGGGACACCAGGCCGCGTCCGTTGGGGTGACGCCGGTACCGGGTGATGATCCCGGTCTTGATTTCAACTTCTTCATTCACTCTGCCCACGGGGCCTCCTTCTCAGGTCGTCGGCATCGGGCATGCCGGCACCATGTCAGAGAAGTATGGAGGAGCTACCCGAACGCCGCCCGAATCATCGCTGGGTGCTCGCCGGGAGTCCGGATTCGATGCTGGGCCCACGCGAGACCCGGGTCTGCACCGACGCTGATCCTGTGAGTGGGCCCCGTCGGGCTCGAACCGACGACCCAAGGATTAAAAGTCCTTTGCTCTACCAACTGAGCTAGAGGCCCGCGGTTAATAATGTACAGGGGATTTCGGATCCGTTTTTCTAGGTACCGTGGGAGAGGGTTTTCTGCAGACGAGACGGATGTGCCCACAGCGAACACGAAACCGAGCCCAGGAGGATGCCATGGCCGAGAATTTCCACAAGCCGACCCAGTTCTCCGGCAGCAAATTCGAGTCCTTCCAGGGGGGCGAAGACCCGGCACTGATCAGCCGGGTGGCGCATGAAACCGCGCACGCGCTTCTGGCCCGCGTGCGCAGCGACCCTGACCCCGACATCGTCGAGCGGCTCGTGACCTACACCGACGAGAACGGCGTCGACGCGGTGGCCGAACTCTGGTCGCGGGCAACGCCGCGCAGCCTGCCCGGGGCGCTCTGGCGGATCTACCTGGTGCGGTTGCTCATCCGCCAGGATCCCGAGGGCACGGCGTTCCTCTACCAGCGCGGAACCGAAGTCACGGTGGCGATCGACCCGGTCATTGCCGGGGCCGCGGTGCCCACGGGCACGGCGGAGATCATCGTCCTGGCCGACCAGATCCTGCGGGGGATCTTCACCGGGGATTTCGCCGTGGCACTCGACCGCGCGGCGGCGTTCTGCCGCGTCATCTCCGTCGGCTGCACCAGCGTCGCGGACGACCTGGAGACGACCGAACCGCTCCGGTCCACCGAACTGACCACCCGTGCCCTCCGGTTCTCCACCACCGCCCAGGAATTCGGCTCCTGCGCCCGGCTCTGGCGCAGTGACTCGCTGGACTGACCTGTCTAACTGATCGGCCGCGAGCCGTCCCGCCGGGTGCGCGATCCGCATCCGGGTCGTTTACACTGGAGTCTGGTCGGGCCGCAGTAACCCCGGGCTCCAATATTCGCCGCTGTGAGCGGCCTCGCGCCGAGAGGCGTTCTGCGGTCCGGCCTTCACTCCTCCTCTGCCTGGCGTGACACACCAATCCGATTCGGTCTCCGCGCCGAACCATGGACGTGGACAAGACCTGAGATGCTTGTTCTCATGAGTGCTGAATTCAACGTCAACCGGGAGGGGACTGTTCCTGTCTCCCATGAGGAATTGCTGGGCCGGGTGGCGCAGGGAGATGAAGGAGCATTTGGAGAGCTGTATGACCGGATGGCCTCGCGTGTTCTCGGTCTCGTTCGACGTCTTCTGGTTGACCCCTCGCAGTCGGAGGAAGTGACGCAGGAGATCTTCCTGGAGATCTGGCAGACGGCGACGAGGTACGAGGCCCAGCGCGGCGGGGCGGCGACCTGGATCCTGACCATGGCGCACCGCCGCGCGATCGACCGAATTCGGTCGTCGCAGGCCAGCCGCGACCGGGATATCAAAATCGGCATCCGTGATCTTGCGGTTGCCTACGACGAGGTGTCCGAAACGGTCGGAGTACGAATCGAGCACGAACGAGTGGAAAAGGCGATGTCCAGATTGACGGAACTGCAACGCCAGGCGATCAGCCTCGCCTACTACGGCGGCCTCAGCCAGAGTGAAGTCGCCGAGCGGTTGCAGATCCCTCTCGGAACTGTGAAAACGAGGCTGCGCGACGGCATGATCCGCCTGCGCGACGAGTTGGGAGTGGCGTCATGAGCGACAACACCCGGAATGACGACACCCGCAACGCCGCCGGGCAGAACCCGGGCGAGCTCGCCGGCGCCTACGCCCTCCACGCCCTGGGCGCGGAAGAGGCCGCCGTCTATGAGGAGCACCTCAAGGCGTCCGAGCCGGCCCGCATCGAGGCGGCCGAGCTGAGTGACACCGCGGTGGCGCTGGGCCTTGCCGCCACCCCCGTGCAGCCCTCGGCCGGACTCAGGGCCTCCCTGATGGCCAAACTTGCCGCCACGCCGCAGCTCGCGCCCCTGCCGGCCGATCAGACGGCACCGGCCACCCCCGCGCCGCGCGTCGATCCCGCTCCGATCCGAGGCGCCACTGCAGCGGGCAGCGCCTCCGAGCGCGCCCGCCTGCGCTGGTTCCAGCGGCCCGTCGGCGTTCTCGCGGCGGCCGCCGCGGCCGTCGCCCTCTTCGCGGGCGGCACCTTCGTCGGCCAGTCCCTGGAGTCCGACCAATTCGAACAGGACCAGGCGGCCGGTCTCGTGCAAATCACGGCGGCCGCTGACATCCAGCGCGCGTCGGCGACCACCGCCGACGGTCAGGAAGCCACCCTGGTCTGGTCCGAAGAGAGCGGACTCTCAGCGCTCCTGGTCGACGACCTGCCGGACTTGCCGTCCGACCGGGACTACCAGCTCTGGTACATCGGCGGCTCCGGCCCGGTTCCCGCCGGAATCTTCGACTCGTCCGGCACCGGCACCGGCACCGTCTGGCGCGTGCTCGACGGCAGCCTCACCGCCGGCGACACGATCGGCGTCACGGTCGAGCCTAAGGGCGGCTCGGAGCAGCCCACCAGCGACCCGATCCTCGCCATCCAGAGCTCCTGAGCTGCTTGATCTGAGTCGATCCCGACCTGATCCTGACCTGCTCCTGACCCGATCCTCTATGCTCGTCAAATGACTGTTCGGCGAACGACGCTGCCCTTCACCCTGCTCCTCGACCCGGTTCCCGCCGACGCGCCGCAGACGGAATTCGACGACACGTTCCACGAGGTGGACTCGGATGCCCCGGCGTTGCGGGTGGGGGAGTTGAGCGCCCAGCGGGGCGACGGCGTCTTCGAGACACTTGGCGTGGTCGGCGGCCACCCTCAGGCGGTCGGCCCACACCTTGCCCGGCTGGGCACCTCGGCCGCGACCTGTGAGCTGCCCGAGCCGAACACGGCTCAGTGGCTGGCCGCGATCGCGCACGTGGTCGATCGCGTCCCGCACGAGGGCGAAGTTGTGCTCAAACTCGTCTACAGCCGCGGCGTCGACTCCGGCCCGGCACCCACGGCCTGGCTTCACGCGACCCCCGCGCCCGACTTCGCCGTCGTCCGCGAGGACGGCATCCGGGCGGTCACCCTGGACCGCGGCTACCCGCACGGCGTCGCAGAGCAGGCGCCCTGGCTCCTGATGGGCGCGAAGACGCTCAGCTATGCGGTCAACATGGCCGCCCTCAGGGAGGCCCGCCGCCGCGGCGCCGACGACGCGATCTTCCTCACCCACGACGGCTTCGTGCTCGAGGGGCCCACCTCGACCGTGATGCTCTGCAGGGGCGACGTCTACGTCTCTCCCCTGCCGAGCGGAGCAATCCTGCACGGCACCACCCAACAGAGCGCGTTCGAGCACCTTCGGGCGGCAGGGGAGCGCACGGAATACCGCGACATGAGCGTCGACGAGCTACGGTCGGCGGATGCCGTGTGGCTGCTCTCCAGCCTGCGCCTGGCCGTGCACGTGACCGAACTCGATGGCAGACCAATGCCCGTCGACTCCGAGCGCACCCGCACCCTCAACGCCGCCCTGCTCGCCCGCACCGTCTGACGCCCCACCGCAGCGCGTCGCCCCGCAGCCCGCTTGCTAACCAGTTCGACGGAGGTTCTGCTCTAATCGTGCCGTTTCACGCGTAATCGGCGCGTTCAGGGCAGAATCTCCGTCGAATTCGTTCGGGGCGCGGAGCGAGGGCGCACTGCTGTCCGCGCGCCAGGCACGGAACCGGGCTTAGCCGAAGCGGCCGGAGACGTAGTCCTCGGTGGCCTGCTCGCTCGGGTTGGAGAAGATCGTGGTCGTGTCGTCGTACTCGATCAGCTTGCCGGGCTTGCCGGTGCCGGCGATGTTGAAGAATCCGGTGCGGTCGGAGACCCGGGATGCCTGCTGCATGTTGTGAGTGACGATCACAATCGTGTAGTCGGCCTTCATCTCCTCGATCAGGTCCTCGATCGCCAGCGTCGAGATCGGGTCGAGGGCCGAGCACGGCTCGTCCATCAGGATGACGTCGGGGTGCACCGCGATCGCGCGTGCGATGCAGAGGCGCTGCTGCTGCCCTCCGGAGAGGCTCGAGCCGGGCCTGTCGAGGCGATCCTTGACCTCTTTCCAGAGGTTCGCGCCCTGCAGCGACTTCTCGATCAGGTCGTCGGCGTCGGACTTGGCCATCCGGCGGTTGTTGAGCTTCACGCCGGCCAGCACGTTGTCGCCGATCGACATGGTCGGGAACGGGTTCGGGCGCTGGAACACCATGCCCACCTGGCGCCGCACGAGCACCGGGTCGACTCCCTGACCATAGAGGTTGTTGCCGTCGATGAGTACATCGCCCGTGACGTACGCCCCGGGGATGACCTCGTGCATGCGGTTCAGCGTGCGCAGGAACGTGGACTTGCCGCATCCGCTGGGCCCGATCAGGGCCGTCACGGTTCGAGGCTCGATCACCAACGACACGTCTTCGACAGCCAGAAACTTGCTGTAGTAGACGTTGAGGTCGTTGACTTCAATGCGCTTGGACATGCATTCCTTTGGATCAGACGGCCGAGGCCGGGAGGTGGAGCCTAGCGGCCGAGCTTGGGGGAGAAGATTTTGGCGATGACGCGCGCGCCCAGGTTCAATAGCATCACGATCAAGATGAGCGTCAGGGCGCCGGCCCAGGCACGGTCGAGGTAGGACTGGGTGTCTGCGCCCTGGTTGGCGTACTGGGTGTAGACGAACACAGGCAGGGTCATCATGCGCTCGTTGAACAGGTCGTAGTTCATGCTGGCCGTGAACCCGGAGATGATCAGCAGCGGCGCCGTCTCACCGATCACGCGGGAGATCGAGATCATGATCCCGGTCACGATCCCGGCGAGGGATGTCGGCAGCACGACCTTGACGATGGTCAGCCATTTCGGCACACCGAGCGCGTACGCCGCCTCGCGAAGCTCGTTGGGAACAAGCTTGAGCATTTCCTCGCTCGAACGAACGACGACGGGGATCATCAACACTGTGAGGGCGATGGCGCCGCCGAATCCGAAGCGGATGCCGGGGTCGTTGAACAGAAGAGAGAACAGGGCGAACGCGAAGAGTCCCGCGACGATCGACGGGATGCCGGTCATGACGTCGACGAAGAACGTGATCGCCCGAGCCAGCCGACCTCGGCCGTACTCGGTGAGGTAGATCGCTGCCAGGAGGCCGATCGGCACCGAAATGAGCGTGGCCACACCGGTGATCAGCAGCGTGCCGATGACGGCGTGCAAGGCGCCGCCGCCCTCGCCCACGACGTTGCGCTGGGATTGGGTGAAAAAGCTCGGGGTGAGGAACGCCGGCAGTCCGTTGACCAGGGTGGTTATGACGAGCGAGAAGAGCGGCAGAAGGGCGACCGCGAAGGCCACGGTCACGAGGGCGGTGACCAGGCGGTCCTTGGCCTTGCGCACGCCCTCGACGAAGTACGAGAGCAGGTAGATGGCGACGCAGTAGACGACGGTGCCGAAGAAGAGCGTTCCGACGATGTTGAATCCCTCGGCAGCGCCGGAGAGCATCACCACGAAGAAGAACGCGCCTGTGACCAGCCAGCTGGCCAGGAGCACGGCCAGAGAGGTGTGCCGAGGAAGCTTGCCCGCGGTGAGGGAGTTCGTCAGGGGCGCGGCCGTGTTCGAGGTCGTGGTCGTCAGGCTCATCAGTTCGCTCCGGAGAATGCCTTGCGGCGGTTGATGATGACGCGGGCGATCATGTTCACCACGAGCGTGATGACGAAGAGAATGAGACCCGTCGCGAGCAGAATATTGACGCCGACGCCGTGCGCCTCCGGAAAGTTGAGGGCGATGTTCGCGGCGATTGTGGTGGGGTTCTGCGAGGTCAGGAGCTGGAAGATGACGTCCCGGCTCGGTGAGAGCACCATGGCGACGGCCATGGTTTCACCCAGGGCCCGGCCGAGGCCGAGCATCGAGGCGGAGATGATCCCGGCACGGCCGAAGGGCAGCACGGCCATGGCGATCATTTCCCAGCGGGTTGCGCCGAGGGCCAGTGATGCCTCCTCGTATAGCACGGGGGTCTGCAGGAAGATCTCCCGGGACAACGCCGTGATGATCGGCAAGACCATGACAGCCAGCACGATGGCGACCGTGAGCGTCGTGCGCCCGGTGCCGGAAACCGGGCCGGCAAAGAGGGGGATCCAGCCGAACCACTCGACCAGGTTCGTGTAGAACGGCTGCACGAGCGGCGCGAGCACGCCGATGCCCCACAGCCCGAAGACGACGGAGGGCACGGCGGCGAGAAGGTCGATCAGGTAGCCCAGGCCCTGCGCGAGCTTGCGGGGGGCATAGTGCGAGATGAAGAGCGCGATGCCGATGGCGACGGGCACGGCCATGATCAGCGCGAGGAACGCCGCCCAGAGTGTGCCGAACGCGAGCGGCCAGACATACGACCAGAAGTTGGTGGTGTCGCCCTTGAACTCCTCCGGGTCGGCGAGGAAGGCCGGCAGGCTCTGCACAAGCAGAAAGGCCGCTACGGCGGCGAGAATTGCCAGGATGAGGCTGCCGGCCACAATCGTGCTCGTGGCGAAGATGCGGTCGCCGGGGCGTTCCTTGGCCTTGAGCGAGGGTCGCTCTACTGCGGTCGTCATGCCGGGTATCTCCCTGGGAGGGTTGGGGCAAAAGCTAAGAAAGAGAGGTTCAGGTCACAGGCCACGAACCCCAGTCTGCCCGACCCGGTGCTCGCAAGCCATGCGAGTCCCGGATCGGGCAGCTGAGGAACGGCGAAACAGGAGCTACTTGATGGTCTCGAGAACCGCTGCGACCTTGTCCTGGAGTTCGGTCGTCATCGATGCCGCGCCGGCGGATGCTACCGCTTCGGCCTGGCCCTCGGCGCTGGCCATGTAGCCGACGTAGGCCTTGACGAGCTCAGCCTGGGCGGGGTCGGCGTACTCGGTGCAAACGATCGCGTAGCTGACCAGGACCAGCGGGTACTCGGCCGGGTTGTCGGTCATGCGGTTGAGGTCGAACGCGAGGTCGTTGGCTTCGCGGCCCTCGACGAGAGGAGAACCGTCGACGACGGCGGCGGCGGCTTCGGCGCTGTACGCGACGAACTCGTCGCCGACCTTGAGCTTGGCGACCCCGAGGTCTCCGGCGCGCGACGCGTCGGCGTAGCCGATCGTGCCCACGCCGTTGGTGACGGCGTCGACGACGCCCGAGGTGCCCTGCGCACCCTCACCGGTCTGGAACGGGAAGGTGTCGGAAGCCTTCTCGGTCCACACGTCCGGGGCGTTCTGGCCGAGGTAGTCCGCAAAGTTCTTCGTGGTGCCCGAGTCATCCGAGCGGTGCACGGCGGTGATCGCGGTCGACGGGAGCGAGACGCCCTCGTTCAGTGCGACCAGGGCCGGGTCGTTCCAGGTGGTGATGGCGCCGGAGAAGATCTTGGCCAGCGTGTCGGCGTCGACGTTGAGGTCGTCGACCCCATCGACGTTGAAGATCACGGCAATGGGGGAGATGTAGACGGGCAGGTCGACCGCGGTGGTGTCCGCTGCGCAAGAACCGAAGGTGCCGGCGAGCTCGTCGTCGCTCAGGTAGGAGTCGGAGCCTGCGAAGTCGGAGCCACCGGCGATGAACGCCTCCCGACCTGCGCCGGAACCGGACGGGTCGTAGTTGATGGTGACGTCCGGGTTCGCGGTCTGGAACGCTGAGATCCAGGCTTCCTGGGCTGAGCCCTGGGAGGACGCGCCACCGGCGTTGATCGTGCCGGTGAGGGCGCTGGCGGAGTCGGACTCCGGTGCAGCGCCTTCGTTCGCGGCGCAGGAAGACAGTGCCAGTGCGGCGACGACGGCGATGACCGCGGGTCGGCCAAAACGCATGAAATTCACAGATATCCCTTTCGAGGGTTGACTTCATAACAAGTGACTGCAGGTTCGAGGCCGGTGCTGGCCTCACCGTGACCATATTCCGCCTGGTTAACGACACCCCTGCGAAAAGGTTAACGGAAGGTGAACGCGGCGGGGCAGGCCGAAAGAAGCAGCGGGGCATTCACCGAATACCGTGGTCAAAGGGCAGGCGAGTGTGTTTCGATCGCGACGATTCCCGCGCTCGGATTGTCGGCGGAGAGGTGCACCACCGAGAACGACCCGGTTTCGAGGGCCGCCGCGTCGGAGATGTACGCACCGTGGGTGGTGCCGGTGGCCAGGGCGATCTCGTGCAGGATCTCGGGGAGAACCGGCCCGTGGCTACAGATCACAGCAGTCTTTCGCGACCGCACCCGCTTGCCGATGCCGGAACGGACATCCGCCAGGCCCTGCTCGAACGCGTCCTGGCTGTAGCGTTCGGTGCGCTTGATCTGGATGCCGGTGGCCGCCGCGAGCGGGGCCACGGTGGTCACGCAGCGGGTCGCCGTGCTCGACACGATCCGCAGGGGCTGCCAGGCGGTGATCGTGGGCACGATGGCGGCGGCCTGCTTGACGCCGCGCTCGGTCAGCGGCCGACTGCAGTCGGGGCCGTCCCAGTTGCCGGGCTGCACGGTCTTGCCGTGGCGGAGCGCGATCAGGGCGAAGGTGCGGGTGACACCGGTGTCGACGAGCTTGGCGAACGCGTCGATGATCTCCACGTCGGGCGTGTAACTGAGGTAGGTGCGGGCCTTCTTGATGGTGACCCACTCGATCGCCGCGACCTCGCCGTTGGGCACGAAGGTCGAGTGCTGGATGGCCGCGGGCGTGATCTCTGCGGCCCAGTAGTGAACGATCTTCTCGCGGCCGTTGAGCAGCGAGTAGGCGGAGATTCCCAGTGGCACGCCGAGGGCCACGGCCAGGCCGGTCTCCTCCCCGATCTCGCGCACGGCCGTCTGCGGCAGGGTCTCGCCTGGGTCGACCTTCCCTTTGGGAATGGTCACGTCGCCGTACACGGTGCGATGGATCAGGAGAACGTGGATCTTGCCGTCGATCAGGCGCCAGCAGACGGCGCCCGCAGCGTAGATGGCAAGGTCGCTCATCGGCGCCCCGCCGGGCGCTTGCGGAGGGAGATTTGTTGCATGAGCCTGTTTTGCATGTCGTCGAGCGGATGGCCGGAGCCGTCCAGGTGGTGGCGCGTCCATTCGCCCGAGCTGTCCAGCCACCACGATGAGGTTCGGTCGTCCATGGCCCGGGTGAAGAGGGCGTCGATTTCGGTCAGGTGGTCAGGGTCGACGAGGCGCACCAGCGCCTCGACCCGGCGGTCGAGGTTGCGGTGCATCATGTCGGCGCTGCCGATGTAGACCTGCGGGTCACCGTTGGTGTGGAACGAGAAGATCCGGGAGTGCTCCAGGTATCGCCCGAGAATCGAGCGCACCTTGATGGTCTCGCTCATCCCGGGGACCCCGGGCTTCAGGCTGCAGATGCCGCGCACCCAGATCTCGATCGGCACGCGCGCCTGGCTGGCCCGATACAGTGCGTCGATGATGGCCTCGTCGACCATGGAGTTCACCTTGATCCGGATGCCCGACGGCTTGCCGGCCTGGGCGGCCGCGGTTTCCGTCGCGATGCTCTTGAGCAGGGCGCGGCGCAGGTGCAGCGGCGCCACCAGCAGGCGCTTGAACTTCTTCTCGATCGCGTAGCCGGAGAGTTCGTTGAACAGACGGGTGAGGTCCTTGCCCACCTGCGGGTCCGCGGTCAGGAGCCCGAGGTCTTCGTAGAGACGGCTGGTCTTGGGGTTGTAGTTGCCGGTGCCGATGTGGCTGTAGTGGCGCAAAACGCCGTCTTCGTTCCGCACCACGAGCGCGAGTTTGCAGTGCGTCTTCAGGCCCACGAGGCCGTAGACCACGTGCACGCCGGCCTTCTCGAGCTTGCGGGCCCAGGTGATGTTGGCCTGTTCGTCGAAGCGGGCCTTGATCTCCACCAGGGCGAGCACCTGCTTGCCCGACTCGGCGGCTGCGATCAGCGCCTCGACGATGGGGCTGTCGCCCGAGGTACGGTACAGGGTCTGCTTGATGGCGAGCACGTCCGGGTCGGCCGCGGCCTGCTCGAGGAACGCTTGCACGCTGGTCGCGAACGACTCGTACGGGTGGTGCAGCAGGATGTCCCGGCGCGAGATGGCGCTGAAGATGTCCGGTTCCGCGTTCGGTTCCGGGGCGAGCAGCTGAACGGCCGTCGTCGGCACGTGCTTCACATAGCGCAGGTCCGGGCGGTCGATCCGCAGGTCGAACAGGCCGCCCAGGTCGAGCGGGGCCGGCAGGCGGTACACCTCCTGATCGGTGACGTCCAGCTCGCGCACGAGCAGGCCGAGGGTGACCTCGTCCATGTCTTCGGTGATCTCGAGACGGATGGGCGGGCCGAACCGGCGGCGCAGCAGCTCCTTCTCGAGGGCCTTGATCAGATTCTCGGTCTCGTCCTCTTCGATCTCGACGTCTTCGTTGCGGGTGACCCGGAAGACGTGGTGCTCGAGGATGTCCATGCCCGGGAACAGATCTCCGAGATGGTTCGCGATCAGGTCCTCGAGCGTGATGAAGCGTACGCTGTCTGCCTTCTCGCGTCGGTCCACGCGCACGAAGCGGGGGAGCATGGTGGGCACCTTGAGCCGGGCGAACTCCTGCTTGCCGGTTTTGGAGTTGCGAACCCGGACCGCGAGGTTCAGCGAGAGCCCGGAGATGTAGGGGAATGGATGCACCGGGTCGACCGCGAGGGGCATCAGCACCGGGAAGATCTGGTTCGAGAAGTAGTCGCGCAGGGAACGGCGGTCGGCATCGTCCAGGGTGTCCCAGTTGACGATGTCGATCCCGGCTTCGGCGAGGGCCGGGCTGACGAGGTCCTGGAAGGCGTGGGCGTGCCGGGCCTGCAGAACGTGGGCCGTGGTGGAGATGTCGGAGAGGGCGTCCTGCGGGGCGCGCCCGATGTTGGTCGGCACGGCCAGCCCGGTGAGGATGCGGCGCTTCAGGCCGGCGACCCGCACCATGAAGAATTCGTCGAGGTTGCTGGCGAAGATGGCCAGGAAGTTCGCCCGTTCCAGAGCCGGGAGATCGGGGTCCTCCGCGAGCTCGAGCACCCGCTGGTTGAAGGCCAGCCAGCTCAGTTCCCGGTCGAGGTAGCGCTCGGTGAGGAGCGCCGGATCGTTCACGCCGATCAGGGGATCGAAATCATCGTCAAAGTCGCTGCCCAGGCCCGAGTCGGTCTGAATGTTATCGCCGTCCATTCAACCATCTTGACACTGTGGACCGCGCGAATGCGACGATCTTGGATGAACACTGGTCAACGCGGGCTGCGGCGGTACTGCACATCGATCGTTCGCTCGGTGAACCCGAGCGAACGATACAGGGCCACCGCGGCGGCGCTGTCGGCCTCCACATACAGGTCCGCGGTACGGCACCCGCGTTCGCGGAGGCGGTCGAGCCCGGCCAGCATGAGGCGGCGGCCGACGCCGCGACCGGCGGCATCCGGGTGCACGCCGACGACGTAGATCTCGCCCACCGGGGAGCCCGACTCGATCTTCAACCAGTTGTAGCCGACCATCGGACCGGTGCCAGTGCCGGCGTCGCGGGCCACCAGGAAATCACCGGCCGAGAACCACGGTTCGGCACAGCGGGCGGCCAGATCGCTCGCGGTCAGAGCCCCCTGCTCCGGGTGCGCGGCGAACACCAGCGCGTTCAGCGCCACCCATTCCGCGTCGTCCGGCCCGGGCCGGAACGCGTCGATCTGGACGGCGGCACGGATGCCGGTGCGGGCAGGGGCTCCGGGCTCGGCCGGCGCGCTGCCGGCTGTCTCCTTCGACAGGTCCAGCCGCAGCTGCAGCAGGGTGCGCTCGGCCGTGAAAGCGAACCGATCGGCGAGCGCCCGGGCAGCGGGGTGGTCGCCGTGCGACCAGATCGTCAGTTCCCCGGGCGCGTCGGCCAGGATTTCGGCCAGGGCGGCCGCGCCGTACCCGTGCCGGCGTCGGGCCGGGTCGACGACGAGGTCGAGTTCGCCGGCGCCGAGGATGCCCGCACCCACGACGACGTTCCCGTCCTTCTCCACGACCAGGAACGGGGCGCGGTGCCCCGCGGCCACGTCGAAAAGGGACTGTTCGTTGAACGGCGCGTAGCCGTCGCCCTGGGTAGCGGTGGCGCTGACCCGGTGGAACTCGGCCGCGAAGGCGGCATCCGTCAGATCAGGCGCAAACCGGATGAATGCCACGGGTGCCGTCCTGTTCCTGCACATTGAAGCGGTAGCCCACGTTGCGCACGGTGCCGATCAGGGATTCCTGGTCGCCGAGCTTGGCCCGCAGTCGCCGCACGTGCACGTCCACCGTGCGGGTGCCGCCGAAGTAGTCGTAGCCCCAGACCTCGCTGAGTAGCTGTTCCCGGGTGAAGACCCGCGACGGATGCGCGGTGAGAAAGCGCAGGAGCTCGAATTCCTTGTAGGTGAGGTCCAGCGGCCGGCCGTGCACCTTGGCGGAATAGCTGGCCTCGTCGATGATGACCCCGGCGGCGCGGATGGTGGCGGATTCCTCCGTGCGGGGCACGCGCCCGACGGCGAGGCGGATGCGCGCATCCACCTCGGCCGGCCCGGCCGTCTCGAGGATGACGTCGTCGACGCCCCAGTCCGGGCTCACCGCGGCCAGGCCGCCCTCCGTGATCACGAGCAGCAGCGGAACGGTGTTTCCCGTGGTGCGCAGAATCTGGCAGAGCGACTTGGCCGCCATCAGATTGGAGCGGGCATCGACGAGCATGAGGTCGGCGTCGGGCGCCGTCACGAGCTGGTCCGGCTGGGCGGGGATGGTGCGCGTGCCGTGTGACAGCAGGGCGAGGGCGGGAAGAACGTCACTGTTGACCGCCGAGGTCAGGATCAACAACTGGGCCACACTCACCCTCCAAGGATTGTGCGCCCCATCCTAGCGTGCCGCGGAAAGGGTCCCGGGCAGGGCAGAATGAGAGGGTGAGCTGGCAGTGGAAGAGCGTCGTCGTGGTGTGGTTGTTCGCGTTCGCGTGCGCCGTGCTGGCCGGATGGCTGTCCCTGCCCGGCCAGCATCTGATCTGGATGAGCCTCTCCTTCGCCGGCTGCACGATCGGAACCCTGAGCGTACAGCTCGCGACCGGACGCAAGGAAGGTTACGTGGACCGGGTGACGACCAGCCTGGTCGGTGCCGTGGCCGTGCTCGCCGCCGCCACCGGAATCTTCGCTCTCGCCGGGCTCCTCTGACTCTGATCTGAGTCAGCCCGTGCTCGTGTGGTTCTGCTGAGGCGTGCCGAGGGGTTATCGCGCGCGAGCGGGCTAGAGTAAGACGTATGTCTATCCTCGCTATCGAAATCTTCTTCCTGGGGCTGCTCGCGCTGGCGAGCCTGTCGATCGCCTGGGTGTCCGGCTTGGTTCTGTTCAAGCTGTACCGGGGGCAGCGGTAGCCCTCGATGTTTGAGCTGCCCCCTCAGCTCCCCTCCGAACTGGTGCCGCTGTCGTGGCTCCTCGGGGTGTGGGAAGGTTCGGGAATCATCGACTATCAGATCGGCGAAGAGTCCGTCAGCCGGGAGTTCGGTCACCGGTTGAGCTTCAGCCACGACGGCCTGCCGCACCTGAATTACAGCTCCTACACCTGGCTCGAGCCGACGCCCGACTCCGACGGCGGTGAGTCGACGCCGCTGATGACGGAAACCGGGTACTGGCGGCTAAGCCGTGCCCAAGGGCTCGGCGATCCCGGTCCGGGTCTGCTGCCGGCCGTGGGTGAGCATCCGTTCGTCACCGCTGCGGCGGTCGAATCCCTCCGCAACGCCGACAACGGCTTCGATATCGACGTGACCATCGTGCACCCCGGCGGAGTCGCGGAAATCTACCTCGGCCAGGTCAAGGGTCCGCGCATCGACCTGGCGACGGATGCCGTGATGCGCACCCAGGGTGCCAAACCCTACTCGGCGGCGACGAGGCTCTATGGTCTGGTCGACGGCCATCTGCTCTGGGCCTGGGACATGGCCGCCTTAGGTCAGAGCCTGCGCACCCACGCGTCCGGCCGCCTCAAGCGCGTCGAATAAACCGGGCATCCCTGCGCGTCACATCCAGGCGCCCCGGCGCCGAACCGTCCGTTGGAAAGAGTTCCCATGACCGATGCACCCGTGTCCCCTCTCCCGTCCTTTCTCCCGTCCTCGCCGCTCAGATCCCCGCTGCTCGAACTCGACGGCGCGGTGCAGGCCGAGGGCATCGACGCCGGCGTGGCCGCGCACTACGGCGGACCTCTCACGGAGCAGCGCCGGCTCCTCGCCGGCGGAGCCGTCGTCGACCTGTCCCACCACGGCGTGCTGAGCGTCGCCGGACCGGACCGGTTGACCTGGCTCAACTCCATCTCCAGCCAGGAGCTGCGCCGCCTGGCGCCGGGGGAGTCCACCGAGACGCTCCTGCTCGACCCGAACGGCCACGTCGAATACGCCATGGCGGTCATCGACGACGGGGTGGAGACCTGGCTGCTGGTCGAGGCAGCCCAACTGCCCGGCTTGCACGCGTGGCTCGACACGATGCGCTTCACACTGCGGGTGCAGGTCGTCGACCACACTCTCGCCTACGCCGTGATCGGGTCGATGGGTGACCCGTCGGTGTTGCCGCTCACACCGGCCGCGCCGAGCGGAGTGCCTCTGGTGTGGCACGACCCCTGGACCCAGGTCTCCGCGGGCGGATACCAGTACGCGCCTGGACCGGCGCACCCGGCCGCCGCGTGGCACTGGACCGAGACCCTCGTCCCCCGCGCGTCCCTGCCGGCTCTGCGCGACGCCGTGCGGAACGGAGGGGTCGCCGCGGCCGGCCTTCTCGCCGTCGAGGCCCTCCGGATCGCGGCGTGGCGCCCGCGCCGGGCCACGGAGGTCGACGAGAAGAGCCTGCCGCACGAACTCGACTGGCTGCGCAGCGCCGTGCACCTGAACAAGGGCTGCTACCGCGGCCAGGAGACCGTGGCCAAGGTACACAACCTCGGGCATCCGCCCCGCCGCCTGGTGCTGCTGCACCTGGACGGCTCCGACGCGGTGCTCCCCGTGCACGGGGACGAAGTGCAGGCCGTGAAGCAGCTGGCCGACGGAACCACCGAGCACCGCGGGATCGGCCGGATCACCTCCAGCGCCATCCATTACGAGCTGGGCCCGATCGCGCTCGCCACGGTGAAGCGCACCGTTCCCGCCACGGTCACCCTTTACGTAGCCTCCCAGGACATCCTCGTCGCGGCCGCGCAGGAGGTCATCGTGCCTCAGTCGGCGGGCTCGGTGGCCGATATCCCGCGCCTGCCCCGGCTCGGCATCCGCACGCCCGGCCACTGACGCCGGTCACTGACCCCGGCCACTGACCCGGGCCGCCGACCCAGCCCCGGCGCGCTCGCCACGTCGGTAGAGTTGGACTCATGTCAGATGCATACAATCTCATCCTTCTCCGTCACGGCCAAAGCCTATGGAACCAGGAAAACCTTTTCACCGGCTGGGTGGATGTCAGGCTGAGCGAGCAGGGCGCGGGCGAAGCCAAGCGCGCCGGCGAGCTTCTCGCCGAGTCGGGCCTGCTGCCCGACATCCTGCACACCTCATTACTTACCCGCGCCATCCAGACCGCGAATATCGCTCTGGAAGAAGTTGACCGGCTGTGGATCGACGTCAAGCGCTCCTGGCGGCTCAACGAGCGCCACTACGGCGCCCTTCAGGGCCTCGACAAGGCGGAGACCCTCGCCAAGTTCGGGCCCGAGCAATTCCAGCTGTGGCGCCGCTCCTTCGACGTTCCGCCGCCCGTGCTGGCCGACGATTCCCGCTGGTCTCAGGCGCACGACCCGCGTTACGCGGCGCTCGGCGACGACCTGCCCCGCACCGAGTGCCTCAGCGACGTCGTCGACCGGATGCTGCCCTACTGGGAATCCGACATCACCCCCGACCTGCGTGCGGGCAAGACGGTTCTCGTCACCGCCCATGGCAACTCGCTGCGCGCGCTGGTCAAGCACCTCGATGGCATCAGCGACGCGGACATCGCCGAGCTGAACATCCCCACCGGCATCCCGCTGGTCTACCGCCTCGGCGCGGACATGATGCCGCTCGGCCCCGGCCGCTACCTTGACCCCGAGGCTGCCGCCGCCGGTGCTGCCGCCGTCGCGGCCCAGGGAAACAAGAAGTAGCGTCCAACCCACCAGGAACGAGAAAGCCCCGGAAGCGACTGCTTCCGGGGCTTTCTCGTTCCTGGTGACGCCGGAGCGCCTGGACTCTAGGCGTTCGTGTTCTGCTGCCAGGCGCCGGTGCCGAGGTACTGCACCTTCTTCGCGATCGAGACCGCGTGGTCGGCGAAGCGCTCATGGTAGCGGCTGGCGAGGGTGGAGTCGACCGTGTCGGCCGCCTGGCCCTTCCAGGTCGCCCCGAGCACGGCGTCGAACACGCTGAGGTGCAGCGCGTCGACCTTGTCGTCTTCGTTGCGGATGGTTTCGGCCAGCTTCATGTCCTCATTGGTCAGAAGCGCGGTGAGCATGTGCGCGATTGCCGTGACGAGCGTGCCCATCTCGGCGAAGGTGGCGCGCAGGCTTTTCGGCACGACCTTGTCGGGGAACCGGTAACGGGCCAGCTGGGCGATGTGCGTGGACAGATCGCCCATCCGTTCGAGTGACGCGCTGATGCGCAGGGCGCTGACGACGATGCGCAGGTCGCGTGCGACCGGCTGCTGGCGGGCCAGGATCGTGATGGCCAGCTCATCGAGTTCGATGGTCAGCTCGTCGATCTTCTCGTCTTCGGAAATCGCTTCTTCCGCCAGACCGACATCGGACTCGTTGAAGGCGCGCGTCGCCTTGTCGATGGAGATCGCCACGAGTCGGGAGATCTCGACAAGGCGATCCTGCACTTCGGCGAGTTCCTGCTGGAATACTTCACGCATGGTGTGTGGTCCTTCCTGGGCGCGCGTAACACGCAGACGCGTGAGACCCACCTGGCCCCACCGAATCATGGGGGAGGGAGGTTAACGGCAGGTGCCGTGGTCTTGAACTCTACCTAAAGTAGCCTGCGCGCCGGGACGGCCCTGTCACCCACCCGGAATAAACGTCAGTATTCTGGATGAATGGAATCGACAGGGCTTGTGCTTCTGGCGCTGGCCCTCGGCCTGACTGTCGGGGCCGGTTTCATGACGCTGCTGCACGTGGCCGAGCGTCACGGTCGGCGCGCCGCCGAGGTCGTCAACCCGGCCGTCCCCGACGGAATCGACCAGGTGCTCGACGCACTGGAGACGGCCGGTGCCGTCGTCGACCCGTCCAACAACGTGATCAAGGCATCCCAGGCCGCGGTGTCGATGGGACTGGTCTGGAACCGGCAGCTGGTGCACTCCGAGCTCCTGAACCTGATCAGCCAGGTGCGCCGTTCCGGCGAGCCGATCTCGGACCATCTGGTCCTCTCCCGCGGGCCCTTCGGTGATGCCAGCATGCGGGTGCGGGTGCGGTTGGCCCGGCTGGGAACACGGTACGTTCTGGTGCTGGCGGAGGACCGCACCGAGGCCTTCCGGCTCGACGAGGTGCGCCGGGACTTCGTCGCCAACATCAGCCATGAGTTGAAGACGCCCATCGCCGCCGTGGGGCTGCTGGCCGAGGCGCTCACCCAGGCGGCGGACGAGCCGGTGCAGGTGCGCCGCTTCGCGAACCGCCTCACCACTGAGTCCGGTCGCCTCAGCCGCCTGACCCAGGAGATCATCGAATTGTCCCGCCTACAGGCGCAGGATTCCCTGACCGAGCCCGAGATCGTCAACGTCGACGTCATCGTGGCCACGGCGGTGGACCAGAGCCGGGTAACCGCGGAGGCGGACCGGATCACGATCGCCCTCGGCAAGAAATCGGGGGCTGAGGTGAGCGGCGACGAGCGGCTCCTCGTGATGGCCGTGCACAATCTCGTGGCCAATGCAGTGAACTACTCAGCAGAGGGTTCCCGCGTCGGGGTCGGGGTGCGCAAGAACGCCGGAGTCGTCGAGATCAGCGTCACCGACCAGGGCGTGGGCATCGAGGAAGCCGATCTTGATCGGATCTTCGAACGCTTCTTCCGGGTCGACCAGGCCCGCTCGCGGCACACCGGCGGTACGGGGCTCGGCCTCGCGATCGTCAAGCACATCGTTCAGATCCACGGCGGCGACATCCGCGTCTGGTCGCAGCCGGGCAGCGGTTCGACCTTCACCATCCGCCTCCCGGAGGCGCCGCACCCCGCTTCGGCGGCGATAGGAGACACCCCATGACCCACATCCTTCTAGTCGAAGACGAGAGCGCGCTCAGTGAACCGCTGAGCTTCCTGCTCGAGCGGGAGGGGTACGAGGTCACCGTCGCCGAAGACGGTCCGAGCGCCATCAGCGAGTTCGACCGCACCGGTGCAGACCTGATTCTGCTCGACCTCATGCTCCCCGGCATCCCAGGCACGGAGGTGTGTCGGGAGATCCGCACGCGGTCGTCAGTGCCGATCATCATGCTGACCGCCAAGGACTCCGAGGTGGACATCGTGGTCGGGCTCGAGCTCGGCGCCGACGACTACGTCACCAAGCCGTATTCGACCCGGGAACTGCTCGCCCGCATCCGTGCCGTTTCCCGGCGCCGCACCGACGAGGTCGGGGAGGACCTGAGCCTGCTGTCGGCGGGCACAGTGCGGATGGACACCGAGCGGCACACCGTGACAGTGTCCGGCGAGATCGTGAACCTGCCGCTGAAAGAATTCGAGCTGCTGGAGTTCCTGCTCCGCAATGCCGGCCGGGTGCTCACTCGAGGTCAGCTGATCGACCGGGTCTGGGGCAGCGACTACTTCGGGGATACCAAGACCCTGGACGTGCACATCAAGCGGATCCGGTCGCGGATCGAAGCCGCCCCCTCGGATCCGACCATGCTGGTCACCGTGCGCGGCCTGGGCTACCGCTTCGACGCCTGAGGCCGGGGGCGACGGAGGGCGCCCGCGCGGGAATGCGTGCCGCGATCCGGAGCGGCCGGTCGGCCTCGCCCTACGGGGCGGAGGTCGGCAGCAGCGTCGAGTACTCCTCGAGCGAGCCGTCGAGCACCGGGACGAGAACTTCGACGCCGGTCTCGTTGCCGTACTGGAAGAAGACGGGGAACAGCGATCCCGGCGCGACGTCGGCCGCGACGGTGACGGTCGGGGCATCCGGTGTGCCGAACGTGACGCTGGAGTTCGCGTCCACGTTCACCTCCTGGGTGAACTTCTCGGTGCCGTCGTCGTATTGCACGTTCAGGTTGTGTGCCGAATCGCCCGAGTTGACGACGGTGACCACGAGGTTGGCGATGTTGCCGTCGTCCGACAGAAGCATGGCGTTGCGGATGGCGAGGTCGCCGACATTGCCGCTGACTCCGTCGCTCGCGTCGTATTTCGCGGTCGTCGACTGCGGTGCCAGGAGATTGCAACCGCTGGTCCCCAGAAGGATGCCGGTCGCCACAACGACGGACACGATGATACGAGCTTTCACAACGCCTCCAACAGTTTACCGTTCCGCCTGACGGCCAAACGCTGCAAATTTAGCTTTCCCCTTCAGCCTACCGGCTCCCGTCGGGCTGAGCCGCGCGCGCCCGGGCGCGGCGCACCTTACCACTGGCGGCTGTGGTATCCTCGACGTTGCTGAAGGGATACACATATGCTGTTTGAGGTTGGCGAAACTGTCGTTTATCCCCACCATGGTGCTGCGACGATCACCGAGGTGAAGACGCGCAAGGTCAAGGGTGAAGAGAAACTGTACCTGAAGCTGAATGTCACCCAGGGCGATCTGACCATTGAGGTTCCCGCCGAGAACGTCGACCTGGTCGGCGTTCGCGACGTGATCGGCCAAGAGGGTCTCGACAAGGTGTTCGAGGTGCTGCGCGCTCCCTTCACCGAAGAGCCCACCAACTGGTCCCGCCGGTACAAGGCCAACCTGGAAAAGCTCGCATCCGGCGACGTCATCAAGGTGTCGGAGGTCGTTCGTGACCTGTGGCGCCGCGACCAGGACCGGGGCCTGTCCGCCGGCGAGAAGCGGATGCTGGCCAAGGCCCGTCAGATTCTTATTTCAGAGCTGGCCCTGGCGGAGAAGACCGACGAAGAGAAGGCCTCCACGGTCCTCGACGAGGTCCTGGCGTCCTAACCGGCATAGCCGGAACCGGCAGAATCAGAACCCACGTAACCAGACTTGCTTTCGATGGAGGGCGGCGCCGCGAGGTGCCGCCTTTCGCATTTCGTGCTTCCGACGCCCGCACCGACGCGGTCTTTTGCTGCAGTACCTCCCGCACCACCTCGTACTCACCGTCTCGCGTCCATTCGTCGTCGACCTCACCAGATAGCGTCCAGACATGACTGAAACCCCTGCGCCCCAGGTCGCAGTCATCGTCGTCGCCGCCGGGAGTGGCAGCCGGCTCGGGCACGCCGAGCCGAAGGCGTTCGTCTCGCTGGCCGGACGCACGCTGCTCGAACGCGCGCTTGCCTCTGTGTTCGGGATGCGGGATCCGGTGCAGGTCATCGTCGTCGCGCCCGCCACCCACCTGGCTCACGCCCGCCGGGTCGCCTCGAGGGCGGGCGGGGCAGCATCCGTCGACGTGGTGGCCGGCGGCGCCACCCGACAGGAATCGGTGAACCGCGGCCTGGCCGCGCTGCACCCCGGCGTGCGCACCGTCCTGGTGCACGACGCCGCGCGTGCCCTCACGCCCGCCGCGCTCTGCGACGCCGTCGTCGACGCGGTGCAGTCAACCGGTCACGGCATCGTTCCCGGCCTGGCCGTGGTCGACACCATCAAGAAAATCTCCGCTGCCGGCGAGATCCTGGGCACGGTGGACCGCGCCGCACTCTCGGCCGTGCAGACCCCGCAGGGCTTCCCGAGGGAGATGCTCACCGCCGCGGCCGCCGCGGCATCCGCCGGCTCGTCGCTCGCGGCGACCGATGACGCGGGCGTGGTGGCCGCCGCCGGCTACCCGGTCAGCGTGATCGCCGGGGACCCGCTCGCCTTCAAGATCACAACCCTGTGGGACCTGGGCCGGGCCGAGGCCCTGCTCGGCGCGCGCGTGCCGGCCCAGTCCGCGCCCCGCACCGACACCGCGCCCCGCGTGGGCACCGGGCTCGATGTGCACGCCTTCGACGACGACTCCGAACTGTGGCTCGCCGGCCTGCACTGGCCGGGGGAGCGCGGACTGTCCGGGCACAGCGATGGCGATGCCGCCGTGCACGCCATCTGCGACGCCCTGCTCTGCGCCGCCGGGTTGGGCGATATCGGTGGTGTCTTCGGCACATCCGATCCGCGCCTCGTCGGCGCCCATGGCGACGTGTTCCTCGGCGAGACCCTGCGCCTGCTGGCGGCCGCCGGGTTCCGGGTCGGCAACGTCACGGTGCAGATCATCGGCAACCGGCCCAAACTCAACACGCGCCGGGCCGAGGCGGAGGCGCTGCTCGGATCGCTGCTGAAGGCGCCGGTCGCCGTGTCGGCGACCACGACGGATGCCCTGGGCTTCACTGGCCGCGGCGAGGGCCTCGCCGCCATCGCGACGGCGCTCATTCTCCCCGAACCCCCGGCAGACCCTGACCTAAGCTGGGAAGCGTGACCATGCGACTCTACGATTCCAGGGCCCAGGCCCTCCGCGACTTCATACCCCTCACGCCCGGCGCGGTGGGTATTTACGTTTGTGGACCCACCGTGCAGTCCTCGCCCCACATCGGCCACCTGCGCAGCGCCCTCGTCTACGACCAGCTGCGCCGCTGGCTCACCTACCGCGGCTTCGATGTCACCTTCGTGCGCAACGTCACCGACATCGACGACAAAATTCTGGCCCACGCGGTCGGGGGCACCGAGCAGTGGTGGGCGCTCGCCTATCGCTACGAGCTGGAGTTCACCGCCGGATACCAGCGGCTGGGCATCCTCGCCCCCAGCTACGAACCCAGGGCGACCGCCAGCATCCAGCAGATGCAAGACCTGATCACCCGCCTGATCCAACTCGGGCACGCCTACCCGGCCGATGACGCCTCCAGTGACGTCTACTTCGACACGGCGAGCTGGCCCGACTATGGTGACCTCACCCGCCAGCGGCGCGGCGACATGGAACCGGCAGCGGATGCCGACCCGCGTGGCAAGAATGACCCACGCGACTTCGCCCTGTGGAAGGGTCGCAAAGTCGACGAACCAGAGTCCGCCTCCTGGCCGTCCCCGTGGGGAGCCGGCCGTCCCGGCTGGCACATCGAGTGCTCGGCCATGGCGTCCCGCTACCTCGGCTCCCACTTCGACATCCACGGCGGCGGGCTCGACCTGCGCTTCCCGCACCATGAGAACGAGCTGGCCCAGTCCGCCGCCGCCGGCGACGGCTTCGCGAGCTACTGGGTGCACAACGGTCTCGTCAACGTGAATGGGCAGAAGATGTCCAAGTCGCTGGGCAACTCGGTCTTCGCGGCGGAGCTGCTCGACCAGGCGCGCGCCATCGTCGTGCGCTACTACCTGGGGGCGGCCCACTACCGTTCCACCATCGACTACCACGAGGGTTCCCTCGTGGAGGCCGAAGCGGCCCTCGAAAGAATCGAGAGCTTCCTCGACCGCGCCGACCGCCGCCTGGCGGATACCCGCTTCGCCGGATCCGGCGTCGAGATCGTCCCGGACGAATTTGCGTCCGCCATGGACGACGACCTGGCGGTGCCTCAGGCTCTGGCCGTGTTGCACGACACCGTGCGTACCGGCAACGCGGCGCTGGACGCCGAAGATCTGCACGCGGCCGCCGCCGCGCGTGGTCACGTGCTCGCCATGAGTGAGGTTCTCGGAATCAACCCGCTCTCACCGGGCTGGTCCGTGGCCACGGACGAACCGGCCATGATCGCACTCACCGCCCTCGTCGAGCGCCTGCTCGACGATCGCGAAATCGCAAGGCAGGGCCGTGACTATGCGGCCGCAGACCGTATCCGGGACGAGCTCGTCGCCGCCGGAATTACCATCGAAGACACCCCCTCGGGTGCCCATTGGAGTTTTGACTGATGAAGAACACAGACCGTAAGTCCCGCACCGGGGCCGTGCGCAAGGGCAGCCGGGGACCACAGGTCGGTTCCGGCGGCCAGGGACGCCAGGCGCTCGAGGGCAAGAAGCCCACGCCCAAAGCGGAAGACCGCCCCTACCACCCCGCCGGCAAACGCAAGCTCGCCCAGGACCGCTTCGTCGCGGCCGGCGGCGGCCGCAGCCGCGGTTCCGCGGGTCCCAAGAGCGCGCCGCGCAGCGCCACCACCGGCAACACCGGCGGCGGCGGAGCGTCCACCCGCCGGGCCAAGCAGATCGACGAGCATGAGGTTGTGACCGGGCGCAACTCCGTACTGGAAGCGCTGCGGGCGAAGATCCCCGCCACGGCCCTGTACATCGCCACGCGCATCGAAATGGATGAACGGGTGAAGGAGGTCCTCACCCTCGCGACGACCCGCGGCATCCCCGTCCTCGAGGTCATGCGCCCGGAGCTCGACCGCCTGGCCGGCCGGGACTCGGTGCACCAGGGTCTCGCGCTCAAGGTGCCGTCCTACGAGTACGCCCAGCCCCTCGAGCTGCTGGAACTGACGATCAGCCGCGGCCACAAGCCGCTCTTCGTCGCCCTCGACGGCATCACCGACCCCCGCAACCTCGGCGCCATCATCCGCTCGACGGCCGCGTTCGGCGGACATGGCGTGATCGTGCCGCAGCGTCGGTCCGTCGGCGTGACCGCGTCGGCGTGGAAGACGTCGGCCGGCGCCGCTGCCCGACTTCCCGTCGCCATGGCCACCAACCTGACCCAGTCGCTCAAGGCGCTCAAGGAGCGCGGCGTGCTCGTCATCGGCCTCGCCGGTGATGGCGACACCCAGCTGCCCGAGCTCGGCATCGGTTTCGCCGAGCGCCCCATCGTGATCGTGGTCGGCAGCGAGGGCAAGGGGCTGTCCCGCCTCGTCACCGAGACCTGCGACGCGATTGTGTCGATCCCGATCAGCGCCTCGACCGAATCCCTCAACGCGGGGATTGCGGCCGGCGTGACACTATACGAGGTCTCCCGACTGCGCGCGGCTGCCAAGGCCGCCAAGGTCGCGAAGCAGGCAGCCGCCGCGACGACGGCGGCAGCCGCCTCCGCAGCCTCTTAACCCGACCCGCCGGCCGGGCGCCCGCCAGGCAGGCCGAACCGCGAGAAAAGCCCCTTAATCCCACAATTGGCGGCCTTTTCTCACGGTTCGGCTGGGTACACGGACCCGGCGGAGCGCCGGCCGGATCAGACCTTGAGGCGCCAGTCGGCCGCGTCGTCGGCGGCCGACTCGGCCGCGTCCGCCAGTGCGGCGGTCTCATCGTCGGTCACGTCGATCGGGATCGTGATCTCGCCGGTGGCCGGCTCGATCACGGTGGCCTCGTCGCGGCGGTGCCGGAGCACGTCCTTGACGTAGGAGGTGACGGCTTCGGCCAGCGGGATGTCCCTGGACTGGTTCTGGGCCATGAACCAGCGGTGGTCGAGCAGCTGGTGGAAGACCTCGGCCGGTTCCAGCTTGCCCTTGAGATCGCGGGGAATGGCCCGGATGACGGGTTCGAAGACGCGCACCAGCCACTCGTGCGCCAGCATCTCCTCGTCGGCCTCCGGGTCGCCGTAGGAGACCCGGTAGGAGTCGAGGTCGTTGAGCAAGCGCCGGGCCTGGTTCTCCTCGGCGTCGAGCCCGGTCAGCCGCAGCAGGCGCCGCTGGTGGTGGCCGGCGTCGACGACCTTCGGCTGGATGCGCACGGTCGTACCCGTGTTGTCCGTCTTGATGGCCAGTTCCTCGATGTCGAACCCGAGGTCGTTGAGGCGTTCGACGCGTTCCGTGATGCGCCAGCGTTCGGAGCTGGAGAAGGATTCCGACCCGGTGAGCTCTTTCCAGAGCAGCCGGTAGGCGGCCACGATCCCATTGCTGACCCGGATGGGATCCAGCTCGTCGGCCGCTCGACCGCCGGCCTCGAGGTCCATGAGCTCACCGGCGATGTTGACGCGCGCGATCTCCAGGTCGTTCTCGCGCTGGCCGTTGGAGAGCCCGCCTGGATATAGCTGCCCGGTCTCGGCGTCGACCAGGTAGGCGGCGAACGCGCCGGCGTCACGGCGGAAGAGGGTGTTGGACAGCGACACATCACCCCAGAAGAGGCCGGCCATGTGCACGCGTACCAGCAGCAGGGCCAGGGCGTCGACCAGCCGGGTGGCGGTGTCGGGCCGCAGGGTCTGCGAGTAGAGCGCGCGGTAGGGGAGCGAGAACTTGAGGTGCCGGGTGACGAGCACCGAATTCAGCGGCTCGGCGTCGTCATCGGTGCGGTTCGTGATCACGGCGAGCGGCTCGACGCAGGGAATTTCCAGGCCCTGCAGGGTACGGAGCATCTCGTACTCGCGCTTGGCCATCTCGCTGGTGGTCTCCTTGATGGCGACGACACGACCGCTCAAATGAGCGAAGCGCACAAGGTGGCGGGAGATGCCTTTGGGCAGGGCTGCGATGTTCTCGTTCGGCCAGGCATCCAGCGGGAGGTTCCAGGGAAGGTCAAGTAGGGCTGGATCGGCAGTGGCCGATGTGATGTTGAGTGAACCGCTCATCCGTCGAGTTTACCGGTGTGCTCCGCAGTCGGGGAACGACAAAACGGCCGAACGGAGCATGCTCCGTCCGGCCGTTCGTTGACGAGCGGGTGCCTAGTCGGCGACTGCTCCACCGAGGCGCAGGCCGGTCTCGGCGTCGAAAACGTGCATGTGGTGCGGCGTCGGGGTGAGGTAAACGGTGTCGCCGGCGGACGAGTGAGAACGGCCATCGACGCGAGCGACGATATCGGTGCGCTTGCCCTCGACCGTGGAGTGGCCGTAGAGGTAACCGTCGGCGCCGAGCTCCTCGACCAGGTCGACGGCAACTTCGAGGCCCTCGCCATGCGTGGTGGACAGGTGGATGTCCTCGGGGCGAACGCCGATCGTGACCTTATTGCCGGTGGAGCCGGCCAGGGTCTCGCGGGGCACGGGGATCGTTGCGGTGCCGAATTTGACGCCACCGTCGACGGTGTCGGCCAGGAACAGGTTCATGGCCGGGCTGCCGATGAAGCCGGCAACGAAGACGTTGTTCGGCTTCGAATACAGGTCGCGAGGCGTGCCGACCTGCTGGAGCACGCCATCCTTGAGGACCGCGATGCGATCGCCCATGGTGAGGGCTTCGGTCTGGTCGTGGGTCACGTAGACCGTCGTGACGCCGAGGCGGCGCTGGAGCGAAGCGATCTGGGTGCGGGTCTGCACGCGCAGCTTGGCGTCGAGGTTCGACAGAGGCTCGTCCATCAGGAACACCTGGGGCTGACGCACGATGGCACGGCCCATGGCGACGCGCTGACGCTGGCCACCGGAGAGTGCTTTCGGCTTGCGGCTCAGGTACGGCTCGAGGTCGAGCAGCTTGGCGGCCTCGAGAACGCGGGCGGCGCGCTCATCCTTGTTGACGCCGGCGATCTTGAGCGCGAAGCCCATGTTCTCGGCAACCGTCATGTGGGGATACAGAGCGTAGTTCTGGAAGACCATGGCGATGTCGCGGTCTTTTGGCGGGACATCCGTCACGTTGCGCTCACCGATGAAGATGTTGCCGTCGTTGACTTCTTCAAGGCCGGCGAGCATGCGCAGGGACGTGGACTTGCCGCAGCCGGACGGGCCGACCAGTACGAGAAACTCGCCGTCGGCAACCGACAGGTCGAGCTTGTCAACGGCGGGAATAGAGGAACCCGGATACAGGCGGGTCGCCTTGTCGAACGTGACTGAAGCCATGGTTGATTACTCCTTCACCGGCAGGTACGTGCCGGACGATCCGTTGTGATGGGTTACTACGCCTGACACGCGTCATGTGCGTCAGGTCAACTTTCTAAGTATGTCATGTCGGGGGATCGCTGCGACGGCGGGAATTCTGCGGCGGAGCCCGCCCACAGGCCCCGTCTGGACGTTTCCCAGAAAGGGGACCTACTATTTGGGAGGCATTCGCAAATGGCTTGCCTCTGCACTAACTACTCGGAGCGAGCATTCATGACTATTGGCGGATCGGGCGACAGCCGTCCCTCAAAGAATCAGCGACGTGACGCGGTGCGCACCAAGGCCAAGCGGATCCGCGAGGAGCAGAAGAAGAAGGACCGCCGTTACCGGGTCGCCCTGCGCAGCGGAATCGCCGTCGCCGGCGTCGCCATTGCCGCGGTCATCGCCGTGGTCATCATCAACTCGATTCCCCCGGTCGGCCCCGGTCCGGCGAACATGGCCAGTGACGGCGTGCTGATCTCCGAGGGGATGACCCCGGTCACGACCTCTGCACTCCAGCCCGAGGCCAAGCCGATACCGTCCAAGCCGGATGCGACCGGCACGGTCGCCGACATTCGCGTCTACGCCGACTACCTCTGTCCGTTCTGCAGCGAGTTCGATGCCGCCAACAGTGACCAGATCAGCCAGTGGGTCACGTCGGGTGCCGCGACCGTGGAGATCCACCCGGTTTCGATCCTGACCCACAAGTCCTCCGGCACGAAATACTCGCTTCGGGCTGCGAACGCCGCTGCATGTGTGGCCAATTACTCCCCCGCAAACTTCTACGACTTCAACGCCATCCTGTTCCAGGAACAGCCCAAGGAGGGCACTGCCGGTCACGACGACGCGGCCATCAAGGGCCTCGTGAAGGACGCCGGCGTGAGCGACCGGGTGTCGCAGATTAACGCGTGCATTGACGATACGACCTTCAAATCGTGGGTCATCGCATCCACCGACCGGGCTCTGTCCGGTCCGTTGCCGAACACCGAGGTCGAGGCCATCACCGGCACACCCACCGTGCTCGTCAACGGAAAGCAGTACGTCGGCGCACTCGACGACCCGAGGGAGTTCGCGGCCTTCGTGCTACAGGCGGCTGGCGCGACCTACTCCACCTCGACGCCGACCCCCGAGCCGGCACCGGCAGGGTAGTCGCCCCGCTTCGATGGCGGCACAGCACGGGTTCGTCATTTAGAATGATTAGTCAAGGCGTCAATCGCCTCATGCCGGCCTGGCGCAATTGGTAGCGCACCACTCTTGTAAAGTGGGGGTTACGGGTTCAAGTCCCGTGGCCGGCCCTGTTCTCTCATCGCTTCAGATCGTGATTCTCTCGGTGACGGTTTCCTCGAGGGCGCTGAGAAAATCCGTCGGATCGATCGGCGAGCGCACGCCCGGTTTTGCATCGGCCGGAATGCCCCCGACGTACAGCCAGCCGAGCAATTCTTCCGAGGCCGCGAGGCCGTGGGTTTCGTTCACCGGCTGCGTGCGGGCCAGGGCGCCGGAACGCCACATGACGCCCCAGCCCTGGGCGGCGAGGAGAAGGCTCAGCATGTGGGCGACACCGGCCGCGACGGCGTCCTGTTCCCAGACCGCCACCGTGTCGCTTTCGCGACGGCTCGCGACCACGGCGATCAGAAGTTCGGCGCGCAGCGGCTTAGCGGCCAGCCTGGCGGCTTCGGCGCCGTTCAGGCCGGCGGCCTCGACCATGGCCTCGCCCAGGCGGCGCCGGGCGTCACCGCGCAACTCGATCAGCCGCCACGGACGCAGAGCGCCATGGTCGGCGACACGGGCCGCGACAGCCACCAAAGGCAGCAGTTCCGCATGGCTCGGTGCCTGCCCGGTGACCTTGGAGTGGGAGCGTCGATGATTGACCGTATCAAGGAGGTCGGGCAACGCTTACTCGACCGGCTTGAAATTGAGCGAGATGGAGTTCATGCAGTACCGGTCGCCGGTGGGCGTTCCGAATCCGTCGTCGAAAACGTGGCCCAGGTGAGAGCCGCACTTAGCACAGCGCACCTCGGTGCGCACAACCCCGAGGGTGCGGTCTTCGAGGAGTTCAACGGCCTCGGGACGCACCGATTCGTAGAAGCTCGGCCAGCCGCAACCGGAGTCGAACTTCGTGCCGCTTTTGAACAGCTCGGCATTGCAAGCCCCGCAGGTGTAAATCCCGGAGCGGCCCTCATCGAGGAGCTCGCCGGCCCACGCCCGCTCGGTGGCGGCGCCGCGCAGTACGGCGTACTGCTCGGGGCTCAGCTCCGCGCGCCACTGCGCATCCGACTTCTCGACCTCGTAGTCCATGTTCCGTTCCTTCCTGCTCGACCCCGGAGAGGCCGAAATCTGTCCGTATCAACACTAAACTCGCCAGACCGCGGTGGTATTCCTCGATCAGGAGCCCGGCAGGATTTTCCACCTTGGACAGCACGGCCAACGGCCCAGCGAGTACGCAGGCATCGACAATTAGGATTGCAGAGATCGAGGGAGGTGGCACGTGGACGGAGCTCCCGGCTCGTCGACTCCCGCGGAGCCTGCCTCGGAGTCCTCCTCGCCGGCAGGCTTGTCCGCGCGCGACCGGTTGATCCTCGCCTTCGAGCGGCAGTGGTGGAAGCATGCCGGCGCCAAGGAACAGGCGATCCGGGCCGAGTTCGGCCTCTCGGCCGCCCGGTACTATCAACTACTGGGGGTTGTGATCGACTCGCCGCTGGCCCTGGCCCACGACCCGATGCTGGTGAAACGCCTGCAGCGGCTGCGCGACGCCCGGTCGCAGGCAAGGGGCCGCCGGTCGCTACAGTCCACCGATTGACTCCCTGACCTGCACCCTTCCCGTGTCTCATCACCACTACAAAGGATCTGACCAGCCTCACGATGCCGAATTCCTACGCTAAAGACCGCTTCGACCACTTCCCGCACTTCCTGGAGCGGGTGGGGGCCCACCGCGCGCCCGGCAAGAAAGGGCGCGGCTGGGTCGCAGTGTGGTGGTCTCTTGGCGCAACCGTGCTGCTGGTCGGAATCGGAGTCGTCGGCCTGGCCGTCCTGAACAACAACCTGAACTTCGGGTTGCCGGGCACGGCGACGACTGCTGACAGCACGGCCGAGCCGAGCGCCACTCCGAGTGACACTCCGGCGCCGGTGCCGACGCCGGCCGCGACCGTGGACCCTGACTCGACCGTGACCGTTTTGAACGGGACCGCCGGCGAGGGGATCGCCCGGTCCGTTGGCGATCTCCTCGAGGCGGAGGGCTGGACGATCGAAGAGCTGGACAACGCGAGCACGGAGGATGTGCAGACGACGACGGTTTACTACGCCGACGCGGCCCTGGAGGGAGCGGCCCGCGGAGTCGCGGAGTCACTGCCCGGCTCGGAGGTGCTGCTTTCAAGCGATTTCGCAGATTCCGCAGCGGACCTGACCGTTGTTGTCGGCGCCGACTACGAGCCGGCCGAATAGCCGTCGCCTATACGTCCGGCGCTCGCGCGTCAACCCCCTTTCGTTCTTCCGGAGCTTCCGTAAATTGGGCGTTGGTCCCTCATTTTGTTTGACCGGGCGTTCTCGCAGGAGACGTATTCCATCGGTCGAATGCAATGGACGCAATCCTTGCGCCAGGCCCGGTACGGCCAGCGGGCGCGTGTCGACGAATTCACAGCAACAAGGAGTTATACATGGCGAACGGAACCGTCAAATGGTTCAACGCTGAAAAGGGTTTCGGCTTCATCACCGTCGATGGAGGTGGCCAGGACGTCTTCGTCCACTACTCGGCCATCGACATGCACGGCTACAAGGTTCTGGAAGAGGGACAGCACGTCATCTTCGAACTGGGTACAGGGGCAAAGGGGCCCCAGGCAGAAGCGGTTCGTCCGATCTGATCCAGCGGGGGATGTTCCAGCGGTCGACCGCAGGGTCGGGTCGCTCCCAGGCATGTGTGCGCGGCAGTGCAGCCGCGTTAGGGTTTGGGGCGTGACAACGAAAATAGTGGTTCAAGCGCAGCGACGAAGTGCGGCACCGAGAATCCGGTCCATCCGGATGCTCGGGGTCGTCCTTCTGCCGCCCCTTCTGCTGGTCTCCGCATGCGCCAGTGACGCGCCGAAGCCGCCGGCAAGCTCGACCAGCACGCCCTGGAACTCCACCTTCGAGTCGGCCGCAGACCCGGCGGTCGCCCCATTGCGTGGCACGAGTGTGCCGGCCGGGAGCCTCCAGAACCCTGCCCTCTCGGTGAAGATCGACAACCACGAAGCGGCCAGGCCGCAGCTCTCTCTCGAGCGCGCCGACATCGTCTTCGAAGAACTGGTCGAGGGCGGGCTGACCCGTTACGTCGCGGTCTGGCATTCCGACGTGCCTGAACTCGTCGGGCCGGTGCGATCGATCCGACCCATGGACCCGGACATCATCGCGCCCTTCGGCGGAATCGTGGCTTATTCCGGCGGCCAACAGAAATTCATCGACCTGATGGACGCGACGGATGTCGTCAGCGCCGCTTTCGATACCGACGACACCGGCCTCTTCGCGCGTTCGGATGACCGGGAAGCCCCGCACAACGTCATCCTCCAGGCCTCAGCGCTCGTCGCGCGGAACGCCACCGTGCCGCCGCCGAACCAGCAATTTGCCTACTCCGCGACCGTGCAGGGATCGTCCGCGGCCGTCGACGGCGCGCCCGTCGCGGCGATCAACTCCACCTTCTCCACCGCCCGTTGGCCCGGCTGGACGTGGGATGCGGCCGGTGCTGCCTACCTGCGCTCGCAGGAGGGCGCACCTGACCTCGACGCCACCGGTGCGCAGCTGCGGGCGACCAACGTCCTGGTCCTGCGGGTCGCGATCGACGGCACCTACGGGGATGTTCCCACGACGACAATGATCGGTTCGGGGGAAGCCTGGGTGTCGGCCGGCGGCAAGTCCGTGCATGCGGTCTGGTCCAAGGCCGACCAGACCGCCCCCATCCGTCTCGTCGATGACTTCGGCGTGACGATTCGTCTCGCCGCCGGTAACACCTGGATCGAGCTGGTGCCGTCGGACCGAGGCACGGTTGTGCTGGTGCCGTAGCCGCGGCCGCGGCACCTTGCCGTTCACTTGCACTCTCGACCCCAGAGTGCCAGAATCTACTTGGCACTCTCTCTGTTTGAGTGCCAACCCATCACCGTTTTGGTAACGTCCGGGAGGGACGAGAAACACATATGGCAAAGATCATTGCTTTCAACGAAGAGGCCCGTCGCGGCCTTGAGCGTGGCCTGAACATCCTCGCTGACACTGTCAAGGTCACCCTCGGCCCGCGCGGACGTAACGTGGTGCTGGAAAAGAAGTGGGGCGCTCCCACGATCACCAACGATGGCGTGTCCATCGCCAAGGAGATCGAACTCGACGACCCGTACGAGAAGATCGGTGCCGAGCTCGTCAAGGAGGTCGCCAAGAAGACCGATGACGTCGCGGGCGACGGAACCACCACCGCCACCGTCCTGGCTCAGGCGCTCGTTCGTGAAGGCCTGCGCAACGTCGCGGCCGGAGCAGACCCGATCAGCCTCAAGCGTGGCATCGAGAAGGCCACGGCCGCCGTGATCGCTGAGCTCATCGCCAACGCCAAAGAGGTCGAGACCAAGGAAGAGATCGCGGCCACCGCTTCCATCTCCGCCGGTGACGCCGAAATCGGCGCCATCATCGCCGAGGCCATCGACAAGGTCGGCAAGGAGGGTGTTGTCACCGTCGAGGAGTCGAACACTCTCGGCACCGAGCTCGAGCTCACCGAGGGCATGCGCTTCGACAAGGGCTTCCTGTCCGCCTACTTCGTGACCGACCCCGACCGTCAGGAAGCGGTCTTCGAAGACCCCTACATCCTGATCGTCAACTCCAAGGTCTCCAACATCAAGGACCTGCTCCCCATCGTGGACAAGGTCATCCAGACCGGCAAGCAGCTCCTCATCATCGCCGAGGACGTCGACGGCGAGGCCTTGGCCACGCTCGTGGTGAACAAGATCCGCGGAATCTTCAAGTCGGTCGCCGTCAAGGCTCCCGGCTTCGGCGACCGTCGCAAGGCCCAGCTGCAGGACATCGCCATCCTCACCGGTGGACAGGTCATCAGCGAAGAGGTCGGTCTCAAGCTCGAGAACGTCACGCTTGACCTCCTCGGCAACGCGCGCAAGATCGTCATCACCAAGGACGAGACCACCATCGTCGAAGGCGCCGGAGACCCCGAAGCCATCGCCGGACGTGTCCAGCAGATCCGCAGCGAGATCGAAAACACCGACAGTGACTACGACCGCGAGAAGCTCCAGGAGCGCCTCGCCAAGCTCGCCGGCGGAGTCGCAGTCATCAAGGCCGGCGCCGCGACGGAGGTTGAGCTCAAGGAGCGCAAGCACCGCATCGAGGATGCCGTCCGCAACGCGAAGGCTGCCGTCGAAGAGGGCATCGTCGCCGGTGGTGGCGTTGCGCTGATCCAGGCCGGCAAGACCGCGTTCGAGAAGCTCGAGCTGGTCGGCGACGAGGCAACGGGAGCGAACATCGTCAAGGTTGCCATCGACGCTCCACTCAAGCAGATCGCCCTCAACGCCGGCATGGAGCCGGGCGTTGTCGCCGACAAGGTGCGCAACCTGCCGATCGGTTGGGGCCTCAACGCCGCGACCGGTGAGTACGTCGACATGCTCGCCGCCGGAATCAATGACCCGGTGAAGGTCACCCGTTCCGCGCTGCTGAACGCAGCGTCGATCGCCGGACTGTTCCTCACCACCGAGGCCGTAGTCGCCGACAAGCCGGAGAAGAACGCTGCTCCGGCCGGCGACCAGGGCGGCGGAATGGACTTCTAAGTCCACACCGCTTCACCGCTTCACAACACAGGGCGCCTCCGCCGGGAGGCGCCCTGTGTCGTTAATGCAGGCCTCGCTAAAACAGGCGTCGTCAAAACAGGCGTCGCCAATGCGCAGGCCGTCGCGGCTAACGCAGGAAGAGGCGCGCGTTGGCCTGCTCGATCTCGGCGTACTGCTGGCCGGCTTGGTTCAGGGCCAGATTCAATCCCTCCGCGCTCTGGGCCACCTGCTGTTGGGTGGCACGCCAGTCCGAGACCGCCGCCTGGAACGCGGTGGCGGCCTGGCCCGTCCACGAGCCCTCCAGCGCGGTCAGCTGGGCGATGAGCCCGGCGACCTCGCCCTGGATGTGCCCGATCGTGGCGCGCGCCACCGAGGTGGTGTGGAGCACTGCTTCGCTGTCGACCTGATAGCGGGTCATGGGGGTCCTTTCGGCAGGGGAAGATACCGATCAGACTACGGAGCCGCCTGCAGCCGTTCCCGTTGGCTGCCGTTGTGCCATGGCAAATCATCCTCCCGGACCGCGGGGGAGGAACCGCGGGGGTTTGACGCCGCGGCACGCGCTACGACGTGATGACGGGGGCGACGCGCTGGGGCGCGCTCGGAGAACAGGCCAGTGGGAACCAGACCCGGAACGTTGCGCCGCCGCCGGGGGTGTCCACGACCTGGACGGTGCCGTTGTGGCTGGCGACGATCGAGGCGACGATCGCCAGGCCGAGCCCGCTGCCGCCGGTCTCCCGTGCACGGGAGGTGTCCGCACGCCAGAAGCGCTGGAAGATCTTCTCCCTGATCTGCGGCGGGATACCCTCACCATGGTCGATGACGGCGATGGAGGCGCGCTGGTTTCGGCGGTCGACTGCGACCTCGAGCTCGACCGGGCTGTCCGTCGGGCTGAAGCGTAGCGCGTTGCCCATCAGGTTCGTGATGATCTGGCGGATCTTGTTCTCCTCGGCCATCACCACGGCCTGCACGGTGCCGGGCTCGGTCACCGGAGTCTGTTCCGGAGCCGGCGGCGCAACATCCGCTTTGCGTGGTTTGCGGGTGCGCAGCCGCGCCAGGGTTGCCCCGGCGAAAGAGACGGATCCGCCCGCCGGTTGGTTCGGCTCGTTGGGCTTCGAACCTGGTGCGGCAGCGGAGGGGACTTCTCCCGTTGAGTGAGCGAGGTCGATGGCGGGGCGTTCGGTGCTGTCCTCGATCTCGGCGGGGATCGGCGTGACGACGGTGATGGTGCGACCGGGGGAGGAGGCCATGGCGTCGAGGGCCGCGTCACGGGCGAGCGGCATCAGGTCGACCGGCGCGAGGGCAAGCGGCTTTGTCTCGTCGAGCCGGGCCAGCTCGAGCAGGTCTTCGACGAGGCCGCCCATGCGGATCGCTTCTTTCTCAATGCGCTCCATGGCCAGTGCGATTTCTTCCGGGGCCTGCAAGGCACCCATTCGGTAGAGCTCGGCGTAGCCGCGCACCGAGACGAGGGGAGTGCGCAACTCGTGGCTGGCGTCGCCGACGAAACGGCGCATCTGGTCGATGGTGCGGGCGCGGTCCTTGAACAGGCGGTCGATGCGGCTCAGCATGGTGTTGAGCGATCGGTTGAGGCGCCCGACCTCGGTGTTGGGCGTGGCGCCGCCGAGCCGCTGGCTGAAGTCGCCATCGGCGATGGCCGCGGCCGTGCGCTCCACCTCTCGCAGCGGTGCAAAGGTGGTGGTCACCAGCAGCCGGGTGAGCAGGGCGCCCACCAGCACGACCCCGAGCCCGAACCCCAAGAAAATGGTGAGGTAGGTGGCCATGGTGTTCTCGGTCGGCCTCAACGAGACCGCCATGACCAGCGTGCCCAAGGTTCCCTGAGGCGAGATCACGAGCGGCACGGCGACCGCCAAGAACTCGGTGTCGTGTGCCGAGTCCACCAGAGTCATCGTCTTGCCGTCGAGCTCCATCACGGTCTGCAGGTCGAGCGGTGCGGTCAGGATCGGCAGCTCACTGCGCGGGACATCCCGCCAGGTGTGGTCCTCGAGGCTGCCGTGCTCGTCATACAGGGCGACGTAGTAGTCCGAAGAGACCACGGCTGTAGTGCCCTGGCCGAGAGCCGCCGCCGAATAGCTGTTCGAGGCGGACTGGGCGTCGATCTGCAGCTGCGAATCGACCTGCTGGACCACGTATTGGCGAAGCATGGCCATCGTGCCGATGCCGGAGACGAGCAGGCCGAGCGTCAGCATCAGGACCGTGACGCCCGTGATTTTGGAACGCAGGGAAATGCGGCTCCACCGCTCCATAAGTGACTGATGCATAGGAAACCAGTGTATGAGCGCAGCCTGTGTCTACGCCTTGGCGGCCTTGAGCATGTAGCCGAAGCCGCGCTTGGTCTGGATGAGGGGTTCGGTCGAGTGCGCGTCCACCTTGCGGCGGAGGTAAGAAATGTAGGACTCGACGATGCCGGCGTCACCGTTGAAGTCGTACTCCCAGACATGGTCCAGGATCTGAGCCTTCGACAGGACCCGGTTCGGGTTCAGCATGAGGTAGCGCAGAAGCTTGAACTCGGTCGGACTGAGTTCGATGGGGGCGTCGCCGACCAGGACCTCGTGGGTGTCCTGGTCCATGGTGAGTTCGCCGGCGCGGATGATCGCGTCTTCGTCGGCCTGCATGGTCCGGCGCAGGATGGCCTTGATCCGGGCCACAATCTCGTCGAGACTGAACGGCTTGGTGACGTAGTCGTCGCCGCCGACCGTCAGGCCGGTGATCTTGTCTTCGGTGTCGTCCTTCGCCGTGAGAAAGAGGATCGGGGCCGTGTAGCCGGCGGACCGCAGGCGCTTGGTTACTCCGAAACCGTTCATGTCCGGCAGCATGACGTCAAGGATGATGAGGTCGGGTTCTTCCTCGAGGACGGCGGAGATCGCCTGCGCGCCGTTCCCGACGGCTCGCACGGCGAATCCGGCGAAACGCAGGCTGGTGGTGAGGAGATCCCGGATATTGGGTTCGTCGTCGACAATAAGGATGCGTGGGCCGTCAGTCATGAATTTATTATCTGCGCGTTAGCTGAAGGTTTACTGAAAATGCCCGGTATGCGCGCTGGCGAGTAGATTGGTGATCAAACCAGACTGCCGCGGCGTGGGGAGACCAGAATGACTGTTCCGACTTTTGCGATTGTGGGGGCCGGCTTGGCCGGGGCCAGAGCGGCCGAGGCCATCCGTTCCGAGGGGTTCGACGGGAGCATCGTGTTGCTGGCCGGGGAGACTGAGTACCCCTACGTGCGGCCGCCCCTCTCCAAGGACTACCTGGCCGGGCGGGCCGCCCGGGACACGATCGACGTGCACCCGGCACCGTGGTACGACGAGCGGGGCATCGACGTGCGGCTGGGTGCCCGGGTGACCGGGCTGGCGCTCGATACTCACGAGCTGACCCTGCGGGAGGGCAAATCCGTGCGCTACGACAGATTGCTCCTCGCGACGGGGGCGTCGTCACGGCGCTTTCCCGGCCCGGGCGCAGACCTGGCCGGGGTGTACCATCTGCGCACGGTCGGCGAGTCGCAGGCGCTCCGAGCCGAGCTGGAGCCGGGAAACCGCCGGGTCGTGATCGTCGGGGCCGGCTGGATCGGTCTCGAAGTCGCCGCGGCCGCCCGCGGTTACGGCAACACCGTCACGGTGCTCGGGCGGGACGGCGTGCCGCTGGCCCCGGTGATCGGCGACGAGGTCGGGTCGGTGTTCGCGGAGCTGCACCGCGTGAACGGGGTGGATCTGCGGATGGAAACTCAGGCCGACCGACTGATCGGGACGCAGGGGAGGGTCACCGGAGTGGGACTCCCCGGCGGCGAGGTCGTTTCGGCCGATGTCGTCGTCATCGGCATCGGCGCGGTGCCGAACACGGACCTGGCCCGGGACGCGGGCCTGGCCGTCGACGACGGCATCGTCGTCGACGCGGCGTTCCGGTCCATCGACCCGGACGTCTACGCGGTGGGTGACGTCGCCACGGTCTTCCACCCCGTGCTGCGGCACCATCTGCGCGTCGAGCACTGGGACAACGCCGAGCGGGCCGGCGCCGCGGCCGGCCGCTCGATGCTTGACCAGGCGGTCAGCTACGACGCGATCCCGTACTTCTACACCGACCAGTTCGACCTCGGGATGGAGTACTCGGGGTACGGCGCACTTGCCCGGGATGCGGAGGTCGTGTTTCGCGGTGACCCGGCGAGGCGGGAATTCATCGCGTTCTGGGTGTTGGACGGCAGGGTCGTCGCGGGCATGAACGTCAACGTGTGGGACGTCAACGAGACGGTGCAGCGCTTCATCCGGACGGAGGTGCGGGTCGACACGACCCGGCTTGCGGATGAGAGCATTGAACTGGACGAACTTCTCGCCGGAGCACCCGACTGAAGGACCTGACATGGACAACGCGACCACTCGACCTGGCCCGGCGCTGCCCGACCTGATCCATCCACGGCGACTGATCGGGGAGAGACTGTTCGATTTTTCCCGTGAGGTGGCCGTGATGGCCATCGTCAACCGCACGCCGGATTCCTTCTACGACAAGGGGGCGACCTTCGCTCTTGACGAGGCCGTCACGGCCGCCCGGCGCGCCATCCTGGACGGCGCCGACTGGGTCGACATCGGCGGGGCGAGATTCGCGCCCGGCCCGTCCATTCCGATCGAGGAGGAGATCGACCGGGTCGTCCCGGTGGTCGAGGCCCTGCGCGGCTCGGGCGTCGTCATCTCCGTCGACACCTTTCATCCCGCCGTGGCGCGCGCCAGCCTGGCCGCCGGCGCCCACGTGATCAACGACACCACCGGGGTGCACGACCCGGCCATGGCTGACGTCGTCGCGGACAGCGACGCGACGCTGGTGATCACCCACAGCCTCGCGCCGCCGCGCACACCGTGGCCGGGGCCCACCTACGGCGACGTGGTGCACGAGGTCGCAACCTTCTTGGATGAACGGATCGAGCTGGCCCGGAGTCGCGGCGTCCCGGCATCCCGCATCATCGTTGACCCCGGGCACGACCTGAACAAGAACACCTACCACTCGCTCGAGCTGACCCGGAGGCTCGGCGAGATCACCGCGCTCGGCTACCCCACTCTGGTCGCAGTCTCGAACAAGGACTTCATCGGGGAGACGCTGAACCGTGAGCGGGGCGACCGGATCGCGGGATCGCTCGCCGCCGCCGTCTACAGCATCCTGCAGGGCGCCCGGATCGTGCGGATGCACAACGTCGTCGCCGCGGTCGACGCCGTGCGGATGACCGAGGCGATCCTGGGCTTCCGCGAACCGGCGTACGTGCGCCACAACCTGGCCTGATGATGCTGGATCGTGACGAGCTGATCATCCGTTACCGGGTGCCTGACCGCACTCTGCCGCACCTGCGAGTGAATTTTATCGCCAGCCTCGACGGCGCCGCCACCCGGGAGGGTGTGAGTGGCGGGCTCGGGAACGCCGACGACAGGCTCGTCTTCGATACCCTTCGGATGCTCGCTGACGTGATCGTGGTCGGTGCGGGCACGGTGCGCGCCGAGGGGTACGTCGGCATCCGTCAGGGCCCCGCGGATGCCGCGTGGCGGGTCCGGCACGGACTTCCGGCGCAGCTGCCCGTCGCCATCGTGTCCTCACGGCTGGACCTCGAGCCGAGCCACTCGCTGTTCGCGGACGCCGCCGTGCGGCCGCTGGTCGTGACGCACGCGGCGTCACCGCTGCGGCGACGCGCGGAGCTCGCAGAGGTGGCGGACGTGCTGGTCTGCGGGGAGGACGTCGTGGACCCGCGGCTGATGCGGGCGGAGCTGGCTCGGCGCGGTCTGGCGCAGATACTCTGCGAGGGTGGGCCGAACCTGTTCGGTGCGCTGATCGACGCCGACTGCGTCGACGAGCTGTGCCTCACCGTCAGCCCCGTGCTCGAGGGCGGCCCGGCCGGACGGATCTCCGCCGGTCCCGCCGCCATCACCCGGGAGATGTCCCTGCTGCACGTGCTGACCGCCGGGGACATGCTGTTCCTGCGCTATGCCCGCCGGAAGGCTTCCTCTCCGACCGCCTGACCGGCCGTTTCACCGCCGGTCAGACGGAGACGACCTGCGCGTCCAGATTCTGCGAGTCAAGGATCGTGTAGCTATAGCCCTGCTCGGCGAGGAAGCGCTGGCGGTTCTGGGCGAAGTCCTGGTCGACGGTGTCGCGGGCCACCAGCGTGTAGAAGTTCGCGGACAGACCGGACTCCTTCGGCCGCAGAAGCCGGCCGAGGCGCTGCGCCTCCTCCTGGCGTGAGCCGAAGGAACCCGAAACCTGGATGGCGACGGTGGCCTCCGGCAGGTCGACCGAGAAATTCGCGACCTTTGACACCACGAGCAGGTTCTCCTCGCCGACTCGGAAGGCCTGGTAGAGGCGCTCGCGCTCGTCGACAGGGGTCGCACCGGTGAGCTTGGGGGCATTCAGGGCCTCGGCGAGCTCGTCGATCTGGTCGAGGTACTGTCCGATCACGAGGATGCGTTCTCCGGGGTGCTTGGCTACCAGGCGCTTGACGACGTCGAGCTTCGCGGGTGCGGTCGCGGCCATCCGGTAGCGCTCGTCGTCGGCGGCGGCGGCATAGCTGAGTCGCTCGGACTGGGGCAGGTCGATGCGCACCTCGAAGCAGGAGGCTGGGGAGATGAAGCCCTGGGCCTCGATCTCCTTCCAGGGCGCGTCGAACCGCTTCGGGCCGATCAGGCTGAATACGTCGCCCTCGCGGCCGTCCTCGCGCACCAGGGTGGCGGTGAGGCCGAGGCGGCGGCGGGCCTGCAACTCCGCGGTCAGCTTGAACACGGGGGCCGGCAGCAGGTGCACCTCGTCGTAGATGACGAGGCCCCAGTCCATGGCGTCGAGTAGCTCGAGGTGCGCGTATTCGCCCTTCCGTTTGGCGGTGAGGATCTGGTAGGTCGCGATCGTGACCGGCTTGACCTCCTTGACCTGCCCGGAGTACTCGCCGATCTCGTCGGCGGTGAGGGTCGTGCGCTTCTGCAGTTCGTCGCGCCACTGACGGGCGGAGACCGTGTTGGTGACGAGGATGAGCGTGTTGGTCTTGGCGGTGGCCATGGCCCCGGCGCCGACCAGCGTCTTTCCGGCCCCGCAGGGCAGCACGACCACGCCGGAGCCGCCGTCGAAGAAGCTGGAGACGGCCTTGTTCTGGTAGTCCCGGAGCGCCCAACCGTCTTCCAAAAGACCGATCGGATGCGGCGTTCCCGGCGTGTAGCCGGCGAGGTCCTCGGCCGGCCAGCCCAGTTTCACCAGTTCCTGTTTGAGCTGGCCGCGCGCCCACGGCTCGACCAGGAACGAGTCCGGCGACGGATGCCCGATCAGGAGGGGCGCGATGCGCCGGGCCCCGGCGATCTCGGTGAGCACGGCCTGGTCGTTGCTCTGCAGGATGAGCTGACCCTCGGTGTCACGTTCGATGATGAGCCGGCCATACCGGCCGACCGTCTCGGTGATGTCCACGCTGACGGTCTGCGGGATGGCGAACTTCGAGTACTTTTCGAGCGTGGCCAGCATGTTGGAGGCGTCGTGCCCCGCGGCGCGGGCATTCCACAGCCCCAGCCGGGTGATGCGGTAGGTGTGGATGTGCTCGGGGGCACGCTCCAACTCGGCGAACACGGCCAGGTCGTGGCGCGCATCCTCGGCAAGAGGGTGGGCGACTTCGAGCAAAACCGTACGGTCACTTTGGACGATCAGAGGGCCATCAGACATAGCCGTTAATCCTACGCCCGGTCAGCGTGAAGGCCCGCACCTACGGCGCCGGCGTGATGCTGATAATGCTGGACAGAGGCAGCGTGCGTTCGATGTCGGCGCGACGGTCTCGGGCCCGGAAACGCCCGCCGCCCACACTGGCCGGCTCGAGCAGATAGTCGACCACCACACCGCCGGGCATGGCGATGCTGACGACGACGGTCTGCTTCGCCTTGATTGCCAGGTCGAGCTGGCGGGCGAGCCAGGCATCCGCTGCCTGGCCCTCGCCGCCATCGGCGGCACGCAGCCTCTCGACCAGGGTGACGGCCGGATCCGGGGCGTCCACCGGCACGACCCGAGCGAGCTGGTGGCGGCGCAGGTGCACGATCTCATGGGTGGCGTCCTCCGCGGCGACGGGGTAGCGCGCATCGCTGAGCGCCCAGAAGACCACGTCGGAGGGGAACCGGCTGGTCAGTCGGCTGCCCTCGGCAGGCACAAGGCCGAGGGAGGCGAGCGTCTGGTCCACGGCGATGGTGCTCAGCAGGGCCGCGTCGTCGGACTGGACATAGGCCTGGGCCGGGGACTCCATCGGGTCCGTCGGGCCGACGCGCACGCGCCCGTAGCGGGCGGCGGATTCCCGGATCAGGTAGTCGACGGGCTGTGGGATGCCGGTCAGGGAGACCGTGCGCAGGAAATCGAGCAGTGACTCCGCGCTTTCGCCGGCCGCCAGGGCGCGGTTCACGGAGTTGGCGGTGATGCGGTAGCTCAGGGCGAGTTCCCGGCTCTCCACGTCGGCGAGCCCCCGCAGGCGGCTGTCGATCGAGGGGGCGAGCGGTCCGGGGGACACGATCGACAGGTCGTTCTGCAAGTACACCGCGCCGCCGGTCGCCGGCAGCGCGGCCGCCATGGTGGCGACGGCCGCCTCGAGGTCACCGGCCAGCACCGATGCACCGGCCGGGCTGGTGGTCTGGTGGGCGGTGATGCCGATCAGTTCGGCGTCCTCGGCGAACTCGGTGACCCGGTCGTCCATCCACTGGCCGCCGGCCGGGTAGAGCCAGGCCACGAAGCTGCGCAGCACGTCGCCCCAGGACACGCCGGGCCGGCGGGCGAGTATCCCGCGCACATCCGGCGGCAGGGCCGCATGCCAGGCGTCGGCCAAGGTTGCCCAGCGGCGGGCGGTGCTCTCGAGCAGCCAGGCCTCGCCGGCTTCGGTTTCATTCCAGTAGCCGTCGGAATGGGCGATGAGTTCGGCTCGGGCCGCGGTCGCGACGAAGGAGGGCACGAATTCGAGTTCGACCCCCATCACGGCGGCCAGACGCTTGGTGTCGGGCAGGCCGAGCCCGCCCCGGCTGAGCTCCCTGGCCGGCTCGCGGGCGAGCTCGGTGACCAGTTCGGCGATGGAGGACACCGCGGCGAAGGCACGCTCCGCCGCGAGACGGTCTGTGAAGCGGGTATCGGTGGTGTCGACACTGGCCAGCGCCGCGGGTGCTGGCGTCGAAGCCAGCTCGAGCGCGGTCGGCAGGCCCAGGTCCGGCCAGGTCAGCAGTTGCGCGGCCACCGCCGGGTAGGAACTGAACCGCCCGTCGGTCAGGCGCGCGAGCATGAGGGAGTCCAATTCGGCGGCACGGCCGGCGACCTCGGCCACGTCGACGGGCGAACCTGCCAGTTCGGACAGGCGCTCGGCGAGGTCGAACAGCGACGGCGCGGAAGCCGTGCCGACCTCCGTTCCCTGGCTGAGCTCACCGGCGACGGCGAGAACGGCGAGGGTGGCCCGATCGAGCCGTGCCAGCACCCGTTGGATTGCGGTTGGTTCGAGGAGAGCCTCGGCCAGGTCGAAGAAATCACGGATGCCCGTGGCCGAGACCATGCGGATGTCGATCGTGCGACGCAACGTTGCGTCATCCAGCGCCCGAAGGCGCGAAGCGAGTGTGAGCATTGCTACTCCTTATTCTGTCGTGCCTCACGAGCGCGACGCATGCCGGACAACACCATGAGGACGATGATCAGCACGAATCCGAGAGGCAATCCAAACAGCGGCAAAGCAAGCACCGCCGGCCAGACCCCCTGGCCGAAACCGTTGTCCGCCCCGGCCCCGGCCGCTGTGCCGAGGATGACGGCAAGGAACGCGAGGATGGACAGACCCACCACACCCGCAACCATGTAAGCAAGGATGCGTTCGAGCCGGCTCGCGGCGGGTGGAATTTGATTGGTCACAGACTCAAGGATACGGGGCGGGAACCGGTCCGACCGAATAGGCTGGGGGTGGTTGGCGCGCAATCCGCGCGCCCGGAATCCAGCGAGGTCCAGATGCCCACCGGCAAGGTCAAGTTCTACGACGAGGAGAAAGGTTTCGGCTTCATCACCTCTGATGACGGCCACGAGGTCTTTCTCCACGCTTCTGCACTGCCCGCCGGAGTCACGGTCAAGGCAGGAACGAAGCTCGAATTCGGCATCGCCGACGGCAAGCGGGGCGCTCAGGCGCTGTCCGTTCGCGTTCTCGAGGCACCGCCGAGCCTGGTCAAACTCAGCCGCAAGCCGGCTGACGACATGGCCGTCATCGTCGAGGACCTGGTGAAACTCCTCGACGGCATCGGAGCGAGCCTGCGTCGCGGCCGCTACCCCGACAAAACCCACAGCCACAAGATCGCGGCCATGCTGCGCAAGGTCGCGGAGGAACTCGATGCCTGAGGCCGCTGCCGACGAGCGCCTGCTGTCCGCGGTCGACCAGGCGCGCACCGCGCTGCTGGAGATCACGCCGGCCGACAGCATCGGCGAACCCCTCGGCCACCTTGTCGAAGGCGAGCATGTGCTCTCGCTGCTGTTCGACTGCAACCTGTCCGGCTACCCGGGCTGGCGTTGGACGGTCACCCTCGCCCGGGTGGACAAGAGCTCCGAGCCGTCGGTTCTGGAAGCCGAGCTCACGCCGGGCGACGACGCCCTGATCGCGCCGGAGTGGGTGCCGTGGTCTGACCGCCTGGCCGACTACCGCACGGCCCAGGAACTGGCTGCGGCCGTGGCCGACGCCGAGGCGTTGGGCGATGATGACGAATCGGACGACGACGACGAATCTGACGACGAGGACGAATCTGACGACGACGACGATGACGGCGACGACGGCGACGAGTCAGACGACGACGAAGACCGCGGCGAAGATGTGCTTGACGGGATCGACTTCGGTGCGGCCCTAACGGCGCCGGAACCGTACCCAGGCAATCCCGAGCAGGCCGAGGCCGAGGCCGATGAGGGCAGCCCAGAGCCACCAGCCCACCCCGGCGGCGGCGAGTTCGTCCCGGAAGACGAGCGCGAGCGCGAGCGCCACTAGCCAGCCGGCGGAGCCCGCAAGGAAAGCCTTGCGGGAATTCGTTCGAGCCGGCAGCGGGTCTGGCCGACGCTCACTGTCTCTCAGCCAGAGCCGCATGTCGAGGCCTACTTGCCCAGGTTCTGCACCACGAACTCGATCGAGCGGACGAGCTGGCGCACGTCTCCGGGCTCGATCGCGGTGAAGGTGGCAACCCGCAACTGGTTGCGGCCGAGCTTGCGGTAGGGCTCGGTGTCGGAGATCCCGTTGGCGCGCAGGGTCTTGGCGATGGCGGCGGCATCGATCGCGTCGTCGAAGTCGATCGTCGCGACCACCTGTGACCGGTGCTCCGGGTCGGTGACATACGGCGTCGCGAACGGCACGCTCTCGGCCCAGTCGTAGAGAACGGATGACGATTCAAGGGTGCGCGCGGACGCCCACGCCAGGCCGCCGCTTCCGTTGATCCAGTCGAGCTGGTTCTCGATCAAAAGAAGCGTGGCCACGGCCGGAGTGTTCAGAGTCTGGTTGAGGCGCGAGTTGTCGATCGCGTTCTTCAGGCTGAGGAACTCGGGAATGTAGCGCCCGCTCGCGGCGATCTGCTCGACGCGCTCGATCGCGGCGGGGGAGAAGAGCGCCATCCACAGGCCTCCGTCGGAGGCGAGGTTTTTCTGCGGCGCGAAGTAGTAGACATCCGCCTGGTCGGCCTCGTAGTCGATACCGGCCGCCGCGCTGGTGGCGTCGATCACCGTCAGGGCGTTGGGGTCGGCAACCACGCGGGTGACCGGAGCCATGACGCCGGTCGAGGTCTCGTTCTGGGGCCAGGCGTAGACGTCGACACCCTCGGTCACGACGAACTCGCTGCGCGATCCGGCCGGGGCCTTGACCACGTCGGGCGCTTCGAGGAACGGAGCGGCCGCGGCCGCGGCGAACTTGCCGCCGAACTCGCCGAAGACGAGGTTCTGGCTGCGGCGGAGAATAAGGGAGAACGCGGCGGCGTCCCAGAACGCGGTGGACCCGCCGTTGCCGATAATGACTTCATAACCGGCAGGGGCGCGAAGGAGGTCCGCGAGGCCGGTGCGCACGCGACCGACCAAGTTCTTGACGGGTGCCTGGCGATGGGAGGTGCCCATCACGCTCGCGCTGAACTCTAAGAGGTGTTCGAGTTGTCCTTTTCGAACTTTCGACGGGCCGCAGCCAAATCGTCCATCATCGGGCAGAAGTTCCGTGGGAATTATCAGGTTCGACATAGGGCGATTCTAACGGCCGCTCTCGCGGCGATAAGGTTGGGCAGTACGTACCGAGCCGAGAGGAACGCTGGGCATGACGGATCTCATCGACACCACCGAAATGTACCTCCGCACGATTCTCGATCTCGAAGAGGAGCACATCGTTCCCCTCCGAGCACGCATCTCGGAACGCCTCGGGCACTCCGGGCCGACCGTGTCGCAGACCGTGGCCCGGATGGAACGGGATGGCCTCGTAGTCGTCTCCGGCGACCGGCACCTCGAGCTCACCGTCGACGGACGCAGCAAGGCTGTGCATGTGATGCGCAAACATCGGCTTGCGGAACGCCTGCTCAGCGACGTAATCGGGCTCGAATGGGAATTCGTCCACGACGAAGCATGCCGCTGGGAGCATGTGATGAGTGAGCGGGTGGAGCGCAAAATCCTGGAGATGCTCGATCACCCGACCGAGTCTCCGTATGGCAACCCCATCCCCGGCCTCGATGAGCTGGGCGATTCGCCGGCCGTCGCGTTCATGGCCGGGGTGACGAGCCTCGTCGACCTGGTCGCCGGATCTGCCGGTCCGGTCACCGCCGTGGTGCGCCGTCTGGGCGAACCCGTTCAGGTCGACCCCGAGCTACTGGCCCAGCTGAAAAACTCCGGTGTGCTCCCCGGGGCCACGGGGGTTTTCTCCGCCGTGGGCTCCTATGTGCTCGTGCAGGTGCATGGGTTCGGGGACGGACTGGAACTGCCCAACGAGGTCGCCGGCCACATCTTCGTCGCCACGCCGGCAGCGGTCGCCTAGCCATTCGGCGGTCACCGCCTGCCCCGTCACCATTGATCACTCGCCCCACAATTTTGTTATCAATATGTTAGAAAAAGTAGCCTGCGGCGTGACAAACGGATGAGCGTCAGTTAGCTTGGAGTCGTCCACAGTCCAGATTCCGGTCGACGGACACGGATCAAGACGCCTTTCTTGCCCGTCTCTTGATTCGTTCCTTACACACGCGACGAGCGCAGTGGACGGGGCAACTACCTAGTGTTGTCGAGGCGTCGGAGGTAATCACTTTGGCCGCATTAGGTAAGAAGATCTTCCGTCGAGCCCCGAACTCGGTAGCCACCACCGGATCCATCACCAGCCCTCCCATCACCAACGACAATGAACACGCGGAGCTCAGCCACTATCGGGCCGCCAGTCCCCGTTCCGGCCGGCGGTCACGCCGCCGAGGCGCCGTGGCGAACATCGTGTTCATGACTCTCGCCGGCGGCCTCGTCGCGACCATGGCCATCCCGGCCTATGCGTTCGCGCCGACCGAAAAGGAGTACGCGTCAACGGCCTCGGCCGAGTTGACCGAATCGGGTGCGCAGTCCGTGGCGGTCGCCGCCGCGGCCGATACCGTGAGCGTCGCGCGCGACGGGTTCACCGCCACCACCCCCGAGGAACTGGCGGCGGCAGCGGCCGCAGCAGCGGCAGCCGAGGGGCGCCGACAGGAAGCCGCGGCCGCGATGACCTCCTATGCCGCGTCGTATTCCGGTCCGTCGTCGGCCGACTACCTGGCTGCCCCGGCATACCCGAATTTCGATCTGGCATCCGTCTACAGTGTCGCGGCCGGCTACCAGGGTGTTCCCTATGTCTACGGCGGGGCCACCCCGGCCGGCTTCGATTGTTCCGGTTTCATCATGTACGTCTACGCGCAGTTCGGCATCTCGCTGCCGCATTCCTCGACCGGGCAGGGCGCGGCGGGCACCCGAATCCCCGAATCTGAGGCTCAGCCGGGTGACCTCGTCATCATGGACGGCCACGACGGGTTCTATGCAGGCAACGGCAACATCCTGCATGCGCCGTATGAGGGGGCGGCCGTGCGCGTGCAGCCGATCTGGACCAGCTCGTACTACATCGTGCGGCTCGGCATCTGAGCCTGCCGGAAGATCCGAGCCGGCCGGCTGCCAGATGAATGTTTCGTAACACCTAGCACATTCGGCGTCCCGCACTTCGCGGTGGCGCCGAATGTGGGTTAACCTGTTGCTCTGATGTTTTGCGAGTTTTCGGGAGAGCCCATGCGCGAGCGGCGCACGATCCACACCATGGATGTGCGCTGCCGCTCCGCGCTGCGGCAGAGCAGTCGAGCAAACTTGAGTTGCGCGTGTCAGGGACACCGTGTGGCCGGTAGGGCGTTGTCATGGTGACGGCGCCCTTTTTGTTTGCCTGTTCGCTCCTTCTCACTGACTGTCGTAGTTCGAATGGCTGGAAGCCGTCCAGCCCTTTTCGAAAGGGAACGCATGCGCACACTGGTCCTCAATGCGGGGTATGAGCCCCTTGCCGTGGTGTCCTTCAAACGAGCACTCGTGCTGGTCATGAATCACAAGGCAACGATCGTGCAGGCCGACCAGGGGCATCCGATCTGCGCCGCCTCCGGTTCCTGGGAGCGACCGAGCGTCATCTTGCTCACGCGTTACGTGCGCATCCCTCGGTCCAGGGCCGTGCCGGTCAGCCGTCGCGGCGTGTTGCGCCGGGACGAGCATCGCTGCGGGTACTGCGGCAAGACCGCCAGCACGATCGACCACGTAATGCCTCGGTCGCGCGGAGGTCGGGACACCTGGGACAACCTCGTGGCCTGCTGCCTGCGCTGCAACAACCTTAAAAGCGACCGGACGCCGGCCGAGATGGGCTGGAAACTCTTGTTCCACCCGGGATTGCCGGTCGGCACGACCTGGGTGGTGCGCGGCGCTGAGCGGCCGTCACCGCAGTGGGATGAATTCCTTGCTCCTGCCGCCTGACCCGCGAATGTAACAGGGATGTAACGCCCGAAGGTGACTTCCCGATCGCCGTCGCCTATGGTTGAGGAGCACCGAACCTCGATCTCGGTGCGTTAGAGGATCTTCTTTTGCCCCAACCCGGCGTACCCGGCACTTCTGGTTCGCCAGAGACCCCGATTTTTCCGCTCTCGCGCCGCGAACTGCGTGCGCAGCGTGAGGCGGCAGAGACCCGAGCCGACGCCACCGTGAACACTCCGGTGCGCATGGACGTGCCGGTGGCTGTGCGCATTCCCGATGCGGTTGCGGAAACCAAGGCTCTGGACCTCGAAAAGGCATCGATCGCGGCGCGGAGCAACCGGCTCAATCCGGTCGCTTCCCCGCGGGTCGCACCGGCCGTCAGCCGCCCGGTGCCCCGGTCGCGCCGCCGGCGGCCCATGAAAATCGCCGTGACCCTGCTGGCCATTCCGGGACTGTTCCTCACCGCCGGCCTTCCGGCCTATGCGTTCGCGCCCGGTGCGAGCGACACCGCCGCGACGACTTCGCGGGTTGCCGACACGCAGGGCGTCACGGTGGACAGTGGCGCCGCAGCCATCACCGTCGCTCGCGACGGTTTCACGGCGACCACGAGCGAGGAACTCGCCCAGCGGGATGCCGAGGCCAAGCGCGCACTGGCCGCCCAGCAGACCGCCGAGGCAGACCGATCGGCTGCCACCGACTTCGCTGTATACAGCGTGCGTGCCAAGGGCGACGACTACCCGTGGTTCGACCGGGCCACCGACACCCAGGGCGGCGGGCTGTCTCCGCTTGGCTACTATTACCGCGAATGCGTGGACTTCGTGGCATATCGGCTCAACCGCGACGCCGGGTCGACCGGCTCCCCGTGGACCTGGACCTGGAGCAAGCTCACCCCCAGCGGCGGCAACGCGAGCAACTGGGCCAGCGCCTGGGCTGACCAGGGCTGGGCCACCGGCGACACTCCCGTCGTCGGCGCGGTCGCCTGGTTCAACTACAACCACGTGGCCTACGTGCAGTCGGTCAACAGCGACGGCTCGGTCATTCTCGAGGAATACAACTGGAACGGCAGTCACGCGTACAACACGCGCACCGTGTCGGCCAGTGAGGTTCCGCTCTTCCTGTACCCGCCGACGTAAGCGCGTCGCAGCGGTGCGCTGCGGCGCCGGCAGACAACCACTAAACTTCAGGAGCCAGCCTCTGTAGCTCAACGGAAGAGCAGTTCCGTCCTAAGGAAACGGTTGGGGGTTCGAATCCCTCCAGGGGCACCACTAATCATCGGTCGATGCCGACCGACCAGCACATCGCCCTTGTGTCGACGTGTCCACGGAGCGGTCGACTTCCTCCTTTAAAGTCGGGGAATTTCCCGTTTCGTCACGGAAATAGTGTGATTGACCTGATGTGCAGATTTGGTTTGAATTCCTTCCCGGAGTCAATGAAGCTAATCGAACTCACTCAGCGGCGGCGCAACGGATGCGCGCACGAATCGATCGCTGGCGAAGCCGAGGAGAGCACCCATGGCAGAAATAGCGTGCGCGAAAAAAGCGAGCGAGCACCGGCGCCCGACGATTCCCGCAAACCCGACTCGCTGAGCGAGATCGCCAAGCCGTCCTGGCGGTATGGGCTGCGTCAGCAGCCCCGTCCCGTTCTGGTGACGCTTGATCGGGACGTAGACCCGGCCTCGCGATATCCCCAGTGAAAGCGCTGCAGCGTCGACCGCAGCCCTGCCCACAGTTCCCCGCTCGGGCAGTTCAGCTCGTCGCCGGCGGTCGGCGTCGCCCTCGTCGTCGGGATCCTGTTGGCGCTGTGGTCGGCATCCGGGTGCGTCGGCGCGTTCAGCCGGGATCGCAATCCTGTACTAGGCAACCCCCAACGCCCAGCAGCCCAAGTTCCGATGGTTCAGCCTGAGTGCGTTACTCGCATTCCTCACTCTGGTGATCTCCTCATTCCTGTTCGGCCTCTACGTCACCATTTTCTCCAATGACGACCGCACGTATGATTCCCTGGCCGGCATCGTGGTGTTCCTGCTCTGGCTGTGGATAGCCAACCTCGCCCTGCTCTTCGGTGCCGAATTCGACGCCGAGCTGGAACAAGGCCGTGAGCTGCAGGCGGGCATCGCCGCAGAAGAAGAACTTCAGCTGCCGCCGCGGGACACCCGCAAGAGCGACAAGGCCGCTGACAAGGTACAAGAGGGCATCGCGATCGGCCGACGGTTGCGGCTGAACAGACGAACGAGTGACGACAGCGAGTCGAAGAAGAAAAAATAGGGCGACGGCCGGGAACCGGTTGGGGATTCGAATCCTTCCAGGGACACCCAGCGTCCGCGCACGGATGGCGAGGTCCGGATTGCTCCCAACCTCGCCTCCGGGTGTCACTGAGCGTCGTTCCCCGGGGCGCTCCAGGCCCTAGTTGTAGAGCATCCCGCCGTCGACGAGCAGGACCTGGCCGGTGACGTAGTCGGAGTCGGGGCCGGCGAAGAACGACACGATCTTGGCGACGTCCTCCGGGGTCTCGATGCGGCCGAGCGCGATGCCGTCGACGTTTTCCTTGAGGTTCTGGCCGAGCGGCTTGCCGTTGATGGCGCTGAGCTTCTCGTCGATCAGGTCCCACATGCCGGTGCCGACGATGCCGGGGGCGTAGGCGTTGACCGTGATGCCCCGAGGTGCGAGCTCCTGGGCGGCAGCCTGAGTGATTCCGCGGACGGCGAACTTCGAGGCCGAGTAGGCGCCGAGGATGGGGAAGCCCTGGATGGCGGCGATGGAGGCGGCGTTGATGATCTTGCCGGCGTGGCCGAGTTCGTCGAGCTTCGCGACCGCGGCCTGGATCCCCCAGACGACGCTGTTCACGTTGATGCGGAAGATCTTCTCCAGATCGTCCGCCGTGACCTCGAGCATGGGCGTGACCTGGGCGATGCCGGCGTTGTTGACGATCACGTCGAATCCGCCGAGCTTCTCGGCCGCGGTGTCGACGGCGGCGAACACATCATCGCGGTTGGAGACGTCGGCGGTGACGAAGACGGCCCTGCGCCCGAAAGCCTCGATTTCGGCGACGACACCGGCCCCCTTTTCTGCCTGGAAGTCGAGGTCGGCGACGGCGATGTCGAAGCCGTCCTGGGCGAGGCGGAGTGCGATGCCGCGTCCGATTCCCTGCCCGGCTCCGGTGACGAGTGCGACTTTGTTCGAAACGGTCATGGTAGTTCTCATTTCTGGTTCGGGCATGCTGAGCGCCATTTGGCGTCGTTGGCCCGCAGCCCTGACGGTGTCGGTCAGACGACCATCCGGACCCCTTCAGGCTAGGCGACAGATCTGTCGACCGGTTCGCCGATGTTATCCGGTCACGCAGTACACGCCTCAGCAGCTAGCGTCGATGTATACGATCACCACACTCCGGTCGTCTCCGATGATGCACACGTCCCGGAGACCACCTCGTCTGGAGTGCCTCATGATTTCCCCCCGCATCGCGTTCGTCGACGTCGACGGCACGCTCATGGAGACCGGCTCGATGATCGCGGAGTCGGCGATCGACGCGGTGCGCGCCGCCCGGCACAACGGGCACCTGGTGTACCTCAGCACCGGACGGGCGTCCGTGGAGATCTACCCCGCGATCCGCGACATCGGATTCGACGGTTTCATCAGCTCCGGCGGCGGGTTCGCGGAGATCGGCGATGAGCTCGTGATCGAACGCACGATGCCCGAAGCGGCCGTGGCCCGCATGATCAGCTTCTATGAGGAGTCAGGGTACGACTTCTACCTGCAGTCCTTTGACGAGCTGTTTCCGAGCCCCGGCGTGCATGACCGCTTCGCGGACTACTACGCGTCCGGCGAAAAGCGGAAGGCGGGAGCCGGGTATGCGACGGCATCCGTCACCGGTGCCGTCGCACACCCGGCGCTGAAGGCCTTCGCCGATGTGCGCCCCTTCAGTCTCACGGGCATCGCGAAGTCGGTGTTCCTCGCCGGCGACCTCCGGGCGTACGACCGGGTGTCGGACGCGCTCAGCGGAGACTTCCATGTCATCACCGGAACCATCCCGCACATGGGGCGCGGCAGCGGCGAGGTGACGCTGAATGGTGTGAACAAGGGCTCCACGATCCTGCGGCTCCTCGACCGGCTCGGCCTCGACGCGGCATCCGCCCTCGGCATCGGTGACAGCAGCAACGACATCGAGATGCTGCAGGTCTGCGGGGTCGGCATCGCCATGGGCAACGCCTCGGATGCCGTCAAGGCCTACGCCGACGAGGTCACCACCACCGTGCAGGGCGACGGCGTCTGGAACGCCTTCCGCCGCCACGGTCTGATCTGACGCGTCGCGGCACCCGTCGCCGGTGTCACCGTAACCGGACACCTCCCTGTTACCTGCGGGTTCTAAACTGGTGGCGCGCGGTGGCTGGCACCGCGACCTGGACGAGGAGCCTGCGTGACCCTGACCCCGATTGAGCCCGGCCAGGACGTGCTCGAGGCCGGACACCGCGCGGCGCCGGCCCGCACCCTGGTCGACATCCTGCTCGCGACCGCCGGTCGGCATCCGGGCGCGCTCGCCCTCGAAGACGTCGACGGGGCGATCAACTACCGGGATCTGGTGCGCCTGGTCACCGAGCAGGCGGAGCAGCTCAGTCGCCGCGGGGTGCGCCGCGGCGACACCGTTGGCATCCGGATCCCGTCGGGAACCCGGGAACTGTATCTCTCCATTCTGGCGACCCTTCTGGTCGGCGCCTCCTACGTGCCCGTCGACGCCGACGACCCCGAGGAACGCGCCCGGCTCGTCTTCGGCGAGGCCCGGGTCGTGGGCGTGATCGGGGCGGGCGGCGTGTTCGAGGTGCGCACCGGCATCGACGCGGAGATGTTCGCCGAACGGATGCTGGCGCCCGGGGACGACCTGGCCCTCGCCGGCACGATCGGCGCCATGCCGGCCCCCGACGACGATGCCTGGGTGATCTTCACCTCGGGCTCCACCGGGGTACCAAAGGGGGTGGCGGTGGCCCACCGCTCCGCCGCCGCGTTCGTCGACGCGGAGGCCGACCTGTTCCTCCGGTCGGACCCGATCGGTCCCGCGGACCGGGTGCTGGCCGGCCTGTCTGTGGCCTTCGACGCCTCCTGCGAGGAGATGTGGCTGGCCTGGCGGAACGGTGCCTGCCTCGTCTCGGCGCCCCGCTCCCTGGTGCGCTCGGGGGTCGACCTGGGCCCGTGGTTGATCAAGCACGGCATCACCGTGGTGTCGACGGTGCCGACCCTCGCGGCCCTGTGGCCGGAGGAATCGCTGGAGCGGGTGCGGCTGCTGATCTTCGGCGGCGAAGCCTGCCCACCCGAGCTCGCCTCGCGCCTCGCCGTGCGCGGCCGGGAGGTCTGGAACACGTATGGCCCGACCGAGGCCACCGTCGTCGCCTGCGCCGCCCTGCTCGACGGCCGCGGGCCGGTGCGGATCGGGCTTCCTCTGGCCGGCTGGAACCTTGCCGTGGTGGACGCCGCCGGTGCCCGGGTGGCCCACGGCGAGACCGGGGAGCTCATTATCGGCGGGGTCGGGCTGGCCCGCTACCTCGACGCCGGCAAGGACACCGAGAAGTACGCCCCGCATACCGAGCTGGGCTGGCACCGCGCCTACCGCAGCGGCGACCTGGTGCGCTACGAGCGCGAGGGTCTCGTGTTCGTCGGCCGGGCCGATGACCAGGTCAAGCTCGGCGGCCGCCGTATCGAACTCGGCGAGATCGAGGCGGCCCTGCGCGCGCTCCCGGGGGTGGCCGGAGCGGCCGCGGTCGTGCAGAGAACCCCGGCCGGCAACCAGATCCTGGTCGGCTACCTGGCCCAGGTGGAGGGGGCCCTCTTCGACCGGGCGGCCGCCAACATTCGTCTGCGCGAAGAGTTGCCGGCCGCGCTCGTGCCGCTGGTGCACGTCGTCGACGAGCTGCCCACGCGTATCTCCGGCAAGGTGGACCGCGGTGCCCTGCCCTGGCCCCTTCCCGCCACCGGGGGTGAGCAGGCGGAGGCCTTCTCGCCGACGGCGGCGTGGCTTGCCGTCGGCTGGGCCGCCATCCTCGGGGTGTCGGCCGACGGCCCCGACGCGGACTTCTTCGCCCACGGCGGCGGGTCGCTCTCCGCGGCCCAGTTCGTGTCGACCGTCCGCGAGCGGTTCCCCGACACCCGAGTCTCCGACATCTACGACTACCCCCGGATCGGTTCCCTCGCCGACGAGCTCGACGGACGCGCACCCGCGGCGGCGAGTATCGTGCGGGAGGTTCAGCCGGTGCCCCGGCGCAGCCGCCTCGCCATCACCCTGCTGGGCGTGCCGCTGCACGTGCTGGTCGGCGCGCGCTGGCTGGTCTACCTCTCGGCGGCGAACAACCTGCTCGCGGGCTGGTCTGGCGCCTCCTTCGCGCCCACCATCTCCTGGTGGTGGGTGGCGCTCGGGTTCGTGCTCTTCGTCACCCCGCCCGGCAAAATGGCCATCTCCGTCGTCGCCGCCCGGCTGCTGCTGCGCGGCGTGGAGCCCGGCAACTATCCGCGCGGCGGATCGGTGCACCTGCGCCTCTGGCTCGCCGAACAGGTGGCACTGCTCTCGGATGCCGTGAGCCTGGCCGGTGCCCCCTGGATCAGCTACTACGCCAGGGCTCTCGGCGCCCGCATCGGCACCGACGTCGACCTGCACTCCCTGCCGCCGGTAACCGGAATGCTGGACATCGGTGCCGGGGCAGCCATCGAACCCGAGACCGACCTGTCCGGCTACTGGATCGACGGCGACGTGCTGCGCATCGGGCCGGTGCGGATCGGCGCCGGCGCCACGGTCGGCTCCCGCAGCGCACTGCTCGGCGGCGCCGACATCGGGCGGGGCGCCGTAATCGAGCCGGGCTCGGCCGTCTCCGGACCGGTGCCGCCGGGTGAACGCTGGGCCGGGTCCCCGGCCGCCCGCATGGGCGCCGCCC